>JAUZRU010000027.1 GCA_030950185.1 Paracoccaceae bacterium | reverse complement strand
GAAAATCAACAACTGGGCCTTTGAAACCGTGCCGCAGCCAGGGCTGAACGGGCGGCGCGGGTATCAGCCCCGGGGCAAATCTCTGGGCGGGTCGAGCGCGATCAACGCCATGCTGTATCTGCGCGGCCATCGCGACGATTACGACGGCTGGGCGGAACAGGGCTGCACCGGCTGGGGATGGGAAGACGTGCTGCCCTGGTTCATCCGCAGCGAGGCCAACAGCCGGGGCGCCGACGAATTTCACGGCGCGGACGGCCCGCTGCAGGTCACCGACCAGCACGCACCGCGCCCGATCTCTCGCGCCTTTGTCGCGGCTCTGGCGGCAGCCCAGATCCCGGAATGCGACGATTTCAACCGTGGCAACAACGAAGGCGCCGGGCTGTTTCAGGTGACCCAGTTCTTTGACGACGCCCGCCGGGGCGAGCGGTGCTCGGCCGCCGCGGCCTATTTGCACCCGGTCATGAGGCGGCCCAATCTGCGCGTGATCACCCATGCGCATGCGACCCGAATCATCATGGAAGGCCGGCGCGCGGTGGGGGTGTGCTATCGCGACCGCAGCGGCAGTCATGAAATCCGCGCCGGGCGCGAGGTGATCCTGTGCGGCGGCGCGTTCAACTCGGCCCAATTGCTGCAACTGTCGGGGATCGGCGCGCCCGAGGAGCTGAAACCCCATGGAATCGAGGTTGTCCACGCCTTGCCGGGGGTGGGGCAGAACCTTCAGGACCATCTGGATTTCATCCTGGCCTGGAAGACGCGCGACACCGACAATTTCGGCATTTCCCTGCGCGGCGGCGTCAATCTGATCCGCCACATCCTGCGCTGGCGGCGCGACGGGCGCAGCATGATCGCTACCCCCTTTGCCGAGGCCGGCGCGTTCATCCGCAGCAGCCCCGACCTGCCGCGCCCCGACATCCAGCTGCATTTCGTGATTTCCGTGGTCGAGGATCACGCGCGCAAGCTGTATATGGGGCATGGCTATTCCTGCCATGTCTGCGTGCTGCGTCCCCATTCGCGCGGCCGCGTCGGGCTGAACAGCGCCGACCCCCTGGCACCCCCCCTGATCGACCCGCAATTCCTGTCGGACGAACGCGATCTTCACGGCCTGATCCGCGGCGCGAAACTGACCCGCGAGATCATGACCGGCCTTGAGATGGCACACTGGCGCCACAAGGAGCTGCACACCCATGACAACATGACCGATGCCCAATGGGAGGCCCATATCCGCGCCCGTGCCGACACCATCTATCACCCGGTCGGCACCTGCCGCATGGGGGTGGACGACATGGCGGTAGTGGACCCCCGCTTGCGGGTGCGCGGGGTTGACGGGTTGCGGGTGGTCGATGCCTCGGTCATGCCCCTGATCCCGGGCGGCAACACCAATGCGCCCACGATCATGATTGCCGAAAGGGCCGCCGACATGGTGAAACGGGATGCGCGCGGCTGAAAGGGCGGCAATGGGGGCGCTGCCCCCGTCGCGCAGGCGCGACCCCCCGGAGTATTTGGGCAAAGAAGAAGCGGCGAGGCAGCGGGCCTTGACCACCGGCACGGGGGCGTTCATATCCCGTGGCCATGAGTGAATCCGATCAGCTTTTCCCTTCCCCGCCACGACCGGCCCCGGCAGTGACAGGGCTGATATGGGCGCCGGTCGCATGATCAGGCGGGAATCTGACAGTCGCTTCACTTTCAAGGTGATTGCCGGGCTGACGCGGGGCCAGATACTGGTTCTTGTCGCAATCTTTCTGGCGCCCGTGTTCATCGTTGCCCTCGTGCTGCCGACCTATCACGTTGACATCCGGCGGCTAAGCGCGCTGGTGGCGGAATTTCCGCTGTTGGGAACCGACCGCCACCCGCCGCTTTCCTCGTGGCTGGCATGGGTAAATCATCTGATTCCCCTGCATGACGCCTGGAGCGCCGTGCTGTTGCAGGCCCTGCTGAATATCGGGGCGATCTGGTTTCTGGTCAGGATCGGGCGCCTGTTTCTTGAACCCGCGCGGTTGCAGCTTGTGGCGCTGGTGCTGCTGACCTCGGTGTTGATGACGGTGTGGTCCGTGCCGGGGTTTTCCCTGAACGAGGATCTTGCGCAGCTGATCACATGGCCTGCGGCCGTCTGGTGGTATCTTGGCGCGATCCGCGACCCCATGCGCACCCGGAACTGGCTGCTGATGGGCGTCGCGCTGGGGCTGGCATGTCTGACGAAATATTACGTGCTGCTGCTGATGGCTGCACTGGTGCTTGCATCGCTGATCGACCGCGATACGCGAAGGATCTGGCTGGCAAGGGGGCCGTGGCTGGCGGTAATTGTCGCCTTCATCGTCGCGGCACCGCATCTCTACTGGTTGTGGAGCCACCCTGACCATCTGGAATTCATCCGCCAGAAGGTTGCGCCAGCCGCCGGGGGCATCGGGGCAGTATCGGAATCGGTTCTTGCGGTGATCGTCGCGCCATTCCTGCTGGTCATTCCGGGGGTGTTCATTCTTGCCCCGGCGCTGAGACAGCGCGGGCTGCCCCAGGCCCCGCAGCCGTTTCGGCATTTTCTGCTGCTGGTCGCGCTGCTGGCGCTGCTGCCCCTGCTTGCCGCATTTCTGGGGGCCGATTTCAAGATACGCTATCAGACGCCTGTTGCGGGTTTTGTTGTCATTGCGCTGCTCTGGTTCCTCCCTGGCGAGCGGGTCGCGCGTCTTGCCCCCCGCATCATCCGGGTTGCGGGCCTGTTCTGGGCGGTGGTCTATCTGGCGGCGGGCGCGGGCTATCTGTTCGGGCCGGGCCATGGCAAGGCGCAAGAACCGGGCCCGGCGCTGGCGGCCGAGCTGATGGTGCGCTGGGACGCCGGGTTTTCCTGCGGCCCCGGCTTTGTTCTGGGGCAGGAAACCGTTTCCACCCTGGTGGCGGCCTATGCGCCAAGGGCACTGGTGGCGTTTTCGTCGCTTGCCGACCCCGACATGAAATCGCCGCAGGGCAAGAACGCGATCTCGAAAGGCGGAATCCTTGTCTGGAAACCCCCTTACGGCACTGGCAAGACCATCCGGCAGGCCTTCGGGGTCAAGGAAAGCAACAGGATCACGCTGCCCTTGCGCAGAAATCTGGCGGGAAAGACCAGCACCTATGAATACAGCTTTGTGCCGCCGAAGAATTGCAGCCTCTCGGGCGATTGAACCCCGGGCCATGCGCCCGATACGCCACGGATCGCGCCATTCCCCGCCCCAGATGGGGACGCAGACCCTCAAACATGCCCGAAGCCCTTGACCGGTGCCGCAAACCCCCTCATATCCCGATCCCATGACCGACCTGTCCCATATCCGCAATTTTTCCATCGTGGCCCATATCGACCACGGAAAATCCACGCTTGCCGACCGGCTGATCCAGAGCACCGGCACGGTTGCCGATCGCGACATGGAGGCCCAGCTGCTGGACACCATGGATATCGAGCGCGAGCGCGGCATCACCATCAAGGCCAACACGGTGCGCATCGAATACACGGCGCAGGATGGCGACACCTATATCCTGAACCTGATCGACACGCCGGGCCATGTGGATTTCGCCTATGAGGTCAGCCGATCCATGCGCGCGGTCGAAGGCAGCCTGCTGGTGGTTGACAGCACGCAAGGGGTCGAGGCGCAGACGCTGGCCAACGTCTATCAGGCGCTGGACGCCGACCATGAGATCGTGCCGGTGCTGAACAAGATCGACCTGCCCGCCGCCGAGCCCGAGCGCGTCTGCGAACAGATCGAAGATGTCATCGGCATCGACGCGTCCGAGGCCATTCTGGTGTCGGCCAAGACGGGCGAAGGCATCCCCGAGGTGCTGGAGGCCATCGTCAAGCGCCTGCCGCCGCCGCAAGGCGACCGTGACGCGCCGCTCAAGGCGATGCTGGTGGACAGCTGGTATGACGCCTATCTGGGCGTTGTCGTACTGGTGCGGGTGATTGACGGCGTGCTGAAAAAGGGCGACCGCATCCGCATGATGTCGACAAATGCCGTCTATCCGGTTGACCGCGTCGGTGTGTTTCGCCCGGCGATGGAAAACACCGGCGAGCTGGGGCCGGGCGAGATCGGCTTTCTGACCGCCAGCATCAAGCAGGTGCGCGATACCCGTGTCGGTGACACCATCACCCATGAAAAACGCGGCTGCGACGAAGCCCTGCCCGGCTTTGCCCCCAGCCAGCCCGTGGTTTTCTGCGGCCTGTTCCCGGTGGACAATGCCGAGTTCGAGGATCTGCGCGATGCCATTTCCAAGCTCAGCCTGAACGACGCCAGCTTTTCGACCGAAATGGAAACCTCGGCCGCGCTTGGCTTTGGCTTTCGCTGCGGCTTTCTGGGGTTGTTGCACCTCGAGGTGATCCGCGATCGGCTTGAACGCGAATACGGGATCGAACTGATCACCACCGCGCCCAGCGTGATCTATCAGATCCACATGCGCGACGGATCCGTGATCGAGATGCACAACCCGGCCGACATGCCGGACCCCACCCATATCGACCATATCGAGGAACCGCGCATCAAGGCCACGATCCTTGTGCCCGACGAATATCTCGGCGACGTGCTGAAGCTGTGCCAGGACCGCCGCGGCATCCAGCTGGATCTGACCTATGCGGGCAGCCGGGCAATGGTGGTATACGACCTGCCGCTGAACGAGGTGGTGTTCGATTTCTATGACCGGCTGAAAAGCGTGACCAAGGGCTATGCCAGCTTTGACTATCAGATGGCCGGCTACCGTCAGGACAATCTGGTCAAGATGACGATTCTGGTCAATGACGAGCCGGTGGATGCACTGTCGGTCATGGTGCATCGCGACCGGGCCGAAGCCCGCGGCCGCGCCATGGTGGAAAAGCTGAAACAGCTGATCCCCCAGCACATGTTCAAGATCCCGATCCAGGCGGCCATTGGCGGGCGCATCATCGCACGCGAAACCATCAGCGCCCTGCGCAAGGATGTCACCGCCAAATGCTATGGCGGGGATGTCACGCGCAAGAAGAAGCTGCTGGAAAAGCAGAAGAAGGGCAAGAAGAAGATGCGCCAGTTCGGCAAGGTGGAAATCCCGCAAAGCGCCTTCATCAACGCCCTCAAGATGGACAACTGACCACCCGCGCATTTCATCTGGGCGGTCGGATCACCTTGCCGCCCCCGCTATTTGCCGCGCAGATCCCTGACCCGGACGGCCTTGCCCTCGGATCGGGGGAGCTCGCCGGGCAGCCGCACGACCACGTTGCAGCTCACCCCGATGATCGACTTGATGTGATGGCGCACCTCGCCCGCCTTGTCGACCAGCGCCTGTTCGCCCAGATCGGTATCGGGCGCGGCCTCGGTTTCGACGGTCATCGCGTCCATGTTGCCCTCGCGGGTCAGCACGATCTGATAATGCGGCGCCAGCCCCTTGAGGCCGACCAGAACCGCCTCGACCTGGCTGGGATAGACATTGACGCCACGGATGATCAGCATGTCATCATCGCGCCCGGTCACCCGCATGATCCGCAGATGCGTGCGCCCGCAGGTGCAGGGCTCGTCCGTCAGGCGGGTGATGTCGCGGGTGCGATAGCGGATCATGGGCAGCGCTTCCTTGGTCAGCGTGGTGATGACCAGCTCGCCCGCCTCGCCCATGGGCAGCACTTCCAGGGTTTCGGGGTCGATGATCTCGAACAGGAAATGGTCTTCCCAGCCATGCAGCCCGTTGCGGGCGGTGTCGCATTCGCAAGCCACCCCCGGCCCCATGATCTCGGACAGGCCATAGATATCGACCGCCTTCAGCCCCAGACGCCTGTCCAGCGCGGTGCGCATCTCGTCCGACCAGGGCTCGGCCCCGAACAGGCCGACGCGCACCGGCAGATCGGCGATGTTCACCCCCATCCTTTCGCCGACCTCGGCAATGTTCAGCGCATAGGACGGCGTTGCACAAAGCACACCCGCGCCGAAATCGCGCAGCAGCGTCACCTGCCGCTCGGTTCCCCCGCCCGAGATCGGCACCACCGTGCAGCCCAGCGCCTCGGCCCCGGCATGGGCGCCAAGCCCGCCGGTGAACAGGCCATAGCCATAGGCGTTGTGAACGATATCATCGGGCCGCGCGCCCGCGCTTGCGAAAGAGCGCGCCATCAGCCCGGCCCAGCGATCGAGGTCGCCGCGCGTATAGCCGACAACGGTCGGCTTGCCGGTCGTGCCACTGGACGCATGCAGACGGGCGATTTCGTTCATCGGATTGGCCAGCATGCCAAAGGGATAATTGTCGCGCAGGTCGGTCTTGACCGTGAAGGGGAATTTCGCGAGATCGGCCAGCGATTTCAGATCAGAGGGTTTCACCCCGGCCGCATCGAACGCCTTTCGGTAATGAGGCACCTTGTCATAGGCGCGCTCCAGCGACCAGCGCAGACGCTCGAGCTGCAACGCCGCCAGCGCCGGGCGGGGCATTGTCTCGACTTCGGGTTCAAACATGAAATCCGGTGCGGACGGGGATTGCCGTGTCATTTCAGATTACCTCCATGTCGGGATCTGCGCGTGCCGCATTCAGCGCGGCCTTCAGGCGCTTCTTGTATTCGGGGTCGGTCGTGTTCGCGCCAAGAAGGCCCCTGATATTGCGCAAACCGCGTGCACGGGTTTCGCCATAGCCGCGAGCCCAGACCGCAAGGTTGGCGATATCCAGCGCGGTGGCCGGATCTTGCGGGGCCGCACGGCAGATCGCCCCAAGCCAGCCCTCGATCAGGGCCTGTTCGTGGCGATAGCGGCGCATCCCTGGCCGCAGAGGGCGCAGGCCCGCCAGCGCGCGCATCATCAGCCAGCCTGGCAGACCCGATGTGCGGATCCTCAGTTTCAGCCCGCTGCCGGGCCGGCGCGGGGCCTCGTCACCACCCTCGCCCCAGGGCAGAAGGTCTGCAAATTCGGCGCGCCCCGGTTTCAGATAGTCATGCACCACCAGCGGCAGGTCGTCGGGCACGCCAAGTTCACGCCTGATGCGCTGCATCCGGCCGGGTGCCGTCTTGACCTGGGCAACCCGGATCACATCGTCAAAACCCATCCACGCGGCCAGCCGGCGAGCAACCGCAAGCGATAGCGCATAACCCTGTTGCGCATCATCAAGGGCAATGATCCGTCGCAGACGTTCAAGGTAAAGCCGGGCGTAAGCAGCATCCTGATAGTCACACAGATGGGCAAGCGCGTGGCCCGCAACCGGGCGCAGAACCTCGGGCAGGCCGGCCAGATCTCCCAGAAACCGGGCCGGGGCGTCGCGGTATTCGGGGGCTTCCTCGGCCAGCGCGTCCAGTTCGAGCGCGCTCAGCGAGACGCCCGCATCAAAGCCCGCCAGATTGGCCTTGACCGCCTTGCCGCCGGCCTCGACCGCGGCGCGGCATTCGGCAGCATCGAAAGGCAGAACGCCGCTTGCCGCCATGGCGCCGAACATCACCGAATTGGGATGTGCGCCCGCCTTGCGCGCGGCACCACTCATGTCCACCAGCACCAACCGGCCAGCCCGCGCGGCAACCGCCTGCAATGCCGACACGACATCGACCCGCCCGTCGCCACCCATGATCTTTTCGGCCGTGGAATAAACCCTCCCGGCGGCCGCAATCACGGTGGTTTCCGGTCCGATCAGCCCGGCGGAGAGGGCGCGCGCGGCCTCGGTCGGCTCGAAAGCGACCAGCAGATCGACGGCCCCCGGCGCAGGGTGGATGGAAAAGACCGGATGATCCTGCGGGGTGAGGTCCGGATAGACCTCGAAATAATAGGTGGTTGCGCCGGTGCGCTGGGCAACACCGGCGATAAAGGTCGATTGCGCCGCCACACCACGCGCCAGCGCCACCGCGTTCAGCCAGTCGGTCAGCACACCGCCCCCCTGCCCGCCAAGGGCGGATACCAGAACGGCCAGGGGTCGGGTGATCCTGCTCATGTCGCCCCCAATGCCTGCATGATCTTCCGTTCCGCGCGCCACAACGCGCTGCGCCAGCGCGGCGGGTTCTTCCACGCCTCGGCGCGATAGAATGACGGGCACAGCGCCGCGGCATGGGCGGCGGATCCGCACAGCCCGCAATCGAGGCAACTGTCGTCAACCATCGCCGGAGGGCCTTCGCGCAGCGGGTCGGCCACCGGCCCCAGCGTCAGCGACGGACAGCCCGACAGGCGCATGCAGGAATGATCGGCGCTGCAAATTGCGGCATCGACCCCGAATTTCGCAACGCTGACAGGCTTGCCCGCGCGCTGGTCGGCAACGCGGCGGATGCGTTCGCGCCTTTGGCGTGCAAGCATGCATTCATTGTCGGAAATCACCGCCCGCAGCCCCTTTTCGGGTGCGTCAAAGGCCGCCCGCAAGGTGCGCAGGGTTTCGGGCACGTCGTAGGAGTTGACCCGTTTCAGCCAGCGCACACCGATCGCGCGCAGCATGTTGGTGATCGACAGGCGGATACGCTTGCCCCAGGGGGTCGAGCCGGTCGAGGGCACATGCTGCTGGCCCGTGGCCGAGGCATAGCCGTTTTCCAGCACCACCAGCACGCAATCATGGCCGTTCCAGCGGGCATTGATCGCGCCGGTGCTCAGCCCGTTATGCCAGAAACCGCCATCGCCCATCACCGCAACGGTGGGCTGGTCCATCGACGCGCCAACCGCCCCGCCCGAGGCAAGGCTCATCCCGTAGCCCAGCACGGTCGAGCCCGTGTTGAAGGGCGGCAGGGTCGAAAATGTATTACAGCCGATATCGGATGACACATGGATCTTGCCCCGTTCCTTCTGCAACAGCTTGAGCGCGGTAAAGACGGGCCTTTCCGGGCAGCCGGTGCAGAAACCGGGCGGCCTTGGCGGCGGCGGAACCTTCAACAGCCTTGCCGCCTGAATCCTGTTTTCCTCGGCCTCCTTCAGCGCCTTTTTCGCGCGCGCGCCCAGGCCACCGCGGCCCCGGTCATTGGCCGCCAGAAAATTGGCAACCCCCTTGCGCACCACATCCAGCGTATATTCACCTGCAACAGGCAGCAGGCCCTTGCCAAATATCCGGGTTTCCAGCCCCTCCTGCTGCGCCAGCGCGCGGATTTCCTGTTCGATGAAGGCAGGGTTGCCTTCCTCGATGACCAGCACCGCATCCTTTCCGGCGCAGAAATCGGTGATCTGGTCGGGCAGCAGCGGGTGGATCGCGTTCAGGATCAGCAGCGGAACCTTGCTGTTGCCCAGCGCGTCGCCCGCGCCGAGCAGGGCCAGCGCCCGCATCACCGGGCCGTGCAACCCGCCCTGCAGAATGATGCCGATATTGGAGCGACTGCCGTCAATCAGCTCGTTGATGCCGTGGGCGCGGATAAATGCGCGCGCCGCCGGCAGACGGTTTTCGACCTTGTCGCGTTCATGTTCATAGATCGAGGGCGGCAGCACGATGCGGTCGTAATCCTGCACCGCACCCGGCAGGTGCCGATGCGCCCCATAGGGCGGCGGGCGGTTGTCCTTGCAGGTGAAACTGCCGCTCATATGGGCCGCACGGATGCGCAGCGACATGATCACCGGCAGGTGGCAGGCCTCGGACAGGTCAAAGGCGGTTTCGGTCAGCTCGACCAGACGCGCCATGTCATAGCGCGGATCCAGCAGCGGCAGTGACGATTTCAGTGCCGTTGCATGGGTCCGTTCCTGGATGACGCTGGCGCCTTCGCCGTAATCTTCGCCGACAATGATCAGCGCGCCGCCCTTCACGCCCGCCGAGGCCAGATTTGACAGCGCGTCCGATGCCACATTGGTGCCGACGATGGATTTCCACGTGACAGCCCCGCGCAAGGGGTAATGGATCGAGGCCCCCAGCAGCGCCGCGGCGCCCGCCTCGGATGCGGATTGCTCGAACATGATGCCCATGGGCTCCAGCACCGGGGTGCGGGCCTCGGCCAGAACATCCATCAGATGCGAAACCGGCGCCCCCGGATAGCCCCCCACATAGGCAACACCGGCCTGAAGCAGCGCCTTGGTGATGGCAAGGATCGCCTCGCCATGAAAGATTTCCCCCTCGCCAAGGCGCAGCTTTTGCACCTCGGTCGCGAACGAGCGTTCCATCCCGCCGCTGCCGCGCGCGGGGTCGCGATGGTTGAGCGCAAGATTCATGCAGCCCTCCACCAGCCCGGCTTGATGCCCCGCGCCGCCTTGCCCCCACCACGGGCAGGCATGCGCGCAAGCGCATAGCCCTGCATATGGGCGGCGCGGGTCACCAGCCGATACTTGAAGGCCCATCCGGTCAGCAATGCTGCCAGCCCGGCAAGAGGGAGCAAGCCGGGCAAGACGAATGAGGCCACTCCAAGCGCGACGACGGCAATCTGGTTGACCGTGGAAAGGGAAAGCCCGCTTGCATCAAGCGCCCTGAGGCTGGCCATGGGCGCCCCTTCCTGTTCCAGCCCCTGGCGCCAGGCGCGCCAGGCGGCAAGGCGCAGCGCGACAAGCAGGGTCAGCATGGCGGCGGCATAGACACTGGAGGACGCGCCGGCGCCGACCTGGGGGCCCACAATCGTCAGGGCCGCAAACCCCTCGGTCAGGCCGGTCAGCACGATCAGCGGCACGATACGCGGCGACCGCCAGGTCGGAATTCCCCTGGCCGCATGCAATATCCGGCCCTGCGCATAGACGAAAAACAGCCCGAAACCGGCGGCGATCAGGGCCAGCCATTCATTGGCCAGCAGAAAGCCCAGCCCGCCAAAGGCGAAATAGGGCAGCGCCGCCAGGGCCTCTCGCGTCATCCAGGAACGCCGCGCATGCCGATAGACGTTGAAAAACCGCCAGGGGCGCCCGATTTCCAGCCAGACACACAGCAGCCCCGCCCCCACAAGCGCCAGCGCCAGAAACAGCAGCACGCGCGAAGGGCCATCAACCAGCCCGTCCAGCGCCGCGGCCAGCATCAGCCCCGTACCAGCCCCGCCAAAGACGAAATTCGCCGCTGCCCGCCAGTCCCAGTTCTTTTGCAGGCGCGGGGACACGCGATCAAGGCCCACAGGGTCGGGCACAAGTTCGGGCGACTGATCCGGCACGACGCCATTGCGCCCGCGGTCCCACAGATAGAATATGCCCGGCCCGGTCCCCAGCTCTTCATGCATCTGGAAGGTTCGGTTTTCGCGCAGAAGTTTCGACACATTGCTGTCGGGGTCGTCGATATCGCCAAATGTCAGCGCCTGCGCAATGCAGGAGTTGACGCAGGCCGGTGTTGCCTCGGGATCCGTGCCCGGCACCAGACCGGCCTTGATGCCCGCATCAATGCGATCGACGCAAAAGGTGCATTTCTGAGCCACGCCCAGGCGGGCGGGATCTTCGCGCAACGCCTCGTGGCGCATCCTTCCCTTGCCGTTATAGGCGGGCCGCGCCTCGTCCACCCGATAGCGCGCGTCATAGGGGCAGGCCACCGCGCAATAGGCGCAGCCGATGCAGATGTCGTAATCAATGGTGACAATCCCGTCGGCGCGCTTTTTCGTGGCGGTCGAGGGACAGACATCCAGGCAGGGCGGTTCGTCGCAATGCATGCAGCCGACAGGCACGAATGCGCGGCGCACATCCGGGAATGTGCCGGCCTCGAAATCCAGCACCTTGCGCCACATCACGCCGGGGGCGGTGGCATTCTGGTGCTTGCAGGCGGCGGTGCAGGTCTGGCAGCCGACACAGCGGTTGAGATCGGCGACGATGGCATAGCGGGTCATTTCCTGCCTCCCAGCGGGCTCACCCGCACCTTGACGATATCGGCGCCCGAGCCGGTGGCGTCGGTGAGTTCAAGCATCATGGGTGTCAGCGCATTCATCGACGGTGCGCGATGTTCTTTCGCATAGGGCGTTGCCCAGTGATCGAACTGCCCCAGCATCAGCAAGGTGTCGGGCCGGATGCCATTGCGCAGGATCACCGGCCCTTTGGTACTGGCCAAAGGCGAGGAAACCTCGACCATGTCACCCTCACTCACGCCAAGGCGGGCGGCGGCCTTGGGGTTCATCACCACACCGCCATGACCGGCGACATTGCCGGCGACCTCGTGGATCATCTGGATGCCCACATTGCCGCCCCATGAATATTGCATCGAGCGCGCCGTCAGCAGCCAGAAAGGATAGTCATCAATCTTGACGCCAAAGCCCTTTTCAAGCGCGTCTTCCCAGATCTTCTGCAGATCCTGCCAGTGCGGCATGGCCTCGTATTCGCGCAGCTGGCGGTCCCACCATGTGATGCCCGCCTCGTGCAGCCGCGCCTTGAGTTCCTGGCCCACGCGCAGCAGGCGTTCCTGATAGGGCAGCTCGAATCGCAACCCCTGTTCCTGCAGGGCTGGATACAGATACCATTGCTCTTTCGGGAAACGATCCACGCGAAAACCATGTTCGCGGAAATAATCCAGCCCCTGGCTTTCCTTGCCGCCGGTCAGCTCGGCGCTGGCGGCGCGGCAGATATTGTCCCAGATTTCCTCGACCTCATGGGGGTCTTCCTCGGACAGCGAGAAATCGAAGTTCTCGCCAGACAGGCGCACACCGGCCGCGCCCTTGTTGATCGCGGCATTGTATTTTTCCAGCAGGCCCGTGCGGCGGGCAAGTTCGGTCGCGATCCAGGTGAAATCACGCGCATCCCCCTGCGGCGGGGCAACCGGGTTGCGCAGGGCAAAGCCCTGATATTCCCAGAACTGTTCGACATATTTCGACCCGCCTATGCGGATCAGCTGCAAGCCTTCCAGATCGGTGCATTCGGGCAGCAGGATATCGGCCATGTGATTGGTTTCGTCCCGCGTATAGGCAAAGCAGACGGTGAAGGGAAAATCGGCCATCACCTTTGACACGGCATTCGTGTCCCAGAACGAGATCGCCGGATTGGTGCGATAGACGAACCACACATCGGGGCGCGTGGGTTCGGGCAGCTTGTCAAAACCCTTCTGCTGCATCATCCAGGCCAGATGCGTCGGCCCCAGCGCCTGCGACCAGGGCGAGTTGGCCGCCAGCGGCACCAGCGTCTGGTGCGCATGGCGCGAACGCGAGCTGGAATGCCATTCGCCCTTTTTCGTCGGGTTCATCGGGTAATGCATGAAGCCATCGGGCCCCGGCGTGACGCTGGACCAGCGATTATCGGCTGGCCGGTTCAGGCGCACCGTGGTGCCCAGCGTGCCACCCGGCACCTCGAGCCCGCCAACGAGGCAGGCCAGCAAGGTGCGCGCCCAGCAGCATTCATACCCGCCCCAGCCATTGTTGACCGTCTTGCCCAGGCTGATGGCCACGGGGCGGAACGGCAGGGTGCGACCCTCGATTTCAATGGTTTCGCCGATATGGGCGTGGTCAAGGAATGCCCGCGCCACCTCGCGGATCTTGTCGGGCGCCACGCCGCAGATGTCACCCGCCCATTCGGGAGTCCAGCCCTCGACATGCTGCTGAAGCAGGGAAAATGCGGGCCGGCAGCCGATATCCCGGTGATGCCAAGCAACATCATCAGGCCCGGTTTCAAGGCCGGACACGGTATATTCCCCCTCCAGCGCCGGGTCGGTGTCGGGGGTGTCGTAAGGCACTGCCGCGTTGCGCCCGAGATCCCAGATCAGCGGCTTGCCGCTATCGGGGTCGCGCAGATAGAACCCGTTGGGCGCCACCAGATAGGGCGAAGAGGTCATGTGCTTGAGGAACGGCACATCAAGACGCGAGAGCCCCTCTTCATGCAGCACCACGTTCAGCATGCCAAACAGAAAGGCCGTATCGGTCTTGGGGCGGATCGGCACCCATTCGGCCGAGGCGGCGCCGGTGATCGACAGATGCGGTTCAACCTGGATGCGCCGCACGCCGCGGGCACGGGCATCGGCGTGCCGGCGCACCCCGCACACCCCGCCCGAGGCCTCGACATTGGCACCAAAGGAAATCACCAGCTCGACCAGCGGGGTATCGGGGCTGACGGTAAAGGCGCGGTGCCACAGCTCGCCATACAGATGTTCGGAATGATAGCACTTGACCCCCTGGCCCGAGCCAAAGCTCATGTCCACCGGGCCCCAGGCGGCCAGGAAGGCCGGGAATGTGCCCATATAGGCGGTCGGGGTGCCGCCGCCGCCGAAACTGGCGGCAACGCGCGGAAAGCCCGAATTGTCGAGCAACCCCTTGCTGCGGGCCTCGTTCAGCTTTTCCGCGATGATATCAAGCGCCTCGTCCCAGCTGATCGGCGCGAACCCCGGATCCTGGTCGCGGCCCTTGCGCGGGTTGGTGCGCTTCATCGGGGTCAGGATGCGGTTGGGGTTGTTGGTTTTCTGGATCAGACCGAAGGCCTTGACGCAAACCTTCCCGCCAGCGGGATGAATCGTGGCGGCCGAAAAATTCGGCTCGACCATGGTGGGCACGCCGTCCTGCGTCGTGACCTTCAGCAGATCGGGCCCGGCCACACATTGGTAACAGTATGAAACGACCTTTTCGCTGTCTTTCCCTGCCACCTCTGCCATGACCGTGCCCTCCGCGTGGGACTCAGGATTGTCGCGCCTTTTCCGCCTTTGCCTTCAGGCGTTCGGCGGTCTTGGCGACATCGACGACGAAACGCTCATGCGTGCCCTTGCAGATCTTGTCCACGGGATCGCGCGCCTCGACCTCGAACAGCACCCGGCGGCCGTCACATTCCTTGATGGTGACGGTGATCTCGACATCCATGCCCAGAAGCGTCGGCGCCATGTGAAAGACCTGCACCATGGACCCCACCGAGTCCTGCCCTTCGGGCGTGTTGTCAAAGATCAGGTCACGACAGGCATGTTCGATATCGCGCACAAGCGAGGGCGTGGAATAGACGCGTGCCTCGTCCCCCATGAAATCGATGGTGCGGTCCTTGTCCACCGTCACGGTGACGGTTCTCGACTGCCCTGCGGTCAGATTTTCGGCCATGTTCCCCCCAATCGGTGACGACAAGCTGACTTTCAATCACGCATACAAGTACCATATTACATTTTTATTGGCAATATCAGAGGAATTGTAACATGTCGCCGCGCAGACGCAGAGCAATCACAGGGCAACAGGCGCGGGCGGGCACGGGTGGGGATGCCACCGCAGCAGCGGCAAGGAAACGGAAACGCCCGGCAGCGGGTGCAGCGGCCGGGCGTTCAGGTAAAACAGCGTGTAAACCGCATATTAGCCGTTTTCGACCCCCTCCTGCACGGTCGCGATCCGGGCGCCCGATTTGGTGGTGGTCACGATATTGAGCGATTTCAGCTTGCGATGCAGGGCGCTGCGCTCCATCCCGACAAATGATGCGGTGCGCGAGATATTGCCGCCAAAGCGGTTGATCTGGGTCATCAGATATTCACGCTCGAACATCTCGCGGGCCTCGCGCAGGGGCAATGTTGCCAGGCTGGCGGGCAGGCCGAAACCGTTTTCCGAATCGCCACCGACATCATTTTCGGGCAGCTCTCGCGCCTCGATCGGCCCGGAATCAGGGCCAAGGATCAGCACCCGCTCGATCACGTTACGCAGCTGGCGCACATTGCCGGGCCAGCGCATGGTCTGCAACAGTGCCTCGGCATCGGGGGTAAGCTCGCGCAGGGGCAGGCCCTGGGTGCGGTTCAGCTCGGCAATGAAATGGCGGGCAAGTTCGGGGATATCCTCGCGCCGGGTTTCCAGCGAGGGCACCTGGATCGGCACCACGTTCAGCCGGTGATACAGCTCTTCACGGAAACGGCCCTGGCGGATCTCTTCCTGAAGGTCCTTGTTGGTTGCGGAAATCACCCGCAGATCGACCCGCACCTTGTCGGCACCGCCAACGCGCTGAAACTGCTGTTCGACCAGCACGCGCAGGATCTTGGACTGGGTGCCAAGCGGCATGTCGGCAACCTCGTCAAAGAACAGGATCCCGCCATGGGCCTGCTCCAGCAGCCCCGGTTCGGTGCCGCGTTCAAGGGTTTCGCGTCCGAACAGCACCTCTTCCATGCGGTCGGGCTCGATGGTTGCGGCATTGACCGAAATGAACGGGTATTTCGCGCGGTCGGAATTGGCATGAATATAGCGTGCGGCGACCTCCTTTCCGGCGCCAGCCGGCCCGGTCAGCATCACGCGCCCGTTGGTGCGTGTCACCTTGTCGAGCTGGGATTTCAGCGCCCGAAAGGCGGGGCTGGAGCCGATCATCACCGATGACGTGATATCCGAATGTTTCAGCTGCGCATTTTCCCGGCGCAGGCGCGAGGTTTCCATCGCGCGGTTGATGACCACCAGCAACTGGTCGATATTGAAGGGCTTTTCGATAAAGTCATAGGCGCCCTGCTTGACCGCGGCGACGGCGATTTCGATATTGCCATGCCCCGAGATGATGACCACGGGCACATCGGGGTTGTCGCGCCTGGTGGTCTTGAGAATGTCGATCCCGTCCATCCGGCTGTCTTTCAGCCAGATATCCAGAATGATCAGATCCGGCGGCTCGCGATTGATTTCCCGCATGCAGCTGTCGGAATCGCCAGCCAGCCGCGTGGTATAACCTTCGTCCTGCAGGATATCCGCGATCAGTTCCCGAATGTCCTTTTCGTCATCTACGACCAGTATGTCACCCATCTGTCTTCCTCATCCGGCTGTCAGGCCACTTTCCGGCCGCCCTCCTTGGGGCGGGTCAGGCTTGTCATGGGCAGAACGATCCGCGCCATCGCGCCGCGGTGGTCGTTGCCCTCGAATATCTCGGCATCCACAAGTTCCAGCGTGCCGCCATGTTCCTCGATGATCTTCTTCACGATCGACAGCCCCAGCCCGGTGCCCTTGTCGCGGTTGGTCACATAGGGCTCGAACAGGCGGGCGCGGTTTTCCGGCAGGCCGATACCATTGTCGGCGATCGTGATGATGGTGTTGCTACCATCCTGCCAGACGGCCACGCGAATTTCGGGTTCATAGCTGTCAGGCGCCTGTTCGATCCTGGCCTCGACGGCCTCTCCGGCATTCTTGATCAGGTTCATCAGGGCCTGTGAAATCATCGTGGCATCGACATGGCCCCAGATTTCATCGGCATCGCACAGCAGGCTGAGGTGAATCGCGGGCAGCGCGTTTTCCTGCAGCAGGACGGCATCGCGCACCAGCTTGACGATGTCGTTCTGTCGCCTCTCGGGTTCAGGCATGCGGGCAAAACGCGAGAATTCATCGACGATGCGGCGCAGGTCCTGGGTCTGACGGACGATCACCTCGGTATATTGTTCCAGCGCCTCGACATCGACCCCCGGCACCTTGGAGAACTTGCGTCTCAGGCGCTCGGCCGAAAGCTGGATCGGGGTCAGCGGGTTCTTGATCTCATGGGCGATGCGACGCGCGACATCCCCCCAGGCGGCCATGCGCTGGGCCGAAACCAGATCGGTCACGTCGTCGAAGGTCACGACATAGCCTTCCAGATCGCCAGCCTGGTTCGTGCGGGTAGCAATACGCACAAGCAGGTTTTCGCCGGTTCCGGCACGGGTCAGCTGAATCTCCTGCTGGGCAACCTGGCCCCTGCCCTCGTCAAGTTCCTTGAAAAGATAGGCGAATTCCGGCACCAGATCGCGCAAGGGCTTGCCGACATCCCGTTTTCTTTCCAGCCCCAGCAATTTCATCGCCGCCGGGTTCATCAGGTCGATCTCGCCCTTCTGGTTAAGGCCGATGACGCCGGTGGTGACCCCGGTCAGAACCGAATCGAACAGGCGGCGGCGCGCCTCGGTCTGGGCATTGGTTTCCACCAGCGCGTCGCGCTGGGTCTTGAGCTGGCGCGTCATCTGGTTGAATACGCGGCTGAGCATGGCGATTTCGTCGTCGCCCTCTTCCTCTTGCACGCGCACGTCAAAATCGCCTGCACCGACGCGCTGAACCGCGCCGGCCAGGCGGCCCACCGGCCGGGACAGGCGCTCGGCAAACCACAGGCCCAGCCAGATCGCCGCCAGAATGACGATCACCGCAAAGCCAAGATAGATCAGGCCGAATTCGAACAGCAGGCGGCCCCTGTCCTTTTCAAGCTGCTGATACAGGGCAATCGAATCCTTGGTTTCGTCAAGCAGGTTGAGGATTGCCCCATCCACATTGCGCGACACATACAGAAACCGATCGGGATATTCGCGCAGCTTGACGAGAGCGCGAAATTCGTTGTTGTTCCAGTCGCGGATCACGACGGTTTCACCAGCGGCAGCGCGGGCGATCTCGGCATTGCTGGGGGGTTCGTAGTCAAACAGATAGCTGCGCTCTCCCCGCGAAATCAGCTGCGCCGCCCCGTCGATGACAAAGGCCACACGCAGGCCCCGCTGGCTTTGCTTCTGGCCTTCGGTCAGCAGTTGCCGCAGCTCGCCCTCGGACAGCAGGGGGTTGAGGCGCTTGGCCGAATCCAGAAAACGCGCCAGCGCCTGCGCGTCGTGGATCAGCGCCACGCGGTGTTCGCGCTCATAGGCCTCGGCCGCCCTGAGCGAATTTCCGACAACCATGCGGACACGGTCGGAAAACCAGCCCTCAAGCCCGAAATTCAGCGTCGCGGTCGCAAACACCGCAACCAGAATGGTGGGGATCAATGCGATGATGGCGAATACGCCGGTCAGCCGCATATGCAGACGCGAGCCCGCGGATTTGGCACGCCGGGCGGCCACCATGCGTGCAACCCTCTGCATGACCAGTGCGGCCACCACCAGCACATAGACCAGATCGGCCAGCAGCACATAACGCAGGCTGATTGTGGGGCTGCCCTTTTCGAACAGGTTGAGCGCGCCAAAGGTTGCAACCGCAAGCGTTGGACCCAGCAGCACAAGGCCAAGTGTGGCCATGTTGCGCACGCTCCGTTCCTTGCGCAGGCGGTTCAGGCGATTCCCCATGCGGGACAGGCTGAGTGCGCTCATCACCGCCCCCTCATACCGGCACGGAAAGGCCCGTTACATGAAGCAGGGGATCGCCCAGAGATGGGTAAAATGTCGTGATCGGGCCCGAATGCCACCGCAGACTCTCAAAAAAACCACAGTTACTGTGACATTCTTACACCAACTTGCGCCGACGTGTCACCTCTATATCCAGTTCGGCAATCTTTTTCCGCAGCGTATTGCGATTTATTCCAAGCAAATCAGCGCATTTGGCCTGATTCCCGCCGGATGCCTCTAGCGCAATTTCTATCAAGGGGCGCTCCATTTCCCGCAAGATTCGTGCATAAAGGCCGCTTGGAGGCAGGGTTTCGCCGTGCAGATCGAAATAGCGTTGCAGATGTGCCCGAATCGAATCCGAGAGTTTTTCACCACCCGAACGCTGTAATGTGCCCAGTCTCTGATCGGACAATCCAGGAACTGCAAGAAAATCGGCACCCGTTATTTCCCGCTGCGGACAGGTCAGCGCCAGGCGCCTGACCGTATTTTCAAGCTGGCGCACATTGCCCGGCCAGACATATTTGCGCATCTGTTCCAGGGCTTCATCCGACAGTATCTTGTCGCCGCCCTGATCATGGTCGAGCTGGGCAAGGAAATGCCTGGCAAGCGGCGCAATGTCATCCACACGCGCGCGCAACGGCGGCACATCCAGGGAAACCACGGAAAGCCGGTAATAGAGGTCGGCCCTGAAGGCCCCCTCCTCGACCAGCTGTGACAGGTCGGCCTGGGTAGTCGCCAGCAGGCGTGGCGCGTTGTTGCCCAGGGAATCGAGGCTGCGGACCAGGCGCGCCTGCATGGTCGGGGTCAGGTCGCTCAGCTCTTCAAGCAGCAGAACCCCGGAACCCGCGCGTGTGATGATCTCGTGCAGGGCGCCGATATCCTCGAGCTCGGCGGCACCCGCCACCACGAAGGGAAGGCTGCGCCGGTCGCTGAAATCGTGAATCACGCGCGCGATCAGCGATTTCCCGGTACCGCTTTCGCCAGAAATCAGCACCGGCAGGTCGGTGTTCAGGACCCGGGCCACCAGGCGATAGAGTTCCTGCATGACCGGCGTGCGCCCGATCAGGGGCAATTCGTCACCGGATCGGACCTTGGCATTCTGGCCTGCCACCTGTCGCGGCTGTTCCAGGGCGCGCGCCGCGCGTTTCATCAGGTCGGGCAGGTCGAACGGCTTGGGCATATAGTCATAGGCCTCGGCCTCGGCCGCCTGGATGGCCGTCATGATGGTGTTTTGCGCGGAAATCACGATCACCGGCAGACCGGGGTGCAGCTGCCTGATACGGGGCAGCATTTCCAGCCCGTTGCCGTCGGGCATCATCACATCGGTCACCACAAGATCGCCGCGCCCCTCTTCGACCCATCGCAGCAATGTGGTCAGGGACGAGGTCGCATGCACCTTGCAGCCCGCCCGCGTGAATGCCTGCGTCAGGACGGTGCGGATCGTGCGGTCATCATCGGCGACAAGGACGGTTCCGTCCATCAGATACCTCTTTTCCTGTTACGTCTTGGCCGAGGCCGTTTTTCGTTCGTCCCCTGCAACGGGCAATGAGATGCGGAAAGCGGTTCGCCCGGGGCGCGACGACACGACGATGGTTCCGTCATGTTCGGCAATGATCTTGGAAACCAGCGCCAGGCCCAGCCCGGTGCCGTTCTCGCGCCCCGACACGAACGGGTCGAAAACCGAATCCAGCATCGCCTCGGGGATGCCGGGCCCATCGTCGATGATCTCGACCTGCAAGGGAACGGAACGTCCGCCATCAGCCGAACGCAGGCGCAGGCCCAGCTCGAAATAGGTGCGGATGGTGATCGTGCCCCCGTCAGACCCGGCCGCCTGTGCGGCATTTGCAAACAGATTGGCAAAGACCTGCATCATCTGGTCGGGATCGGCAAGCGTCGGCGGCAGGGACGGGTCGTATTCGTCGCGAAACGTCATTGCCGAAGCCACCCCAAGGCTGGCCGACATGCGCGCGCGTTCCAGCAGGTCATGGATGTTCACCGGCCGCCTCTTGGGAGGCCGCAGATCGCCGAATTTTTCGACCTGCTTCAACAGATCGACAACGCGGCGGGTTTCCTGAAGGATCATGTCGGTCAGCTCCTGATCCTCCTTGCCCAGCGACATGGCCAGCAGCTGCGCGGCACCCGTGATGCCGGCCAGCGGGTTCTTGATCTCGTGGGCCAGCATGTCGGCAAGTCCGATGGCGGTACGCGCCACGGATTTGGGGCGCAGGGCACGACCGAGGCGCCCCTTGATCTGGCGCGGATGCAGCAGCACCAAAATCGTGTCGGTGCCATCAATCAGCGGGGCGATCTGAAGGTCGCACAGGACAGGCACCTCGCCCGTGCGCCTGTAGGTCACATCATGCAGGAACAGATCCGACTGCCCTGCCCGCACACGCGCCAGCAGCGGCGGAATATCCGCGTCCAGAGCAAGGCAATCGCTCAACGGGCGCCCTGTCAGCGACTTTCGCCCCGTGTTCAGAAAGTTTTCGGCCGCGGGGTTGATCTGGGCCACGCGATCGCTGCCATCCACCAGAAAGCCGGGGATCGGCAGCGCCTGCCAGACCTGATCGGTCTGTGTCATGCTCATGCCGCCTGCCTCTGCATTCCGGCGATCTGCCCAAGCAGATCCAGAACACGCTGCGGATCGTTTTCCGTCAGGATGGCGCGCCGCAGCGGCGGGGCCACCGGGGCGTGATCCATGTACCAGCCCAGATGCTTGCGCGCGACCTTGACGCCAAGCTCCTGCCCGTAGAAATCAAGCATCGCCATGTAATGCCCGCGGACAAGCGCAACCAGCGCGTCACCTTGGGGAATTTCAGGTGCCGGCGCACCAAACAGCGTCGAGGCGATTTCCGCCAGCCGCCAAGGCGCGCCCTGCGCCCCGCGCCCGACCATGACCCCCGCAGCGCGCGACTGTTGCAACGCCATGCGGGCGGTTGCGGTATCAATGATATCGCCATTGACGATGACCGGAATACCGACGGCGTGAACCACTTCACCCACCTTGCGCCAATCGGCACGCCCCTTGTAGAACTGGCAGCGCGTGCGCCCATGCACCGTGATCATCTGCACGCCGGCGCCTTCGGCCAGGCGGGCAAGTTGGGGGGCGTTGATACTGTCGTCATCCCAGCCCAGCCGCATCTTGAGGGTGACCGGCACCTCGACCGCAGCAACCACCGCCTCTATCAGG
This sequence comes from Paracoccaceae bacterium, assembly GCA_030950185.1. Lineage (GTDB taxonomy): Bacteria > Pseudomonadota > Alphaproteobacteria > Rhodobacterales > Rhodobacteraceae > UBA5972. The sequence goes on along the minus strand of JAUZRU010000027.1, from coordinate 2,364 downwards.
CGCAGCGCGAGGTCGGGATCGCGCATCAGGGCCGAACCCGACTGCCCGCCCGTCACCTTTTTTGCGGGGCACCCCATGTTGATATCGATGATCCGCGCCCCCTGCCCCTGCAACATGCGCGCGGCCTCGGCCATCCAGCGGGCCTCGCGCCCGGCGATCTGCACAGCGGTATTGGCAACGCCAAGGCCAAGCTCGGCGCGCGCCCGGGTCGGGGCGTGGGCCTGCACCATTTCCTGACTGGCAACCATTTCCGACACGACCAGCCCCGCCCCGAATTCCTGCACGAGGTTTCGAAACGGCAAATCGGTGATCCCGGCCAGCGGCGCAAGAAAAACAGGCGGATCCAGCGAAACGCCTGCCAGTTTTATGGTCATCTGCTTATTCCTTGGGCATGTTCCAACTTGCATAGGCATTTTTTCGCATCAGATCAACTGCCCCCTCCGTTGCCTTGCCGCCGCGCCCTGCCTAGAAGGAACCAACAAGCAAGGAGCCGAGCCCATGACCATCGCCGCCCTGATCGTTGCTGCCGGACGCGGCCTGCGCGCAGGCGGCGGATTGCCCAAGCAGTATCGCACCCTCAAGGGCATCCCCGTTCTGGCGCGTGCCATCCGGGCGCTTGCCGCCCATCCCGACATAGCGGAAATCACGGTCGTTCTGCACCCGGATGACGAGGCGCGCTTCGAGGCTATCATCGCGCCCCATGTTGATGGCATCCCCCTGGCCACCTGCCACGGCGGCAAGGAACGGTCAGACTCGGTCGCTGCGGGTCTGGAAAGCATCAGCGGCCAAGGCGCCGATCACGTGCTGATCCACGATGCGGCGCGCCCGCTGGTCGATCTTGCGCTGATCTCGCGCGTGATCGACGCCATGCGCGAAACCGGTGCGGCGGCTCCGGCCATGCCGGTGACCGACACGCTGTGGCAGGGAACCGGGGGCACGGTCTCGGGCGTCGTGCCGCGCGAGCGCCTGTTTCGCGCGCAAACGCCGCAGGGTTTCAGGCTTGATCTGATCCGGCAGGCCCATCAGATGCTCAAGGACGCGGCCACCGACGATGTATCCGCCGCCCGCGCGGCCGGTCACGAGGTCACGATCGTCGAAGGCAGCGCGCGCAACATCAAGATCACCGGGCCGGACGATTTCGCGCTGGCCGAGAACCTGTTGGGAAAAGAAATGGATATCCGCACCGGCAACGGCTTTGACGTTCACGCATTTACCGAGGGCGACCATGTAACCCTGTGCGGGGTTCGGATCGCCCATGGTCGCGCGCTTTCGGGCCATTCCGACGCCGATGTTGCCATGCATGCGGTGACAGACGCCCTGTATGGTGCGCTTGGTGCTGGCGATATCGGCCGGTGGTTCCCCCCGACCGAGGCGCAATGGAAAGGGGCGGCATCCGACATTTTCCTGCGCCACGCGGTGGAAATGGTGACCGAGCGCGGCTTTGCGATCAGCAATATCGACTGCACGATCATCTGCGAAACCCCGAAAATCGGCCCCCATGCCCAGGCGATGCGCGCCAACCTAGCCCAGATCACGGGGATCGACGCGGATCGTATCTCGGTCAAGGCAACAACAAGTGAAAGGCTGGGCTTTACCGGCCGCAAGGAAGGGATCGCGGCGCTTGCCACCGCGACTTTGGTGAAAACATGAGCAGATTTCTGACAACATTCGGCTATGTGGGTCTGATCCCTGTCGCGCCAGGCACGATGGGTTCGCTGGCGGCGCTTCCGCTGGCCTATCTGGTTCACCGTTTCGCAGGCTTTCCCGCCTTTGCGGCGCTGACCGTGCTGTTTTTTTTCATCGGCTGGTGGGCAACTGCGCGGGCGACGCGCGACAGCGACGATCACGACCCCGGCGAGATCGTCATTGACGAGGTTGTCGGCCAGTGGCTGGCGCTGTGGCCGCTGTCGGGCGGGCTGTGGTTCATGGGGGTCGATCCGGTGATCTTTCCCTATCCGGGGTGGATTGGCGGGTTCATCATGTTTCGCCTGTTCGACATCTGGAAGCCCTGGCCCGTTTCCTGGGCCGACCGCAAGGAAACGCCCCTTGGGGTGATGCTGGACGACGTGCTTGCCGGCATCATGGCAGCGGTCGTCGTCATGGCAATGGCCGCGATTTCACACGGGTTGCTGAGATGAAACTTGCAGCCGAGGTTCTGGCCGAGGCACGGGCGCTGGGCCTGCGGATTGCCACAGCCGAAAGCTGCACCGGCGGGATGGTTGCGGCCGCGCTCACCGATATTCCGGGCTCGTCTGATGTGTTCGATCGTGGTTTCGTGACCTATTCGAACGCCGCCAAGCAACAAATGCTGGGCGTTACTTCCGCAAGCCTTGCGGGTTTTGGCGCGGTATCGGAACAGGTTGC
>JAUZRU010000026.1 GCA_030950185.1 Paracoccaceae bacterium | reverse complement strand
GAAGAGCCAAAGAACTATGGAGCCTACACTTACCTCCTTCCAAGATTCAATACACTCTTCAAAAAATTGAATCTGGATGATAAGCTTTCCATCAACACGGTGGGATCGACAGTCTTTGCGCGGGGCTCCAGAACAAGGCGCACATCCTCGGCGCTTTCGTCGCGGATGTCGGCAAGGATCGGAATTTTCTTTTGCTGGATCAGATCGGCAATTTTTTCGATAAGGCGCGATTTCTGCACCTGATAGGGAATTTCCGTCACCACGATCTGCCACTGACCGCGGGAAAGATCCTCTTTATGCCAGCGCGCCCGCAGGCGGATCGACCCGCGCCCCGTGCGATAGGCGTTCAGAATGTTTTCGCGTGGCTCGACAATCACGCCGCCAGTGGGAAAATCGGGGCCGGGAACATATTCCAGCAGGGTCTCGTGGCGTGCGTTCGGCGCCTTGATCATGTGCAGGCAGGCGTCGATCAGCTCGCCCAGATTATGGGGCGGAATGTTGGTCGCCATGCCCACGGCAATCCCGCTGGAGCCATTGGCCAGAAGGTTGGGAAATGCCGCCGGCAGAACCACCGGCTCTTGCAGGGATCCGTCATAGTTGTCGCGGAAATCGACAGCGTTTTCGGCCAGGCCTTCCATCAGGGCCTCGGCGGCAGCGGTCAGGCGGGCCTCGGTATAGCGGGCGGCGGCGGGGTTGTCGCCGTCGATATTGCCGAAATTGCCCTGCCCGTCCACCAACGGGTAGCGCACGTTGAAATCCTGCGCCAGCCGCGCCAGCGCGTCATAGATCGCCTGGTCGCCATGGGGGTGATAATTGCCCATGACATCGCCGCTGATCTTGGCCGATTTGCGAAAGGCGCCTGTCGAGGAAAGTTTCAGCTCGCGCATGGCGTAAAGGATGCGCCGGTGCACGGGTTTCAGCCCGTCGCGGGCATCCGGCAGCGCGCGGTGCATGATGGTGGACAGCGCATATTGCAGATAGCGCTCGCCAATGGCGCGCCGAAGGGGCTCGGAAACGGTGCTGCCGCCGGTGGGGATGTCGGTGTCAAAGGTATCAGCCATGTGGGGGGTGTAATATGTGCGCGGATTCCGGTCCAGCGGGAATTGCCGCATGTGCAGGTTGTGCCCCTGCTTTCCGGCAGTTAGAAACGCCAAAAAACAGGGGAAGATACAGGTGACGCAGAAATCCGTCCTCATCACCGGCTGTTCATCCGGCATCGGATATGACGCCGCACATGCGCTTGCCAAACGCGGCTGGCGGGTCTTTGCCACATGCCGGCAGGAAACCGACTGCGCGCGTCTGCGCAACGAGGGGCTGGAAAGCCTGCGGCTGGATTACGAGGACGAAAGCTCGATCGCCGAGACTGTTGACCAGATACTTGCGCACACCGATGGCACGCTGGACGCATTGTTCAACAATGGTGCCTATGCCATCCCCGGTGCGGTCGAAGACCTGCCGCGCGATGCCTTGCGCGCGATATTCGAGGCCAATCTTTTCGGCTGGCAGGATCTGACCAACCGGCTGATTCCGGCGATGCGCGGGCAGGGGCACGGGCGGATCGTCCAGTGTTCATCGGTTCTGGGCCTGATCCCGATGCAGTGGCGCGGGGCCTATGTGGCCACGAAATACGCGCTTGAGGGGCTGAGCGATGTCATGCGCATGGAACTGCGCAGCGCCAACATTCACGTCGCGCTGATCGAGCCCGGACCGATCTCCACCGATTTCCGCCGTAATGCCCGCAAGCAGTTCGACCGCTGGATCCGCTGGGAAGACTCGGCGCTGGCCGATCTGTACCGCGACAGGCTGCTGACACGGCTGTATGATGCAGGCGACCAGAAGGATCGGTTCGAACTGCCCCCCTCGGCAGTGACGAAAAAGCTGATTCACGCGCTGGAATCGCCGCGTCCGCGTGCGCGATACTTTGTCACCGTGCCCACTTATGGCGCGAATCTGATCCGGCGCCTCTTGCCAACGCGCCTGTCAGACATGATCTTGGCATCGGACTGAACCTGCAAGGTTCGCATAATGGGAGGCCGTCATGGCCAATGATCCGCTCTTTCTTCTCGCCGTCGGCGCCGTGCTGCTGGTCGGGTTCGTGCTGTTGTTCGGGCTGGGCACATTCCTCAAGGGTGGCGCCTTCAACAGGAAATACGGCAACAAGATCATGCGTATTCGCGTGGCCGCGCAGGCGATTGCCATTCTCCTGATACTACTGTTCGTGCTGATCCGCCGCCAGATGGGATAACCCATGGTCGTTCTCAACCGCATTTACACCCGCACCGGCGACAAGGGCGAAACCGCGCTTGGTGACGGAACCCGTATTGCAAAACACGCTCCTCGCGTTGCCGCCTATGGAACGGTGGATGAAACCAATGCCTGCGTGGGCATGGCCCGCCTGCATGCCGAGGGCGAGATGGATACGCGCCTGTCGCTGATCCAGAACGACCTGTTCGATCTGGGCGCAGATCTTTGCCGCCCGGAATCGCCAAAGGACGCAACCGCCGAAATGCCCCCCTTGCGGGTCAACGACGCGCAAGTCGCACGCCTGGAGGACGAGATAGACCAGATGAACAGGAATCTGACGCCGCTGCGCAGCTTTGTCCTGCCCGGCGGCAGCGCGCTGGCGGCGCATCTGCATCTGTGCCGCACCGTTGCCCGCCGGGCCGAGCGTCTGGCGGTAGAGCTGGCGGAATCCGAACCGGTCAACCCCACGGCGGTGAAATACCTCAACCGCCTCAGCGACTGGTTCTTTGTCGCAGCCCGCGTGGCCAACGGAAACGGCGCTGATGACGTTCTCTGGCAGCCAGGCGCAAACCGCTAGGCGACAGCCCCGGTTCCAATCGGCACAAATGCGTATTTCCGCAAAGAAGAAGCTCTTGGCATTTTTCTCTGGCTGGCAGATAGTTTCGACCGGAGGAAATGCATGCCCGAAATTTCGATCAGAGAACTTGCCGGGCGACTGCCCGATGGTGCCACGGTGGCGATCCCCCCATCGCGCAGCGGGGTCGCGCTGGCCGCGACGCGCGCCCTGATCGATCGCAAGGCGCGCAATCTGCATCTGATCGCCATCCCGACCAGCGGCATTCAGGCCGACATGCTGATCGGCGCCGGATGCGTTGCCACCATGGAATGCGCCGGCGTCACACTGGACGAACACGGCCAGGCGGGGCGCTTTGTGGCAGCCGTCAAGGCCGGGAGCATCAGCTTGCGCGACAGCACCTGCCCGGCTCTGGTTTCCGGGCTGCAGGCCGGCGAAAAGGGGATCCCCTTCATGCCGATGCGCGGGCTGATCGGGTCTGACCTGCTGAAATACCGGCCCGACTACCAGGTGATCGACAACCCCATGGCCGACGATCCGGACCCGATCGTCCTGCTGCCCGCTATCACCCCGGACATCGCGCTGTTCCACGCACCACTCGCCGATCGCAACGGCAATGTCTGGATCGGCACCATGCGCGAGCTGATGACCATGGCACATGCCGCGCGGCAGACATTGGTGACGGTCGAAGAGATCACCGATACCGACCTGATGCGCGATGAACTGCGAGCACCCGCGACCATCCCCTCACTATACATAACCGCCATTGCACGTGCGCCAGGGGGCAGCTGGCCTCTGGGGCTTCCAGGCTGCCACGAACCCGACAACGAGGAACTGGCGCGATATGCCGCCGCCTCGCGAGATGCAGAAAGCTTTGCCAGCTGGCTAGGGCCTGTTGGCGTTTAGCGGATCGCACCGGCGCTGGCGAAAATTGCTTCCAGCGTGATGAATTTGACCGCAACGATCGTCCGATCGGAAGGGAAAATTCGCGCGCTGGGGGCAATTTGCGCTGCGTCCCTGCGGGATTTTGCCAAAATCCACCATTGCGGCGCAAATTTCGCTTGAAAGGGGGCCACCCTGTCTGCGCAAAATTGGCTGGCACTGGTGGATTTGGGCTGAAACCGGTGTGACCCGCTAAACCTCAACAGGCCCTAACGCAGACGCGAAAACGGATGGTTGCATAGATGGACTGCAAGCCCCAGGAATTGCTGATCTTTACCATTGCCCGGATGCTCGAGGGAATCGAGCATGTCGCCGTGGGCGTTTCTTCACCCATCCCCGGCTCGGCCGCGCTGCTGCAACGCAGCCTGTCAGCGGGCAGGACACAGGTCACCGTGCTGAACAGTCGCAACCTGCAAACCCTCAACGACGGCGCGGGCGAGCTTTTCGACCGCGCCGCGCAGGGCCGTATTGGCGCCTTCTTCCTGTCCGGCGGGCAGATCGACGGGCATGCCAATATCAACCTTGTCGGCATCGGGGACTACCCCCGCCACCGCGTGCGCTGGTCGGGGTCGTTCGGCTCGGCCATGCTTTACTATCTCGTGCCGCGCGTGATCCTGTTTCGCGAAGAACACACCCGCCGGACGCTTGTCGATCAGGTGGATTTCATCAGCGCGCCAGGCACCAGCCCACCCGAAATCCACCGCCCCGGTGGGCCATATGCGCTGGTCACCGGGCGATGCGTGTTCATGTTCGACCGCGACAAGGCGCGCTTTACCCTGATCTCGATCCATCCGGGCCACAGCCTGGATGAAGTGCGCGAAAACACCGGCTTTGTGTTCGACCTTGCCGACAACGTCACCGAAACGCCAATGCCCGACAACGCAACACTGGCCCTGTTGCGCGGCCCCATAGCGCGGGAAATCGCCGACCCCTACCCCGCCTTTGCGCAGCAGGTGTTCGGCGTCTGATCTTCTTCTTTGCCCAAATACTCCGGGGGGTTCGGGGGCTGGCCCCCGATCCTCATGCCGCGCTTTCCTGCTGCTCCATCGCGTCGATCATGGACACCAGACGATCATGATCGGAAAACGCGAAATCATGGGGAATCGCAGCAACCGCTGCCTTGCGATACCCCTCGGTGAACAGGGCAAAGGGGGCTTTGGCGGCCTTGGCTGTAGCCGCGTCAATCTCGGAATCGCCCACATAAATTGCCCTATCCACCCCCAACTGGCGAAGCGTCTCGAAATACGGGGCCGGGTCGGGCTTCTTGACGTCAAGGCTGTCGCCGCCGATCACGGCGTCAAACAGGGGAGCGATTTCCAGCGCCTCGATGATCTGAAGCGTCAGGTCAAGGTTCTTGTTCGTGCAAATCCCCAGACGCCTGCCCTGCGCCCGCAATGTTTCCAGCGCATCCCGCACGCCCGGATACAGCACCGATTTCACCGCCGGGCGTTCTCCGTAAAGGGCCTCGAACTGCGCGCACAGCCCCTTGTGGCGGGCGATGGTGAATTCGATGTCGCTGGCCCGCATCACACGTTCCACCAGCTTGGGGATACCGTTGCCGATAAAGCCACGCACAATATCGTATGACAGCGGCTGATACCCCATCGCCCGCAGCAAGGCGTTGGTGGCCGCGTGAATATCGGGCGCCGAATCCACCAGCGTGCCGTCGAGGTCGAATATGACGGGCTTTTTCATGGCACATCCTTCCATTTTATCGAACATCCCATCGAGGGGATCTGATCCGTCGGCCCGCGGCCGGTTTCGGCAACCTGCTTCATCGCCTCGTACAGATCACGCCGAACATCGGGGGCGGCGGCCTCTTTGCGCGACTCGTCCAGACGCCCGCGATATTGCAGCTCGTTCGCGGCGTTGAAACCAAAGAAATCGGGTGTGCAGACCGCATCATAGGCGCGCGCCACATCCTGGCTTTCGTCATGGAGGTAGGGGAAGGGAAAGCCCCGTTCCTCGGCCATCTTCTTCATGTTATCGAAACTGTCGGCCGGATAGCTCACCGCATCGTTGGAACAGATCGCCGCAACGCCAATGCCCAGCGCCTGCAGGTCGCGCGCATCGCGGATGATGCGATCGAGCACAGCCAGCACATAGGGGCAGTGGTTGCAGATGAACATGATCAGCGTGCCGTTGGGGCCGCGAATGTCATCCAGGGAATAAACCTTGCCGTCGGTGCCGGGCAGGGTGAAATCGGGGGCTTTCCAGCCAAAGTCGCAAACCGGGGGAATGGCAGCCATGTCGTTTTCCTTTCAGGGTCACGCCGGAACAAGCAGTGTGTTCAGTTTATCGATTCGGCTGACCTGTTCAAAACTATCAATCACGAATTCCGCCGCACTGAAATCGTCGCTATCGGTATAGGCGCTGGGGCTGACAAGGCAGGGGATGCCCGCCGCCTGTGCCGATTTCAGCCCGTTGAGGGAATCCTCGAACGCCAGACAATCGACGCCCGGCAGGCCCAGCCCCTCGAGCGCCAGATCATAGACGTCGGGTGCGGGTTTCTTGTTTTTGACCATGTCGCCGGCGGCAATCACCTCGAACAGCTCTTCGGCGGGCACGCCGAGGGTTGCGCGGATCAGGCCATCGACATTGGGCAGGTTGGTCGTCGTGGCGACCGCCAGCCGCACCCCGTGATGCGAGGCATCATGCAGCAGTTCCGATATGCCGGGGCGCAGAGGCACGTTGCCCTGGGCGATCCGTTCGCCATAGCGGGCGGTCTTGCGCTTGTGGATCTCGACCACCGGAATTTCGGCCGGATCCATATTCAGGTGATTGGCCGCATAGGCGCGCATCCGTTCCTTGCCGCCGGTGGTTTTCAGCAATTCGCGGTAGAGATCACGGCTCCAGTGCCAATCGAGCCCGAACTCGGCAAAGGTATCGTTGAACGCCTGGCGATGGGCCTCTTCGGTTTCGGCCAGGGTGCCGTCAACGTCGAAGATCAAGGCGCGCGGTGTCATGGTTCAACCCGTGCGCGCGGCTTCGGCGGCCGCACGGATGGCGCGGATGTTTTCGCCGTAAACCTGCGGGTTGTCCACCGAGCCCCCCTTGAACACGGCCGAACCGGCGACCAGCACATTGGCGCCGGCCTCGACAACCAGCGGGGCGGTTTCCGGGGTCACGCCGCCGTCGATCTGGATATGGATCGGGCGATCGCCGATCATCTGGCGGATCTTGCGGGTCTTTTCGACACCGGAATGAATGAATTTCTGGCCGCCAAAGCCGGGGTTCACGGTCATGACCAGAACCATGTCCACCATGTCCAGCAGGTATTCGATAGCCTCGGCCGGAGTGCCTGGATTCAGGCTGACGCCAGCCTTGACGCCCTGGGCCTTGATCGCCTGAATCGTGCGGTGGATGTGGGGGCCGGCCTCGAGATGGGCCGTGATCATGTCGGCGCCTGCCTTGGCGTAGGCCTCGATATAGGGATCGACGGGTGCGATCATCAGATGCACGTCCATGAAGGTTTTCACATGCGGGCGAAAGGCGGCAACCGCGGGCGGGCCAAAGGTCAGGTTGGGGACGAAATGCCCGTCCATGACATCCACATGCACCCAGTCGGCGCCCTGGCCCTCGATCGCGCGGATCTCGGCGCCGAAATTGGCGAAATCGGCTGACAGGATGGATGGTGCGATCTTTACGGAACGGTCGAATGCCATGATGGCCTCCTTCTGGGGTATCGGGATGGGGCGGGCATGTCTGCCCACCCCGGTCGTGCTCAGGCGGCCGAGTTGATCCGCAGCGCCTCGCGCCAGCCGGGATAGAGCTTGTCCGCATCATGCGGGAAGCTTTCGAAGGCACGCGCGAATTCCTTGTGTTCCTTGGCGAACTCGATCGGGTCGGCACCCTCTTTCCAGCACTGTTCGGCCTGGCGCAGGCTGGTCGCGCCCGCAGCCGCACCGTCGATATGGCCAAAGCTGCCGCCGCCGGCCGTCAGGATAAGGTTGGAATGGCCGAGGTTTTCAAAAAAGCCCGGCATGCGCAGCGCATTCATCCCGCCCGAGATGATCGGCGTGGTCGGGTTCATGCCGTACCATTCCTGGTGATAGAAGGGGCCGTCCGCGCTGTCTTCGGTGATCATGTGGGCGATCATCTTGTCGGCGGGCTCGCCCTCCATCTTGCCATAGCCCATGGTGCCCACATGGATACCGCTGGCGCCTTGCAGGCGGGCCATCTTGGCCAGCACAAAGGCGGTATAACCGCGCTGCGTCTGGGGCGAGGTCACAGCACCGTGGCCCGCGCGGTGATAGTGCAGATACTGGCGCGGGAAGGTGCGGCGTGCAGTGGTGATCGCCGCCGGGCCGGCAACATAGCCATCAACCAGAAAGGCAACATGGTCGGCGTTCTCGCCAAAGGTTTCAAGGATGAACTCGCCGCGTGCAACCATCTCGTGATGGTCGTCGGCAGTGATGTTTGCCGAAAACAGCTTGGCTTCGCCGGTCTTGTCCTGCGCGCGCTTCATGGCATCCGCAACAAGGCGGATGGTTTCCTTGAGCGGGGCAAAGACCTGGTTGCCCTGCGGTTCGTCATTCTTGATGAAATCGCCACCCAGCCAGAAATCATAACACGCATCGGCAAAGGGCTTGGGGCGCAGGCCCAACTTGGGCTTGATGATGGTGCCGACGATGAAACCACCATTCCTGTACGGACGCCCCAGCACGCGCCACAGATCGGAAATCGTGGACGAAGGCCCGTCAAACAGGCGCTGATAGGCGGGTGGCACCCAGAAGTCATGCATCTTGGCGTATTCCACGTCGCCCATACCCTGGTTGTTACCGATGGCCAGCGTCAGGAACGACGCGATCATGGCGCGGCCGTCGATGATGTTGCGGTCAAACAGATCAACGGGATAGGCGATCTTCATGATCTCCTTTTCCTCGTCGATCTCATAGACGATGGCATCGACGCCACGGGTGAAATCATCGGTGGTGGACACGGCTACATTGGTGCCGGTCGAGCTTTCGGCGGCAAAATGTGCGGCTGTTTGCAGGTAGTTTCCGAAACCGGGCTTCGGTTTCATGATGTATGCGACAAGAACGTGCTTGCCACCGGCGATCAGATCGGCTTCATTCAGGCTCAGATCGGCATAACGGTCTGACTGGTCCATGGGGGTCTCTCCTTGGGTTGGTTTTCAGTGAAACGGCGCTTGGTCTGTGGAAGGGGCAAGCGCCGTTTCCTTTTTCGTCTACAGCGTTCCGTCTGCGTAACGCTTGGCCATGTCATCGATATCGATGACCTTGATTTTCGAGGCATTTCCGGCGGTGCCGAAACGCTCGAAGCGGTCGAGGCAGAGTTTCTCCATCTCGTCCATCGCGGGAATCATGAATTTGCGCGGGTCGAACTGCGCGGGATTTTCCTGCGCCACCTTGCGGAACTGGCCGGTCATGGCCATGCGGCAATCGGTGTCGATATTCACCTTGCGCACGCCCGACTTGATGCCGCGCTCGATTTCTTCGACGGGCACGCCATAGGTCTGGGGCATGTCACCGCCGAATTCGTTGATCAGATCCTGCAGATATTGCGGCACCGAGCTGGATCCATGCATCACCAGATGCACATTGGGGATCTTGGCGTGAATCGCCTCGATCTGACTGATGGCCAGAATGTCGCCCGTGGGCTTGCGGCTGAACTTGTAGGCGCCGTGGCTGGTGCCGCAAGCAATGGCCAGCGCGTCAACCTTGGTCTTTTCGACGAAATCCTTGGCCTGGTCGGGATCGGTCAACAGGTCTTCCTTGCTCAGCTTGCCCTCGGCGCCCGAACCGTCCTCTTTCGCGGCTTCGCCGGTTTCAAGGCTGCCCAGAACGCCCAGCTCGCCCTCGACGCTGGCACCGACCCAATGGGCCATGCGGGCAACGCGCTCGGTGATCTCGACATTGTATTCATAGCTGCTCGGCGTCTTCATGTCGGCCTCGAGCGAGCCATCCATCATCACGCTGGTAAAGCCGTGGCGAATCGCCGAAAGGCAGGTCTGTTCGTTGTTGCCATGGTCCTGGTGCATGACCACCGGGATCTGCGGATACATCTCGGCAAGCGCCTGCACCATGTGGCGCAGCATGATGTCGCCGGCATAGGAACGCGCCCCGCGGCTGGCCTGCAGGATGACCGGCGCGTCGGCCTTGGCGGCGGCCCGCATGATGGCAAGGCCCTGTTCCATGTTGTTGATGTTGAACGCGGGCACGCCATAGCCGTTTTCGGCCGCGTGATCGAGAAGTTGTCTCAGCGTAATCAGTGCCATTTTCCTGTTCTCCCTTATGCCGCCTGATCGCGATCGAGCGCCGCGAGTCCCGGCAATTCCTTGCCCTCAAGCCATTCAAGAAAAGCCCCGCCAGCCGACGAGACATAGGTGAAATCCTCGGCCACACCGGCCATGTTCAATGCTGCCACCGTGTCGCCACCACCGGCAACCGAAATTGCCAGCCCGCTGCGGGTCAGCTCGGCCGCCTCAAGGGCGACCTGCTTGGTCGCCTGCTCGAAGGGGCGCATCTCGAACGCGCCCAGCGGGCCGTTCCACAGGATCGTATGCGCACCGGCCAGCACGCTGCGGAAACGGACCACCGATTTCGGACCGGCATCAAGGATGATTCCGTCATCGGGGCACTGGTCCACATCGGCGATAAAGCTGCGGGCGTTGTCGGCGAACTTGAAGGCATAGACGATATCGACCGGCAGAACCAGTTCGCAGCCGGCCTTTTGGGCCAGCGCCTGGATCTCGCGCACGGTTTCGACCTGGTCCTCTTCGCAAAGCGACTTGCCGATATTGTGGCCGTCGGCAAAGAAAAACGTATTGGCCATGCCACCACCGATGATGACGTGATCGACCTTGTTCACAAGGTTCTTGAGAACCGCAATCTTGCTTGAAACCTTGGCCCCGCCGACAACGGCCACGGCCGGGCGTTGCGGGTTTTCCAGCGCGTTCGTGAGGGCGGTGATTTCCTCGTCCATCAGGGGGCCGCTATAGGCCGGCAGGATCATAGCAATCGCCGATGTCGAGGCATGCGCGCGATGGGCGCAGGAAAAGGCGTCATTGACATAAAGGTCGCCAAGGCGGGCAAGCTGGGCGGCAAAACCCATGTCATTGGCCTCTTCTTCCGGGTGAAAGCGCAGGTTCTCGCACAGCATGACCTGCCCGTCCTGCAGCGCGGCCGCCGTCTGTTCGGCCTTTTCACCGATGCAGTCATCGACGAATGTCACCTCAACACCCAGCGCCCTGGCAAGTTCCGGAGCAATGGGTGCCAGCGACATTTCCGGCACGACCTGCCCCTTGGGGCGGCCGAAATGCGACAGCACCACGGCACGGGCGCCAGCGTCGAGAAGCGGCTTCAGCCCTTCGGCAAAGCGGGTGATGCGGGTGGCATCGGTCACCTTTCCATCTTTGGTCGGCGCGTTCAGGTCGGCCCTGATCACCAGGCGCTTGCCCCGAACATTCACCTCTGTGATCGAGTGAATGGTCATCAGATCGTCCTCCCCGCGACCAGCGCGGTTTTCAGCATCTGGTTGGTAAAGCCCCACTCGTTGTCATACCAGCTGAGCACCCGCACCAGATCGCCATCCAGAATGCGCGTCTGCGGCGCGGCAAAGGTCGAGGCCACCGTCGTGTGGTTGTAATCCGTGCTGACGGTGGGGTCTTCGTCATAGGCAAGAACGCCGTTAAGAATGCCCTGTGCCGCGGCCTGTGCGGCGGCGTTGACCTCTTCGATCGTGGTCTTGCGCGAAGGTGTGAATGTCAGATCGACGCACGAGACATTGGGCGTGGGCACGCGGATCGCGGCACCGTCCAGCTTGCCGTTCAGCTCGGGCAGAACCAGGCCCACCGCCTTGGCGGCACCCGTCGTGGTCGGGATCATCGACATTGCGGCGGCGCGCCCGCGATACGGGTCCTTGTGGCGGCGGTCGAGCGTGGGCTGGTCGCCGGTATAGGCATGGATCGTCGTCATGAAGCCCTTTTCGATACCGATGGCATCATGCATTGCCTTGGCGACGGGCGCCAGGCAGTTGGTGGTGCAGCTGGCCGCCGACAGAACCGTATCTTGCGCAGTAATCACGTCATGGTTCACGCCGTAAACGACGGTCTTGTCGGCATTCTTTGCCGGAGCCGAACAGATCACCCTGCTGGCACCGCGCTCGAGATGCGCTGACGCTGCTTCTTTCGAGTTGAACACCCCCGTGCATTCCAGAACCAGATCGACACCTTCCCAGTCCAGCTGCGCCGGATCGCGTTCGGCGGTCACCCGCACCGTGCTGCCATTGATCCGCAGATTATCACCCTCGGGCTCGACCGCGCCGCTGAACCGACCGTGAACTGAATCGTATTTCATCAGATGCGCAAGCGTTTCAGCACCCCCCGAGGCGTTGAGCGCAACCAGCTCGATCTCGCCCTGGTAGGATTCCACGATAAGACGCGCCGCGCAGCGACCGATCCGGCCAAAACCGTTGATAGCAACCTTGAGTGTCATGGGTGTCTCTCGTCCTTGTACTTATTTACCAAGCAACGCTTTCGCGGCCTTTGCGGCGGCGTCAGACGTGATGCCGAAATGTTCGTAAAGCGCGGGGGCCGGGGCCGATGCGCCAAAGCCGGACATGCCGATGAAGGTGCCGTTCTGGCCGATATACCTGTCCCATCCCATCCTTATGGCCGCCTCGATCACCACGCGGGGGGCGCTGCCCATAACCGCGTCACGATAGGCGGCATCCTGCTGGTCGAACAGCTCCAGACAGGGGGCGGAAACGACTGCGGCCTTGATGCCCTCGGCGGCCAGCTTGTCGGCGGCCTCAAGCGCCAGCGACACCTCGGACCCGGTGGCGATCAGCGTCACATCGCGCGCGCCATCAGTTTCACGCAGCACATAGGCCCCTTTGGCAGTCAGGTTCTCGGACACGTCATCACGCACACAGGGCAGGCCCTGCCGCGACAGGCACAGCACATAGGGGGTCTTGTCGGATGCAACGGCCAGTTCCCATGCTTCGGCGGTCTCCACCACATCGGCCGGGCGCACCACGTTCAGGTTAGGCATGGCGCGCAAGCTGGCGATGGTTTCAACCGGCTGGTGGGTGGGGCCGTCTTCGCCCAGGCCGATGCTGTCATGGGTCATCACATAGGTAACGGGCTGCTCCATCAGCGCCGACAGGCGCATGGCCGGGCGGGCATAGTCGGCAAACACCAGGAAGGTGCCGCCATAGGGGCGCAGGCCGCCATGCAGGCTGATCCCGTTCATGGCCGCGGCCATCTCGAATTCGCGGATGCCATAATTGATGTAATTACCGCTGTAATCGTCGCGGGTGACGGTCTTCATGCCGCCGGTTTTCGTGTTGTTCGAACCCGTCAGGTCGGCCGAGCCGCCAACCATGTTGGCAACATTGGCATTGACCACCTCAAGCGCCATCTGCGATGCCTTGCGGGTTGCCACCTTGGGCTGATCCGCAACCAGCTGTGCCTTGTAGGCGGCCATGGCGTCAGCCAGCGCATTGCGGATGCTGCCATCGAGGGCGGCGTTGAATTCGGCCGCCTTTGGTGACGCGGCGAGGCGCCCCTCCCAGGCGGCGCGTGCCTCGGCGCCACGCGCGGCAATGGCGTGCCAGTCGGCATAGACCGCCTCGGGCACCTCGAAGGGGGGGTGATCCCAGCCCAGCTGCTTGCGCGCGGCGGCGATTTCCTCGTCGCCCAGGGGGGCACCATGTGTGGCCGAGGTGCCCTGCTTGTTAGGGGCGCCAAAGCCGATGATCGTCTTGCAGGCAATCAGCGACGGGCGGTTGTCGGCACGTGCGTCCTCGATCGCGCCGGCGATGGCGTCGTTGTCGTGACCATCGACGCGTGCCACATGCCAGCCAGCGGCCGCAAAGCGCGCAAGCTGGTCGGTCGAGGTGGAAATGTCGGTGCTGCCGTCGATGGTGATGCCGTTATCGTCCCACAGCAGGATCAGACGGCCAAGGCCCAGATGGCCGGCCAGATCGATGGCCTCGTGGCTGATGCCCTCCATCAGGCAGCCATCGCCGGCAATGACATAGGTATAGTGATCGACAAGATCGTCACCAAAACGCGCATTCATCATGCGCTCGGCCAGCGCCATGCCGACCGAGGTGCCAACCCCTTGGCCCAGCGGGCCGGTGGTGGTTTCGATGCCGTCTGCATGGCCATATTCCGGGTGTCCTGCCGTGCGCGCGCCCAGCTGGCGGAAATTGCGGATCTGGTCCATGTCCATATCTGCATAGCCCAGCAGATGGTTGATCGCATACAGCAGCATCGAGCCATGCCCGGCCGACAGCACGAAACGGTCTCGATCGGCCCATTTCGGCTGGCCGGGATCGATGTTGACGAAACGGTTGAACAGCACGGCCGCGACATCGGCCATGCCCATCGGCATGCCGGGGTGGCCGGAATTGGCCTTTTGAACCGCATCCATCGCAAGCGCGCGGATTGCATTGGCCATCATCTTTTCGTTGGCTTGGGTCATCGGTGTCGTCCTTTATGCGCGACGGGCGTTGTCTATCAGGCGGAAGATCAGCGGCGTCAGGATCAGCTGCATGGCCAGATCCAGCTTGTTGCCGGGGATCACGATGGAATTGGCACGGCTCATCCAGCTGCCGTCGATCATCGAGATCAGATAGGGGAAATCGATGCCGCGCGGGTTGGCGAAACGGATGACGACCAGGCTTTCATCCGGGGTCGGGATCCAGCGCGCGACAAAAGGGTTCGAAGTATCGACCACCGGCACGCGCTGAAAATTGATGTCGGTCTGCGTGAATTGCGGGCAGATGCATTTCACATAGGCATCCATGCGGCGCAGGATGACATCGGTCACCGCCTCGGTCGAATAGCCGCGCTGGGCCTTGTCGCGGTGGATCTTCTGGATCCATTCGAGGTTGATGACCGGCACCACCCCGATCTTGAGATCGGCATAATCGGCAATCTTGATGTCATCGGTCTTTACCGCGCCATGCAGGCCCTCGTAGAACAGCACATCGGAATCGTCTTCGAAATCGCGCCAGTCAGTAAATTCGCCGGGGGGAACACCGTATTTCCTGGATTCCTCGGCGTCATGCACATAGGTCCGGGTGTGGCCCTTGCCGGTTTCGCCATAGATGCGAAAAACGTTTTCCAGTTCCTTCAGTTCGTTGGCCTCGTAGGAAAAATGGCTGAAGGAATGGTCGCCCTCGGCAAGGCGGCGTTCGAGCTCGGCCTTCATTTCGGCGCGGTTATAGCGATGAAAGGCGTCGCCCTCGATCGACACGGCCTTGACCCCCTCGCGGCGAAAGATCTGGTCGAAGGTATGCTTGACAGTGGATGTGCCGGCGCCAGAAGACCCCGTAACCGAGATGATCGGATGTTTGATGCTCATGTCGTGATCCTCAGTCTCTGAACAGACCGCGTTCCCTGAACAGGGCCGAGGTCTCGTTTTCGGGAAGGTCGTGATAGGTGGCCACCCGGTTCACCTTTTCCGGTGTGCCAAACACCAGCGGCGTGCGGCCATGCAATGTCTTGACCGTCTGTTCCAGCAGCCGGTCGCAGCCATCGGTCGCCAGCCCACCGGCCTGTTCGACCAGCATGGCGATGGGCGCGCATTCATAGACCATGCGCAACCGGCCGTGTTCATAACCCTTGCGGGCATCGGACGGGTACAGGAAAATGCCGCCGCGGCTGATGATACGATGGGTTTCTGCCACCAGCGACGCCACCCAGCGCATGTTGAAGTTCTTGCCGCGCGGCCCGGTCTCGCCTGCCAGGCAATCGTCGATATAGGCGCGGATCGGCTTGGTCCAGTGGCGATAGTTCGAGGCGTTGATCGCAAATTCGCGGCTGGCCTCGGGAACGCGGACCTTGTCGTTGATCAGAACGAATTCGCCCCGGTCGGGATCCAGGATGAAGGACAGTGTGCCATTGCCAAAAGTCACCATCAGCCCGGTCTGCGGACCATAGATGATATAGCCGGCGGCGATCTGCTCGGTGCCGGGGCGCAGGAAGCTGGCAACCGGGTCGTCCTTGGCCTCGTAGATGGAAAAGATCGTGCCGATGGAAACATTCACGTCAATGTTGGAAGACCCGTCCAGAGGGTCGGTTGCAAGTGCCAGATGGCCGTCGGGGTTGATCTCGACCACATCCTCGCGCTCTTCCGAGGCATACCAGCGCACGGCGGTGTCGCGCAGCGCGTCAAAGAACATCTCGTCGGCAATAATATCCAGCGCCTTCTGCCCGTCACCATCGGTGTTGTGGCCAACCTCCTGCCCCATGGCACCTTCCAGCGCGCCGCGGGCAATCTTGTGGGAAAGTCTTTTTCCGACCTCGGTCATGGCCAGAACGGCATCACCCAGATCCTTGGGGATTTCGGGGTGGTCTGCCAGATACCGGGCCAGCTCGACGGGTTTGACCATAAGGGCGATCCTCTGGTTGTCTTGCGATGTCTGGCCCCGATTTGACGGTTCCGTGACAAAAAGGAAATTGAAAAAAATCACAAACGCTTTTAGAAAAATTTATGACCAACGAATCCGCCATCACCCTCAAGCAGCTGCGCGCCCTTGTTGCGATCGCCGAAAACGGCTCGCTCACCGCGGCGGCCGAGGTGCTGGGGCTGACCCCCCCTGCAGTATCGACGCAGCTCAAGCTGCTGGAAGAAAACCTTGGTGTGCGCCTGATGATGCGTGGCAATGACGGCAAAACCAGCCTGACCTCGCCGGGGAAAGAGGTGTTCCGCAGCACCAAACAGATCGAGGCGTCGCTAACAAATTGTTACGAAAAGGTAAAATCCATCCGCCAGGGCAAGCTCGGCTATCTGGCGATTGGCGTTGTCAGCACCGGAAAGTATTTTGCGCCGCAGCTGGTTTCCATGTTTCAAGAGGAAAACCCCAACATCCAGGTCGGCCTGCGAATCGGCAATCGCGAAGAGATCATCACCCATGTCATGGAAGGTGCGGTCGATGTGGCAATCATGGGGCGGCCGCCGCGATCGCCCATCGTCACGGCCGAAATTCTGGGCCCGCATCCGCATATCTTCATTGCGCCGAAAGGTCACAGACTGGCCACGGGGCGCGACGTTTTGCCCGACGATCTGTTGAACGAAACCTTTCTTGTGCGCGAACGTGGCTCGGGCACGCGCATCCTGATGGAGCGCCTTCTCGACCGGCTGGGCGAAGGCCGGCCCTATGAAACCGTCGGCATGGGAACCAACGAGACCATCAAGCAGGCGGTCATCGCCGGCCTGGGGATTGCGTTCATTTCGGGCCATACAGTCGCCAACGAGCTGGCAGACGGACGGCTTGTCCAGATCAAGGCGCCCGGCGTGCCGATCATTCGTCAATGGTTTCTCATGCACCGACGCGACATGCCCCTGACCGCAGTCACCGAAAAATTCCGCCGTTTCGTGATCGCCAAGAAGGGCAGCTATCTGCCCAGGATTCCCGACTGACGGCAGCGCGTAGCGCCGACCGGCCGCCTTGCTTGTCTTACAGTTGAAAACATTCTAATCTATGCATGAAATAGCAGGACTGGGACGAATCCATGAAAGACAAGATTCTTGAAAAACTTAAAACGGTGACCGCCACAGGCCTCAAGGGGGATATTGTCTCGCTCGGTCTGATTTCGGATATCGTGGTGAACGAGGGCAAGGTCATCTTTTCGATTACCGTGCCCGAGGGCTATACCGGCGATCTGCAGCCGCTGCGCGAACAGGCCGAAAAGGTCGTTGCCTCGATCGACGGCGTTGACAGCGTTCTCGTTGCACTTACCGCCGAACGCGCCGAACAGTTCGACCCGACACAGCAGCCCCCCAAGCTGAGCCGCAAGAAGGAACGCGCCCCAGGCCCTGACCTGCGGCCCAAGCCCGGCTCGATCCCCGGTGTGAAAACCATTCTGGCGGTGGCCTCGGGCAAGGGCGGTGTCGGCAAATCGACGACCGCGGTCAACCTGGCGCTGGCGCTCCGGGGGCTGGGCATGAAAGTCGGCCTGCTGGATGCTGATGTCTATGGCCCGTCGATCCCGCGCCTGCTGGGGGTCGAAACCCGACCCGAAATCGTTGACGACCGTATCAAGCCGCTTGGGGCCTTTGATATCGAAGTCATGTCAATGGGCATGTTGATGGACGAGGAATCGCCTGTCATCTGGCGCGGCCCGATGGTCGTTTCCGCCCTGATGCAGCTGGTACACGAAGTAGACTGGGGCAATCTTGACGTGTTGGTTCTGGACATGCCACCGGGCACCGGCGACACCCAGCTGACAATGGCGCAGCAGGTTCCGCTGACCGGGGCGGTGATCGTCTCGACGCCGCAAGATCTGGCTCTGATCGACGCGCGCAAGGGCCTCAAGATGTTCAAGAACGTGGATGTGCCGATCTTTGGCATTGTCGAAAACATGTCCACATTCATCTGCCCCCATTGCGGGGAAAGCTCGCACATCTTCGGCAATGGTGGCGCCGAAGACGAGGCGCGCAAGCTGCAGGTTCCGTTCCTGGGCGCTGTTCCGCTGCATATGGATATTCGGCGCAACTCGGATGACGGCACGCCGATCGTGGTTTCCCAGCCTGACGGCCCGCATGCCGAAATCTATCGCAAGATGGCGCTCAAGGTCGCGGCACAGCTGATGCCCGAGGATTAATCGCCCTCACCCTGCGGCAGGACCACAAAAAAGGGCGACAGGAAAACCTGCCGCCCTTCTTGATCTTTTGCAGCGGGGGTGTTGGCGTCAGGCAAAGGCCTCCATGGCCTTCATGCCCAGCACCCCGCCGATCACGATCGAGGCAAAGGCCAGAACCGAGCCGACCGCCAGCGTTGAAAACCCGGTCATGCCCTGGCCCACCGTGCAACCAAGCGCCAGAACGCCGCCAAATCCCATCAACGCGGCCCCGAACATGTTGCGCAACGTGTCGCCCGTGTCGGCAAATGTCGTGACACTGAAACCACCGGATGTGATCGCTCCGATAAAGGCGCCCAACAGCGCGCCGAAGGTCGTGACCACACCAAAGCCGGGCCAGCCATAGGCGGTAAAGCGCATCAGGTAATCCAGCGTATCGCCGCTGGGCCGCACATAGCTGAGCGAGATCAGCGCGACCGGCACATCCGCGAACTCATCCTGCGCCAGCCCGGTCAGAAACCAGCCGGCCGTAACACACAAGCCGATCCCGACACCGGCGATGATATTGCGGCGCGAGGCGCGAAAACCTGCATCCTTGAAGCAGAAGATCAGGATCGCACCGACAATGAGGGCCACGGCGGCAAGATAACCCGTGTTTGTATCAATCCCGATCAGGCGCGCCGCAATCTCGCCAATTCCCTGTGTTTCCAGTCCCATCTCGCCCAGATCGGTCGTACCTGGCCCGAAAACCGCAACCCGAAGGGGGCCCAGCAAGCCGCCGATCGTCATATAGGCAAAGATCCCCGTCACGATCAGCACAAAGACCGAACGCAGATCGCCCGAACCGGCGCGCACGAGGTTCTTGCTCATGCAACCGCCGGCAAACACCATTCCGAAACCAAAGATAAGGCCACCGGCGATATTCGCCGCCCAGGCCAGATTGGGGCTGAGATACATCGAATCGGCCGCATTCATCACACCCATGTTCTGCAACAGCGCCACGCCAAGAATGGCCACTGCACCGGCAAGCAGCCAGGCCCGGAAACGCCCGTAATCTCCGAAGGACAGGATATCGGAAATGGAACCCATGGTGCAGAAATTGGTGCGCTGCACGATGTATCCAAAAGCCAGACCGATCAGCAGCCCACCCCAGGCAATGTAAAAACCCGGTGACTCGATCACGATCTCTTTCCATGTGTCGATCATGCGTTTCCCCCCTTGTCGCCCCACCCCGGTATTATTCTGTCCGGTGGCGTGTTTTCGCCCCGCGCGAAAACATAATCAAATATTGGCATATTATATTGCGTCTGGAATGGCTACAAGATTTTGCGCAAGGGTTGCTACACCACCGGTGGCGCTGGCCCGCTTGATCATAGGCATCAGGGGGCAGGGGCACCCGGGAAAAAAATTTGGGCGCCTGGCAGGGCAACCAACCCGTGCCACACTCACTTCTGGTCGGCGCAGTATATCTGGTAAAGGGTGGTTATCAGCGTCTCGGCCTCGGGGCTTGCGAGGGAATAATAAACAGACTGGGCAACCCGGCGTGTCTTGACCAGATGCTGCCCCCGCAAGATGGCAAGCTGTTGCGACAGCGCGGACTGGCTCAACCCCACATGGCCCTGAAGTTCCTGCACAGACTTTTCACCCTCGAGAAGATTGCACAGAATCATCAACCTCGACTGATTTGCCATGACCTTCAGCAGGGCGCTGGCCTTGCTGGCGTTATCCTTTAGTTCCGAGATATCCATGGTGCCCGAGTCGGCCATCTGTTGCTCGCTCTATTGTGTTCGACAGGAGTTTCTCAGACATTTATCAGGAAAACACATGGTTATACATAGCATTCCAGCAATATTTCAGCGCAGTCGTTCACATATCACTGTCACATATCA
>JAUZRU010000025.1 GCA_030950185.1 Paracoccaceae bacterium | reverse complement strand
GGGGGCACCGGCCGCGGGTGTTTGGCCGCCCGTTCTATTCGGGCTGGGGGCTGACCGATGACGAATATCCGGCGGAACGTCGCGAAAGGGCCCTTTCGGTTGAAGAACTGTTCGCCGGCGCGATGCTGCGCTACCCGATCTGGTATGATCCGTTTCGCGACCGTTTGTGTGAATTCGAGGATGTGCTGGAAACCCTCGAAGCACAGGCGCGCGCCTGGAGGGAAGATCACCGCGGCTATGATGCCCATGAGATCCGGTTGTGGAAGCGCGGTCATCTGAGGAAATTCCTGTCTGACGCGGGCAGAGGGCTGCGGTTTGTGCGACAGCCACGCGCGGATGGCCCAGCGGATGGCCCACCGGCGCTGGTCTGGGCAGGCAAGCTGACCCGTGAACTGGAACGCGCCCTGGGCGCGCCTGCACGTCCGGTCATTCGCCTTGAAGACGGCTTTCTGCGCTCGCGCGGCCTGGGGGCCGAGCTGGTGCCGCCCCTGTCTCTGGTGCTGGACGATCTGGGAATCTATTACGACCCGCGCAGCGAAAGCCGGCTGGAGCGCATCCTGAACAATGCCGAAAACCTGCCCGCTGGCGATCTGCAAAGGGCGGCGCGCCTGCGCAGACGGCTGCTTGAACGCAAGCTGGGAAAATACAATATCGGCAAGGTTCTGGGCCAGTTTCCCCAGGGGCAGGGCAGCGCGGTGCCGACAATCCTTGTGCCGGGGCAGGTCGAGGATGACGCCTCGATTCTGACCGGCGCAGGAGAGATTCGCCGCAACATCGACCTGCTGCGTCTGGTTCGCAAGGAAAACCCTGCCGCGCGGATCCTTTACAAACCGCACCCTGATGTCGAGGCAGGGTTGCGGGCCGGCGCCGTTCGTCGCGAAGACGCGCTTGAACTTGCAGATGCGGTACTTGAGGATGTGGACGCCATTTCCGCCATCGAGGCGGTCGACGAGCTGTGGACGATGACCTCGCTCATCGGGTTCGAGGCCCTGATCCGTGGCAAGCGGGTTACCTGCACCGGGGCGCCCTTTTACGCGGGCTGGGGTTTGACCCGCGACCTTGGCCCGGTGCCGGTCAGACGCAAGGCGCTGTTGTCGGTGGATGCGCTGATCTGGGGATGCCTGATCGCCTATCCGCGCTATTTCGATCCGCTCACGGGTACGGCCTGCCCGGTAGAGGTGGTCGTTGATCGTCTGGCCCAATGGCGCGAGATGCCACGGAGCGCGGGCAACAAGGCACTTGCAAGGCTCCAGGGGCTGCTTGCAAGTGCCTCTCCATTCTGGCGGTAGTCACCAAAGTCACCAAAAGCCCGAACCGGTTTCAGCCCGTTGACCCGTGGGCTCAGCCCTTGACCAACCCCATGCTTTCCAGCTTCAACAACACCTGATGCGCGCAGTGGTCAACACTGACATTTTCGGTGTCCAGCCGCAATTCGGGGTTTTCCGGCACTTCATAAGGGTCTGAAATACCCGTGAATTCCTTGATCTTGCCCTCACGCGCCAGCTTGTACAGCCCCTTGCGGTCGCGGCGTTCGCATTCTTCAAGGCTGGTCGCCACATGGATTTCGACAAAGGCGCCGTATTGCTCGATCTCGTCGCGCACCGCGCGGCGGGTGGCCGCATAGGGCGCAATCGGGGCACAGATGGCGATGCCGCCATTCTTGGTGATCTCGCTGGCGACAAAGCCGATGCGACGAATGTTCAGATCGCGGTGTTCCTTGGAAAAACCCAGCTCGGACGACAGGTTCTTGCGCACGACGTCGCCATCCAGCAGGGTTACGGGCCTTCCGCCCATTTCCATCAGCTTGACCATCAGCGCGTTGGCGATGGTCGATTTCCCCGATCCCGACAGACCGGTAAAGAACACCGTAAAGCCCTGCTGGTTGCGCGGCGGAAAGCGCCGACGCAGCTGTTCGACAACCTCGGGAAAGGAAAACCAGTCGGGGATTTCAAGCCCTTCGCGTAGCCGCCGCCGCAGCTCGGTGCCGGAAATGTTCAGGATCGTGACATTGTCCCGGTCCTCGATTTCGTCCCAGGGCTCGTATTGGGCGCGTTCCTGCACATAGACCATGTGCTTGAACGGCACCATTTCCAGGCCGATTTCATCCTGATATTCGCGGAAAAGGTCCTGCGCGTCATAAGGGCCGTAGAAATTTTCGCCTTCGCTGTTCTTGCCAGGGCCGGCATGGTCGCGGCCCACGATGAAATGCGTGCATCCATGGTTGCGCCGGATGATCCCGTGCCAGACGGCCTCGCGCGGGCCGGCCATGCGCATGGCCAGGTTGAGCAGGCTCATCGTCGTGGTGGCGGCGGGATATTTGTCAAGCACCGCCTCGTAGCAGCGCACGCGCGTAAAGTGATCGACATCGCCCGGCTTGGTCAGCCCCACAACCGGGTGGATCAAGAGGTTGGCCTGAACCTCGCGCGCGGCGCGGAAGGTCAATTCCTGATGCGCGCGGTGCAGCGGGTTGCGTGTCTGGAAGGCCACGACCTTGCGCCACCCCAGCTTGCGGAAAAACGCGCGCAACTCGTTCGGGGTGTCGCGGCGGGCACGAAAATCGTAATGGACAGGCTGTTGCAGCCCGGTGATCTGACCGCCCAGATAGACCGGGCCGGCGGTGTTGTGCAGATAGTTGACGGCGGGGTGGGCGATGTCATCCGCGCCGAACACCTTTTCGGCCTCATGCGCCTTGTCGGGCACCCATTTGTCGGACACCGACATGATTGCAAGAATCACACCTTCCTGGTCACGCAGGGCGATGTCCTGGCCCGGCTCGATGCTGTCGGCAAAGTCTTGCGAGATATCCAGCGTGATCGGCATCGGCCAAAGCGTGCCATCGGCCAGCCGCATGTTGTCAACGACGCTTTCATAGTCTTCGCGCCCCAGAAATCCCTTGAGCGGGTTGAAGCCGCCATTCATCAGCAGCTCCAGATCACAGATCTGTCGCGGCGTCAGATCCCAGCTGGGCAGCGCGCCCGCCTCGTGCTTGAGCTTCTGCGCGCTGTCATAGGAAACATACAATTCGGGAATGGGGGCCGTGTTCGGGGTCATCATGGGGCCGAAACCTTGTCTATTGTGATACAATGCAAATACGCGCGCCCCGTATAACACCGCCTCGCCACAGTGCAATGCGAAGTGGTGAAATACGGGGCGCCAATGACAAGGTCAGCGCAGCGCGCCGCTCAGCTTTCCTGCTCGGCCAGCCAGCGCTCGGCATCCAGCGCTGCCATGCAGCCCATGCCGGCCGAGGTCACGGCCTGCCGATAGACGTGATCGGTCAGGTCGCCGGCCGCGAACACGCCGGGAACCGAGGTGCGGGTGCTGCCCGGCTCGACCTTCACATAGCCGCCCATATGGGTTTCAAGCTGGTCCTTGACCAACTCGCTGGCGGGCGCGTGGCCGATGGCGATGAAAACACCTTTGGCGGGAATTTCGGTGATCTCGCCGGTTTTCACATGCTTGGCCCGCACCCCTGTCACGCCAAGTGGTTCATCCGTGCCGACGATTTCTTCGACGACATGGTTCCACAAGGGCACGATCTTGGGATTTTTCATCAGCCGGTCGATCAGAATCTTTTCGGCGCGCAGCTCGTCCCGGCGGTGAATCAGGGTGACCTTGGTGGCGAAATTGGTCAGGAACAGCGCCTCTTCTACCGCGGTGTTACCGCCGCCAACGACCACGATTTCCTGCCCCCGGTAAAAGAAACCATCGCAGGTTGCACAGGCGGAAACGCCAAAGCCCTTGAACTTGTCTTCCGAGGGCAGGCCAAGCCACTTGGCCCGTGCGCCCGTGGCCAGCACCAGCGCTTCGGCCGTGTATGTCGTGCCGCTTTCGCCCTGTGCAACGAAGGGCCTCTGCGACAGGTCAAGGCTGCCGATATGGTCGGTGATGATGTCGGTGCCCATGGCGCGGGCATGGGCCTCCATCCGGCTCATCAGGTCGGGGCCTTGCACCTCGGTAAAGCCGGGATAGTTCTCGACGTCTGTCGTGGTGGTCAGCTGCCCGCCGGGCTCCATCCCCTGAACCAGAACCGGCTCAAGCATGGCGCGTGCGGCATAGATGCCGGCGGTATAGCCGGCGGGGCCGGATCCGATGATAAGCAGGCGTGTGTGTCGGGTGTCGGTCATTGTCTTTTCCGATCTGTTGATTTCAACTGCTTCCCCATATAGGTGCAGGCACCGGACGGTAAAAGGCGGGTTTCATGTGGCTGCGACATGATTTCCCGACGTCACACCGCCTTAATGAAAAATTACGCAACTGCGAAACAATATTGCGCATGCTGCCCGCAGGGGGTAATTTGCGCACATCTACTGGAGCCAGGAGTCGCCAATGTCAGCCAGCAAGCTTGATCCGATCGACCGCAATATCCTGCGTGAATTGCAGGATGACGGAAGAATGACCAATGTCGAGCTGGCCCGCAGGGTCGGCATCTCGGCACCGCCCTGTCTGCGCCGGGTCCGCACGCTGGAAGAAAGCGGTCTGATTCGCGGCTACCACGCCGATGTGAACGCCCGCGCCCTGGGTTTCGAGGTGCAGGTCTTTGCCATGGTCGGGCTGCATTCGCAGGCGGAATCCGACCTTTCCGCCTTTGAAGAGCTGTGCCGCGGCTGGTCATTGGTGCGTGAATGTCACATGCTGAATGGCGAGATCGATTTCATCCTGAAATGCGTGGCCCCCGATCTTTCGACCTTTCAGACATTCCTGACCGAACAGCTGACCTCGGCCCCCAATGTCGCCAGCGTCAAGACATCGCTGGTCATCCGTTGCGCCAAGGACGAGCCGGGTGTGCCCTTTGATGTGCTTGAAAACCGCGCAACCGACCAAGGCTGATCGCGCATTCCGCTTCTTCTTTGTCCAAATACTCCGGGGGTGCGGGGGCTGGCCCCCGCAGGAATCCCGGCAAGGAACCCCTTTATCCGGCCTCGATCATCTCGGCCTGCTTCACGATCACCTCGGCCTGCTTGATGCTGGCAATGTCCACAAGCCGTCCCTTGTAGACGGTCGCACCCTCGCCATTGGCCTTGGCCTGTTCCATGGCGGCCAGAATTTCCCGCGCCTCGCGGATCTGTTCCTCGGATGGGGTGAAAACCTGGTTGGCCAGCGCGATCTGTTTCGGGTGGATCGCCCATTTCCCCACCATCCCCAGCGTGGCCGAGCGCCGCGCCTGCGCGATATAGCCCTCGTCGTCGGAAAAATCGCCGAAGGGCCCGTCAACCGGCAGGATACCGTGGGTGCGGCAGGCGGCAACAATGGCCGTCTGCACCCAGTGCCACGGGTCCGACCAGTATTTCTGCCCCTCATGCAGCATGTAATAGTTTTCCTGCGTGCCCCCGATGCCGGTGGTCTGCATCCCCATGCTGGCGGCAAAGTCGGCGGCGCCCAGGCTCATGGCCTGCAGGCGGGGGCTTGAGGCGGCGATTTCCTCGACATGGGTGACGCCGGCGGCGCTTTCGATGATGACTTCCAGGCTGATCCGCTTTCCTCGCCCCCTGGCCGCCTCGATCGCGGTGACCAGCGCGTCAACCGCATAGACATCGGCCGCGCAGCCCACCTTGGGGATCATGATCTGGTCAAGCCGCTCTCCGGCCTGTTCCAGCAGATCGACCACATCGCGGTACCACCAGGGCGTATCCAGCCCGTTGATGCGCACGCTGACATGCTTGTTGCCCCAATCCACATCGTTGATCGCCTCGATGATGTTCTTGCGCGCGGCGTCCTTGTCATCGGGCGCAACGCTGTCTTCGAGGTCCAGATTGACAACATCCGCGGCACTGGCGGCCATCTTTTCAAACAGCGCCGGGCGCGAACCGGGGCCGAAAAGCTGGCAGCGATTGGGGCGGGCAGGGGGCTGGGGTTGAATGCGAAAGCTCATGGTCGAATTCCTTGCGCAAGGATGTTACGGGTTGCTGGTTGTATTGGTTATAATGTTGCGGCGCCGCATTCAAGTGCTGCGCCGCAGAAAATGCCGCAGCGTCATGCCGGTGCGGTCCGGCGCGACACCTGCACCGCCCATATCCCGGCGGTGATGATGGCCACGCCCAGAAGGTCGCGCAGGCCGATGGGCTCGCCCAGAAGGGCCGCGGCGATGGCCACGCCAAAAAACGGGTTGAGGAAATGATAGGCCGCCGCCCGGGTGCTGCCGATGCGACCGATCAGGCGGAACCAGACCCAGGTTGCCAGCAGGCCGGGCACGATGGTCGTATAGGCAAAGGCCAGCCCCAGCCGGGGTGACCAGTTGATCAGCGGTTCCTCAAGCATCAGGGCAACAGGTGCCAGTACGGCGCTGGCAACCAGCATCTGCAAGCCCACGATCATCATGATGTTGCCGCCGCTGGTGGCCCCGCGCACCGCCAGCGTGGCAACTGCCAGTGCCAGCACCCCGATGGCACACAGCAGCAGGCCCAGCGGGTCGGCCCCGCCGCTGACACGCGATCCCATGATCAGGGCCACGCCTGCGAAACCCGCCAGCAACCCGGCAACTCCCAAGGGCCCCACACGCTCGTTCAGAAAGATCCGGCTGAGGGCCGCCACCACCAAGGGCATGGCGCTGGCTATGATGGCGGCCAGCCCGGCGCCGATCCACTGCATCGCGACAAAGAACAGGCCCAGATACAGCCCGTTCTGGCACACGCCATAGATGATGGTGTTGCGCCACTGTGCCGCCGTCATGCGCGCGCTTTGTCCCGACCACATCGCGATCAGGATGGCCGCCAGGCCCGAAACCAGAAACCTGACCGACAGTGCCATCAGCGGGGGGGCATCCTGCACGATGATGCGGGCCGAGGAAAACGCGCTGCTCCACATCAGGACATAGGCCAGCCCCATGAACATTGACCTGAAATCCATCCTTGCCCCCGATGCAATCGCCCCAACGAAAAAGGCCGCCGATATACGGCGACCTTAAACGAATTGTCCCTGAGGCGTGTAGCCCAAAGAAAATCGACGTCGTGTCAGTTGTTGATCACGTCTTTCAGCGCCTTGGCGATGACCACTTTCACGACGCGGTCGGCGGGTTTCTTGAACTGCTCGCCGGTGGCCGGGTTGCGGACCATGCGCTCGGGGCGGTCGCGGCACATGAACTTGCCAAGGCCGGGCAGGACCACAGCGCCGCCACCTGCGACCTCTTTGGTGACGATTTCCGAGAGCGCCTCGAGGCAGCGCTTGGCCGATGCCTTGTCGCTACCGGTTGCCTCGGCCAGAGCGGCAATGAGCTGGGTCTTGGTCATGGGTTTTGTTGTCATGGTCTCGTTCCTGTTCGTTGTTATATGGTCCGACCTTTGATTGTGGCAGACACATTGCGCGCATTTAACTGGATCACAGGGGGCAACTCAATCATTTGTGCCCTTGTTTCATGGGTTTTTTTCGCTTTTCGGCAGATTGCAGTCAGATTTCTGCCGTTAAAGGAAAGCTGTCTCTTCAAAACTGCGCAATTTGCGCGAGTGCAGGCGCTCAAGCGGCATGTCACGCAGGGATTCCAGTGCCCGAATGCCGATCTTCAGATGCCGTGACACCTGTGTGCGGTAAAAGGTGCTGGCCATGCCGGGCAGTTTCAGCTCGCCATGAAGGGGTTTGTCGGACACGCATAACAACGTGCCGTAAGGAACCCGAAAGCGGAATCCGTTGGCCGCGATGGTGGCGCTTTCCATGTCCAGCGCGATGGCGCGCGACTGGCTGAGGCGCTGCACCGGGCCGCTTTGGTCGCGCAGTTCCCAGTTGCGGTTGTCGATGGTGGCAACCGTGCCGGTGCGCATGATGCGTTTCAGATCGTATCCGGTATATTCGGTGACCTCGGCCACCGCCTGTTCCAGGGCGATCTGGATTTCCGCCAGCGCGGGGATCGGCACCCAGACGGGCAGGTCGTCGTCAAGTACGTGATCTTCGCGCAGATAGGCATGCGCCAGCACGAAATCCCCCAGACTTTGCGAATTTCGCAGCCCGGCGCAATGGCCCAGCATCAGCCACGCATGCGGGCGCAGCACGGCGATATGGTCTGTTGCCGTCTTGGCGTTCGAGGGGCCGACCCCGATATTGACCAGCGTGATCCCGCCGCCATCGGGGCGCTTCAGGTGAAAGGCCGGCATTTGCGGGCCGTCAGGTGGCTCGGCCACGGTTTCGCCCGGTCGTGTGATCACATTTCCGGGGCCGACGAATTCGGTATAGCCCGACGCAGGGTCGTTCAGCGCCTCTTGCGCGTAAGAGGCGAATTCATCGACATAGAACTTGTAGTTGGTAAACAGGATATGGTTCTGAAAATGCTCGGGCGCGGTGGCCGTGTAATGCGACATCCGCTTAAGCGAATAATCCACCCGCTGCGCGGTAAAGGGGGCCAGCGGGCCAACACCGTTTTCGTCGCGCAACAGGTGGCCGTTGACGATTTCGTCATTGGTGTTCGACAGGTCCGGCACGTCAAAGATGTCGCGCAGGTGGAAATCGACATTGTCGTTGTCCGAAGTGATGACGGTGTCATCCGAAAGGGCGAAATGAATCGGGATCGGGGTGTTCGACGGCCGGATGACGACGGGCACGCCGTGGGCCTCGATCAACAGGGCGATCTGCTGGCGCAGATAGTTTTCGAACAGGTCCGGGCGGGTAATGGTGGTGGCATAGGTGCCCGGTTCGGCCACATGGCCAAAGGACAGCCGGCTGTCCACATGGGCAAAGCTGGTCGTGGTGATGCAGATTTCCGGGTAGAAGGCACGATAGCGTGCGGTTGGTGAACGGCCCGACAGAACCTGCTGGAAGCGCTCCATCAGATAGCCGGTGGCCTGTTCGTACAATTCCTGAAGGCGCGCCACGGCAGCGCCTGGATCAAGGGTTTCCAGCGCCGGCATTGCCGGCGCCTGTTCAAGCGGCAGGGCTGTTACGTCGCGCCTCATTCATCCACCTCGTCAAACAGATCCACCACCTCGAACCGGGTTACATCCACCAGCCCCTTGTCGGAAATCCGCAGTTCGGGGATCACGACCAGCGCCAGCAGGCTGTGCTGCATGTAGGCGTTGTTCAGGCTGCAGCCGCATTCCAGCATTGCGGCAACCATGCGGTCGGCCTTTTCGGCGACCTCGGCGGCCGGCAGGTCTGACATGAGGCCCGCGATGGGCAGCTCGACCAGCGCCAGTTCGCGCCCGTCCTTCCAGACGGTGACGCCACCGCCGACCTCGCCCAGGCGGTTGGCGGCGGCGGCCATCATCTTGCGGTCGGTGCCGACAACGATCATGTGGTGGCTGTCATGGGCAACCGTGCTGGCCATGGCCATGCGGCCCTTGTAGCCAAAGCCCGAAACAAAGGCGTTGACCACCTGCCCGGTGGCGCGGTGGCGCTCGACCAGCGCGATCTGGCAGATGTCGCGTGCCTCATCGCCCTCGACAAGCCCATTGATGACCGGCAGTTCCGCATGCAGCAGTTTCGTGGGCGCCTGATTTTCGACCATGCCGATCACCTTGACGCGGGCGGTGTTGGCACCATTGGGCGCGTGGATGGCAAAGTCGCCCTCGCCCAGCGTCTTGCCCATGCGCACGGTCTGGCGCACATCCTCGGGCCATTCAAAGCTGTCGGGGCCGACCAGCAACTTGCCGTCCATCGCGACGGTGACGCCGCGCGCGATCACCCGGTTGATGGGCAGCGCGCGCAGATCGTCGGTCAGGATCACATCGGCCCGCCGCCCCGGCGTGATCGAGCCCAGCTCGCGTTCCAGCCCGAAATGGCAGGCGGTATTCAGCGTTGCCATCTGCAGCGCGACCAGCGGATCGAGCCCGCAATCGATGGCGTGGCGCACGACGCGGTTCATGTGCCCGTCACCCACCAGCGTGCCCGAATGGCAATCATCAGTGCACAGGATGAAATTGCGCGGATCCAGCCCCTTTTCGGTGACGGCCGTGATCTGGTTTTCGACGTCATACCAGGCGCTGCCAAGGCGCAGCATGGCGCGCATGCCCTGGCGGACACGGGCGATGGCGTCTTCTTCGCGGGTGCCTTCGTGATCGTCGGCAGGGCCGCCTGCGACATAGGCCGCAAAGGCCGGGCCAAGGTCGGGGCTGGCATAGTGGCCGCCCACCGTCTTGCCGGCGTTCTGGGTTGCGGCGATCTCGGCAAGCATCTTGGGGTCGGCAGCGATGACGCCGGGAAAGTTCATCATCTCGCCCAGCCCGATGATGCCGGGCCATTGCATCGCCTCGGCCACGTCCTGTGGGGTGATCTCGTATCCGGTGGTTTCCAGACCCGGCGCCGAGGGGGCGCAGCTGGGCATCTGGGTAAACACGTTGATCGGCTGCAACAGCGCATCGTCATGCATCAGCCGCACGCCGCGCAGGCCCAGCACATTGGCGATTTCATGCGGGTCGGTGAACATGGTCGTAGTGCCGTGGGGGATGACCGCGCGGGCAAACTGGCCCGGGGTCAGCATGCCGCTTTCGATATGCATATGGGCGTCGCACAGCCCCGGTACGGCATATTGACCGGTGGCGTCGATCACCTGCGTGTCGTCGCCAATGCAATGGCTGGCATCCGGGCCGCAATAGGCAAAGCGGCCTTCGGCAATTGCGATATCGCTGCCGTCGATCACTTCGCGTGAATGCACATTGACCCATCGGCAATTGCGGATGACCAGATCGGCGGGTTCACGGCCGGCGGCAACCGCGACAAGGCGCGCCGCAGCTTCGGGCCAGGATTTGAGCGGGGGGGTGGTCGTCGTTTTTTCCATGGCACAATCTTTCACGAAGCCCCTGACGCGGCAAGATGAAAATTGACCATATGGTCTGAAAGCTGCGTGTCAGGATATTACCAGATATCGCGTTCCTGCATGACCTGTTTCAGCAGCGCCGGGTTGTCGGACATGATGCCATCTACCCCCATGTCGAACAGGGCGTGCATGACGGGGGCGTGGTTGATTGTCCAGACATGCACCCGCAGACCCAGCCGATGGGCGTAGGAAATGCTTGCCGGTGTGATCAGCCTGATCCCCTTGTGCGAGATTGGCAGCTGCACCGCATGAGCGCCAAAGGGCTGTGGCAGACCTAAGCGCGCGCCGATGTGAAAACGCAGGGCATTGCCGGTGCCTGCCCCGCGGCAGATGTTCCCGCCCAGCAGACCGTCGAGCTGGCTGATGCGCTTGTCGGAAAAACTGCCAATCAACACACGCCGCTGCATCCGATGCGCGGAAATGACCCGCGCCATGGGCTCAACCGCCAGGTCGCTCTTGATGTCGAGGTTGAAATAGGCGTCGGGAAAGGCTTGGAACAGTTCCGACAGGCGCAAGATCGCGTGCCCGCCCCTGACGCGAATGCTGGCAAGATCGCGGTCGCTCAGCTCGCACATGCGGCGGGGATCGTCCGCCAGCCGCAACAGGGTTTCATCGTGAAACACCCAGGGCGTTCCCTCGCGCGAGGCGCGGATGTCGGTTTCCAGAAACCGGAAACCCAGATCGAAAGCGCGGGCGAATGCTGCCATGCTGTTCTCGGTATGCTCAAGCGCCGCCCCGCGATGGGCAAAACCGATCGCGCGGCCGGATTTCAGGTGGTCGGCAAAGCTGTCGGAAGTGTCTGACATGCGTGGTCGGCCATCCTTGTGTCGTGATCCCTGCTTGACTGCCCGGATACCACGGCAAGTGTCGTGGCGGGAAGGTTGAATTGCCGTCAGGTGGTTGAAGATGCGTGTGGGGGCAGGTGAACTGGCCCCCATTTCGACCGGACAGCTGAGCCCAACCAAGGAGGGCTCAGGCACAGGCTTAAGCATATGCTCCTGTCCGATATTGTGTCCCAAACGATGATGCGCACCACCTGCGCATTTCTTCGTGTCAGGGAGCGGGCGCAGAAGCCCAGCGGCCCCCGCACACGCAACCGTTTGCAGGCTTTGCCGGGTGGTTACCTTTCAGTGCCTGCTTTCATTATTGAGTGGCTGTTTCTATTCTCCTGCCTTGGCGTCAAGTAATGTCGTCATGCTTGCCCATGTAAAGCAAAGCCGAGGAGCGGGAAAATGCAGCGAGAAATCGTGAAGGTCATAAAGGGTGTCGAAACCTCCGACGGTGCGGGCGTCAGCCTGACCCGCTATATCGGGTCGCCCCAGCTCGACATGCTCGATCCCTTTCTGCTGCTCGATTTCTTTTCCTCCAGCGACCCCGATGATTACATCGCCGGTTTCCCCGAACATCCCCATCGTGGTTTCGAGACCGTCACCTACATGCTGGCCGGGCGCATGCGCCATCGTGACCATATGGGAAATGAAGGCGTGATCGGCCCGGGCGACGTGCAGTGGATGACTGCCGGGCGCGGGGTGCTGCATTCGGAAACTCCCGAACAGCAGGACGGTCTGTTGCAGGGCTTTCAGCTGTGGGTGAATCTTCCTGCGCACCAAAAGATGACCGCGCCCGCCTGGCGCGATTACAAGGCGGAAGATATCCCGCTCGAGAAAACCGAGCATAGCGAAATCAGAGTCATCGCAGGCACGACCGATTCTGGCAAAACCGGGCCTGTTGCCGGCATCGCAACCGGGCCTCTGTTTCTGGATGTGAGGCTGAACGGGCAGATTTCCCAGCGTATTCCCGAGGGTCACAACGCTTTCGTCTATGTGATCGAAGGGCATGTGAACGACGTACCGGCTGGCCATTTGGGCGTTTTCGGCCCCGGCGATCAGGCCGTTCTGAGGGGCGTTGACGCGCATTTCCTGCTGATCGCGGCGCAGCGGCTGGACGAGCCGGTTTCCCGCGCGGGGCCCTTTGTCATGAATACCCGCGAGGAATTGCTGCAGGCCTTTGACGACTATCGTGCGGGCCGCATTGCCGGAGGCGCATGATGGGATTGCTGGTTGACGGAAAATGGCAGGATCAATGGTATGATACAGGTGCGACCGGCGGCAGGTTCAAGCGCGACCGCGCCCGTTTTTGCAACTGGATTACCCCCGATGGCCGTCCCGGCCCCACCGGCGAGGGCGGGTTCAAGGCCGAATCCGGGCGCTATCACCTGTATGTCTCATATGCCTGCCCCTGGGCCCATCGCACCCTGATCTATCGCCGCCTCAAGGGGCTGGAAGAAATGATCACGGTTTCGGTCGTCAACCCCGTCATGCTGGAACAGGGTTGGACATTCGCCCCCGCCGACAGGGTGATCGCCGACCCGATCATGGGCGCCGAATTCATGCACCAGATCAATACGGCAGCGCAGCCCGAGCATACCCGGTAAAATGCTTGGCGGACAGTTCCTCCAGCTTTATGGCAGCGATCTTGTCTCGCCGCAGCTTTTCCAGACGGATGATCTCCAACCTTGCTCCACGCTTCTGAGGTGATCGCTCGCGCGCGCCGCTCGAGCAGATCTCCGAACGGCATTGCGGCGGCAATCTTCTTGCCGTTGATGATTTCATATGCGTTCAAGGCTGAAGAATGCCGTGGTGCCCGCGGCCGGACTCGAACCGGCATGGCGTTGCCGCCGAGGGATTTTAAGTCCCTTGTGTCTACCAATTCCACCACGCGGGCGGGCCAGGCGACCATAGCCGGTGCGCAGCTATTGTAAAGCACCGGCCGTCCGGCATGGAAATGGCCGCCCCCGTGTGCAAGCGAGGACGGCCAAGAAGGATTCCCTGTGAAGTGCTCTTACTTTACAGCATCCGAGGTAAAGACGAAATCATCGCCGCCGGCTGCCTGGTGGCAGGCGATGCAGCCCTTGTCGGCGCCCTTGGCGACCTTGCCGGCCAGGCGCATGCCCTTGGGGTTCTTGTCCAGGCTGCCATCGGGCAGGAACTTGACCCAGAACCAGTCCTTGTCTTCCGGGTCATAGCCCTTTTCGCGCTTGAACATCACGGTGATGGCGCCAAGGTGCTTGGCCGGGTTCATCTGTACCTCGTCGGCCGAAACGCCTTTCGGGCCGTAATTGCGCTTGACGATCAGGGCGCCCTTGTGTCCGTTGATGGTGGCGGTGGAATAGAATGTTTCCAGCATCATCCCATGTGGATCGGTCCCCTCATAAGGGTGCGAATACATGGCATCCGGCCCGGCCAGGCGCTGTGCCTGCATTGCCAGCCAGATCTGTTTGGCATAGGCGGCATCCTGGTTCGATCCGAACGGAGCACCGCCCGCAAATGCGGTTCCTCCAAGCAGAGCAGCTGTTGCAAAAGCAGCTATCGCAGAATTGATGTGCAATTTTGTCATCTTCCCTGTTTCCTTTTTGACGTGTTTGTATGAAAAGGACTGTCAGAAAAGGCGGTCACAGTCGCGCAACGTTTTTTCACCTTGGTGTTACGGAATGTCACGCGCTGTGATCCGGTCAACAGGGAAGACACAAGAACGACACATCAGTCACACTGAAAAAACGAAAGGATACAATATGCGTTTCGGAATGAAGAGCCTCGCCATCCTTGCAGTTGCCGCGCTTGCCGCCAATGCAGCCAACGCTGCCGGTGATGCGGCCAAAGGCGAAAAGGTATTCAAGAAGTGCAAGGCCTGCCACAAGGTTGGCCCCAAGGCCAAGAACGCTGTCGGCCCGGTACTTAATGGCGTTATTGGTCGTACCGCAGGGACATATGAAGGCTATAAATACGGCAAGAGCCTCAAGGCCGCCGGTGAAGCCGGCCTGGTCTGGACCGAGGAAGAAGTCGTCAAGTGGCTGGAAGATCCCAAGCAGTACCTCAAGGATCGCCTGGGTGACCCCAAGGCCAAGACCAAGATGACCTACAAGCTCAAGAAAGAGGCCGATCGGGTCGACGTCGCGGCATATCTTGCCACTCTTTCCGAGTAACGGTACCGCGGGTCGCCTTTGCGGGTGGCCCGGCATTGTGATTGCGGGCGCGCTGATTGTCTGGGCTTCCCAGGCGGTGGGCGCGCCTGTCTGCATTGAAAACCACAGCTCTGACGCTCTTTTCCTGGTGGTTGACGATCTCGCCGGCCATCGGCAGGGTCGTGTCGTGACCTCTGGCGACCGGCTGTGCCTCGATGTCCCCGCGGATCGGGCCAGGGCAATGGTCGGGGTGTTTTCGGATCAGGATGCGGTCGAGGGTTGCTCGCGCCTCAGCCGCCCGGGGCAGACCGAGCGGCTGATTGCGTTCGCGGAATTCGACAATTGCCGGTGGGCGCCCACGCCACGCGGGATGAAACGGGGCATGGGCGGGGGCTGAACTCAGCTGTCCTTGCCGGCGAAACGCTGTTCCATTTCGGCGCGCGCATCATCGGTGATTTTCGCAAACAGCACATCGGGAACCGTGAATTCATGTCCCGGCGTCAGAATGTTCATGGCGGCGGCCACATCATCTGGCCAGTCACGGGCCTCGGTTTTCATCGCCCCAAGTATTGTTGCCGAAGCATCCGGAATGAACGGTTCGGACAGCACCGCGTAAAGGCGGATCAGGTTCAGTGCAAAGCGGATGATCGCGGCCGCGCGCTCGGGGTCGGTCTTGAATGCGGCCCAGGGTGCGGCCTCTTGCAGATATTCGTTGCCGGCCGCCCAGATCGCCCGCAGCTCGGCCGATGCCTTGCGGATCTCGATGGCCTCCATATGGGCCTGATAGGCCGCCAGGCGGGTCGAGATTTCATCAATGACAGCCAGCTCGGCCGCCCCGTATGCGCCGCCTTCCGGCACGACCTCGCCGAACTTGCTGCGGCAGAACTTGGTCACACGCGAAACGAAGTTGCCCAGCACGTCGGCCAGATCCTTGTTGATGCTGGCCTGAAAGTTTTCCCAGGTGAATTCACTGTCGGAATTTTCCGGCACATGGGACAGAAGCCACCAGCGCCAGTAATCGCTGGGCAGGATTTCCAGCGCCTGGTCCATGAACACGCCGCGACCCTTTGATGTCGAAAACTGCCCGCCATCATAGTTGAGGTAGTTGAAGCTCTTGATGTAATCGACCAGCTTCCATGGCTCGTTCGAGCCCATCAGCGTTGCCGGAAAGCTGAGCGTATGAAAGGGCACGTTATCCTTGCCCATGAACTGCACATAGCGCACGTTGTCCGCGCCCTTGTCGGTGCGCCACCAGCGTTCCCACGCGCTGTCATCCAGCCCGTTGGCATCGGCCCATTCGGCGGTGGCACCGATATATTCGATGGGGGCGTCGAACCAGACGTAAAACACCTTGCCCTCCATGCCCTCCCAGGGGGCACCGTCGAACTGCACCGGGATGCCCCAGTCCAGGTCGCGGGTGATGCCCCGGTCCTGAAGCCCGTCGCCGTCATGCAGCCATTTTTTCGCAATCGAGGTGGTCAGTACCGGCCAGTCCCTTTTGGAATCGATCCATTCGTCCAGCCGGTCGCGCAGCCTGCTTTGCCGCAGGAACAGGTGTTTCGTTTCGCGCACTTCAAGGTCGGTCGAGCCCGAGATCGCGCTGCGCGGATTTATCAGGTCGGTCGGGTCAAGCTGCTTGGTGCATTCCTCGCACTGGTCGCCGCGCGCGCCCTCGTATCCGCAGTTCGGGCAGGTGCCTTCGATATAGCGGTCGGGCAGGAAACGGCCATCGGCCTTTGAATAGACCTGTTTTTCGGTCACGATCTCGATCAGCCCGTTTTCGCCCAGACGTCTGGCAAGATGCTGGGTCAACTGATGGTTGCGCTGCGAGGACGAGCGGCCGAAGAAATCGAAAGACAGGCGGAACCCGCGGGCAAGTTCGGCCTGAACCTCGTGCATTTCGGCGCAGTATTCTGCCACCGGCTTGCCGGCCTTGGCAGCAGCGATCTCGGCCGGCGTGCCGTGTTCGTCGGTCGCGCAGATATACATGACCTCGTGGCCGCGCGCGCGCATGTAGCGGGCATAGGTGTCGGACGGCAACTGGCTGCCAACCAGGTTTCCCAGATGCTTGATACCGTTGATATAGGGGAGCGCAGAGGTGATCAGAATGCGTGCCATGTCGTGCCTCGGATTTGGGTTCGGCCCCGTTTAGCGCAAGGGGTTGACGCGCGCCAGCCCCTGTTCGCGTGACCGCGGGCCGGGCAGGGGGCGCTGCCCCCGTCGCGCGGGCGCGACTCCCCCAGAGTATTTGCGCAAAGAAGAAGTCAGGGCGCCAGCGCTGCGGCCATTTCGGCGATGATGTCGGAATGAAAGCGTTGCACCCGTTCATTCGGCTGGCGGATGGCAAGGGTGTCGGCCAGCGGGTCGGGGGTTGTGATGCTGCTGGCGGAAAGTTCCTCCAGCACGGCGTGGCCGCAGAAGGGAACATAGACCTCGCTATAGCCGCCTTCATGCACCATGACGAGGCGCCCATTGCACAGGTCATTTGCGGCCTCGATCATGTGGCGGGTCATCAGGCGATAGGTTTCCGCGGTGCACAGCATCCGCGACAGCGGGTCAACAGCGGCGGCGTCAAAGCCACAGGCGATGATGATGACTTCGGGTTCGAATCTGGCCAGCGCGGGGTGGATGATGCGATCGATCACTTCAAGATAGGCGACATGGCCCGCGCCCGGAGGCAACGGGATGTTGATGTTTGCGCCTTCGCCGGCCCCGGCGCCCCGGTCGGCAAGATCGCCGCTGTCCAGCGGGTAGTTGTGTTCCTGATGGATCGAGATGGTCAGCACATCGGGGGATTCGTAAAAGATATGTTCGGTGCCGTTGCCGTGATGTACGTCCCAGTCCACGACGGCGATGCGTTTTGCCAGCCCCTTGGCCTGTGCCGCCTTGATGGCGATGGCGATATTGGCCAGCAGGCAAAAGCCATTGGGAAAATCGGGCAGGCAATGGTGTCCCGGCGGGCGTGACAAAGCATAGGCGTTATCCAGTTCCCCTTGCAGAACCGAAAACAGCGCCTGCCTGGCAAGCCCCGCCGACAGGGCCGCAATCTCGAAACCGCCCTTGGCGAAAGGCGTGCGCAGGCCCAGCTCGCCGCCGCCGGCGTCGGACAGGCGCTTGAATTCGTCGATAAAGGTCGCCGGGTGCACGCGCAGCAGATCGTCGCGGCTGACAGCGCTGGCGCTGCGGATATCAAGGTCGGGCGCAAGCCCTGTGACCTCGATCAGGTTTTTCAGGCGGCGTTTGGTTTCGGGGTTTTCCGGCAGGCCGCCCGCCGCAAGCGGTTGCACATTGCCGCCAATGGGCAGGGTAAAGGCATAATTGCCGCCCGCGTGCCAGAAGCATCGTTCATCGGTGAAAAACCCCGTGTGTCGCATCAACGCCCCCCTTGGATGTTGTCAGATTGCACCCTCACGGGCACAAAGGGAAGGGGGGCAGGCGGTCTGGGCGACCCTGGGCTGTGCCAGCATCTTGCGCATCACGAATACCGATCTGCCGTTCAGGGGGGCGGTATCGAATGCCTCCCACCCCAGCGAGAAATAGACTGCCGGGGTTTCGGTCAGCAGGTAAAGCGTTTCGTCGCCGCCCGTGGTGACATATTCCTCGACATGGGCGATCAGCGCGCGGGCAACACCCCTGTCACGAAAAGCAGGGTCCACGATCAGGCTTGAAAGCCACGGGGTCAGATGGCGATGGGTTTCTATCCCCTCGTTTTCCAGCATCCAGGCCATGCCCGCAGGTTGGTCGTCGATCAGGGCGACAAAGATTTCGTCGGTCGGATGCGCGTCGATGCGGGCAAGCTCGATTTCCCAGTCGGCGGGGCTCAAGCCAGTTGCAGGACCCCATTCATCGACCCCCCAGGCAATGCAGGCAGGCCGGGCATGCGGAGCCCCCGAAAGCGGTAATATGTTTATCATGGCAGACACAAACGAAATGGATTGGCATCAAGGAATGAACCAGACCTATCACATCGCTGTTGTCGCCGGGAACGCGTGGCCGCATAATGGGGGCGATTGTTGCATTGTTGCAAATGGATGGCCGCGTTGACCGAATTTCAGGATCTTGCCGACGGGCGCATCTTTACCGTTCGCGTGACGCCCAGGGCATCGCGCAACAAGGTGATGACTGATCCGGACGGCCGCGCCGATCTCAGGGTAATGGTGACCACGGTGCCCGAGGGCGGCAAGGCCAACGCCGCGGTCGTCAAGCTGCTGTCCAAGGCGCTGGGTGTGCCGAAATCGCGTATCGAGCTGGTGCGCGGCGGCAGCGGGCGCGACAAGCAGTTTCGTGTGGTCTGACCGCGCTCAGTCTGTGTTGTCGGCAAAGCGATAACTGCCCTCGGGCAGGTCAAGCGCTGCCTGAAGGTCGCGCAGCTGTGCCATCGACAGGGTGATCCGGTTCATTCGGTCGGTACGTTCGTCATATTGTTCGACAACGACCACTTCTTCGAAGGCCTGTATGCGCACATCTTCCTGCAACGGTGCGTTGCCGTCATCGACCAGTGTCACGGTTGTGCAGTCGAATTCGTGTTCGATGGTAAACATGAGGTCAGACTAGCGCGGGCGGCCGCTTGCGGCAATGTCGGCCTTCACGGGGCAAATCCACCGATTCGGGGCAGATTCCCGCCTTTCCCTGCCTGAAACTATGGGCTATTCAGCACACGACGTTTTTCAATAGGGCCGAGCGACATGAAATTCACCCTTTCCTGGCTGAAAGAGCATCTCGACACCGAGGCAAGCCTTGACGAAATCCTTGATGCCCTCACCGATCTGGGGCTCGAGGTCGAGGGGGTCGAAAACCCCGCCGACATATTGGGCGCCTTTCGCATCTGCCGGGTGATCGAGGCGGTGCAGCACCCCAATGCCGACCGTCTGCGCCTGTGCCGGGTGGAAACCTTTCCGCAAGGCCCCGATGGCCCCAGCGAAGAGGTGCAGGTGGTCTGCGGCGCCCCCAATGCCCGCACCGGCCTGATCGGCGTGTTTGCGCCGGTGGGCACGCATATTCCGGGCACCGGCATCGACCTGAAACCCGGCGTGATCCGTGGGGTCGAATCCAACGGCATGCTGTGTTCGGAACGCGAGCTGATGATCTCGGACGACCATGACGGCATCATCGATCTGCCCACCGACGCCCCGTTGGGCGCGCGGTTCATTGATTATGCGGGCAGGAACGACCCGGTGATCGAGATCGCCATCACCCCCAACCGGCCCGATGCTCTGGGCGTTGCAGGCATTGCCCGCGATCTGGCCGCGCGCGGCATCGGGCGGCTGATCACGCCCGAAATCCAGCCCGTCGAGGGCAGTTTCGAAAGCCCGCTCAAGGTACGGCTGGCCGATGATGTGGTCGGTGGGCCTTGCCCGCTGTTTGTCGGGCGCATGATCCGGGGCGTCAGGAACGGGCCGTCGCCGCAATGGGTGCAGGACCGGCTGCGCGCGATCGGGCTGCGGCCGATTTCGGCGCTGGTCGATGTGACCAACCTGCTGACCTATGACCGTAACCGGCCGCTGCATGTGTTCGACGCCGACAAGGTGAAGGGCAACCTTGAGGTGCGGCTTGCGAAAGCCGGTGAAAGGCTGGTGGCGCTGGACGAAAAGGAATATGAATTCGACGGCTCCGAGGTGATCATCTGCGACGACACCGGCCCCGAGGCCATCGGCGGCGTCATGGGCGGGCTGGCCACGGGGTGTACCGAGGATACCGTCAACGTGTTCGTCGAATCCGCATATTTCGAGCCTGTTCGCGTAGCTGCCACGGGGCGCAAGCTGAAGATCAACTCGGACGCGCGCTATCGCTTTGAACGCGGCATCGATCCCGCATTTACCCAGCCGGGGATCGAGCTGGCGACCCGCCTGATCCTTGAATTTTGTGGCGGCGAGGCATCCGATCTGGTGGTTGCCGGCGCCGTGCCCGATACCACGCGCCATTATCGGCTGGATCCGGCGCGGGTGCGCTCGCTTGTGGGCATGGAAATTGCCGAGGATGAACAGGTGAAAACCCTGCGCGCGCTGGGCTTTGATGTGGCCGACGACATGACCGTGACCCCGCCCAGCTGGCGTCCCGATGTGCAGGGCGAGGCCGATCTGGTCGAGGAAATCGCGCGTGTGGCCTCGCTCACCCGGCTTGAGGGGCGGCCGCTGGCGCGCCTGGATCCCGGTGTTGCCCGCCCGATCCTGACGCCTATGCAGAAACGCGAAACCCGCGCGCGCCGCACCATCGCCGCGCTGGGCTATGATGAATGCGTGACCTACAGCTTTATCGACGCGCAATCGGCGCGTCTGTTTGGGGGCGGGGGTGATGACACCATGCTGGCCAACCCCATTTCCAGCGAGATGAGCCACATGCGCCCCGACCTTTTGCCGGGGCTGTTGCAGGCCGCGGCGCGCAACCAGGCGCGGGGGTTCAACGATCTGGCCCTGTTCGAGGTCGGCGCGGCCTTTCACGGGGGCGAACCGGGCCAGCAGCATTTGCAGGCGGCGGGGTTGCTGGTCGGCCATACCGGGCCGCGCGACCCGTTCGGCGCGCGCCGGGCCGTCGATCTGTATGATGCCAAGGCCGATGCCGAGGCGGTGCTGTCGGCCGCCCGCGCCCCTGCGCGGCTGATGGTTCAGCGCGGGGCGCCCGACTGGTGGCATCCGGGGCGTTCGGGGCGGCTGTCGCTGGGGCCGAAGAACATACTGGCCACATTCGGCGAGCTGCATCCGCGTGTCCTGCAGGCGCTGGGCGTCAAGGGGCCGGCGGTGGCGTTCACCGTGCTGCTGGAAAACATCCCCTTCCCGAAATCGAAAACCGCCACGCGCCCGGCGCTGAAGATCAGCGACCTGCAAATGGTCGAGCGCGATTTCGCCTTTGTCGTCGATGCCGATGTCGAGGCGCTGACGCTGGTCAACGCGGCCAAGGGGGCCGACAAGGCCTTGATCGAGGATGTGTCGGTGTTCGACGTGTTTGCTGGAGACAAGGCCGAGGCGCAGATGGGCGCGGGCAAGAAATCCATCGCCATCACCGTGCGTCTGCAGCCGCGCGAAAAAACCCTGACCGACAAGGAGATCGAGGCCGTGTCGGGCAAGATCATCGACAAGGTCGCGCGCGCCACGGGCGGTGTTTTGCGCGGCTGAAGGCGGGAGCCTCCGGCGGGAGTATTTGGGCAAAGAAGAAGCGGGAGCATGGAACAGGTCGAGGTGGTGATCGTCGGGGCCGGGGTGATCGGCCTGGCGATCGCCCGACATCTGGCGCGGCGGGGGCGCGAGGTATTGATCCTCGAGGCCGAGGGAGCCATCGGGCAGCATGTGAGCTCGCGCAATTCCGGTGTGATCCATGCGGGGATCTACTATCCGCGCGGCTCGCTCCAGCAGAGGTTGTGCCGCAAGGGGCGCGACATGCTGTATGATTACTGCCGCACGCGCCATGTGGGCCATGCCCGCTGTGGCAAGCTGACGGTTGCACCCGATGCGGGGTCGGTTGCCGGTCTGCACGAGCTGGTGCGTCGCGGAGCCGCCAACGGGGTGGAGGACCTGCATGTGATCTCGGCGGACGAGCTGCGCGAACGCGAGCCCGCGGTTGTTGGGGCCGGCGCGATGGTTTCACCATCCAGCGGCATTGTCGATGCGCCGGGGCTGATGCTGTCGCTGTTGGGCGAGGCCGAG
Organism: Paracoccaceae bacterium; assembly: GCA_030950185.1. GTDB lineage: Bacteria > Pseudomonadota > Alphaproteobacteria > Rhodobacterales > Rhodobacteraceae > UBA5972. Next base: position 28,996 of record JAUZRU010000025.1, on the reverse strand, counting down.
GCCGAGGGGGCCATGCTGGCGCTGAACGCGCCTTTCCGGCGGGCGCGGCGCAAGCGCGGGCTGTTTCATATAGAGGTGGGTGACGAGGCGGGCACGCGGCTGGCCTGTCGCCGGCTTGTCAATGCGGCGGCGCTGGGGGCCTGGGATGTGGCGCGCGGCATCCAGGGGCTGGATCCGGCCCTGATCCCGCCGCGCCATCTGGCCAAGGGCAGCTATTTTTCGATCAGTGGGCGCTCGCCCTTCCATACGCTGATCTATCCCATGCCGCGGGTCGGCTCGTTGGGGATACATTCGGTGCAGGATCTGGGTGGCGGCGTGCGCTTTGGCCCCGACATGGAGTGGGTGGACGAGGTGGACTATGGCGTTGACCCCACCAAGGCCGGCCTTTTTGCCGATGCCATCCGCGCCTATTGGCCCGACCTGCCCGAGGGCGCGTTGCAGCCCGACATGGCCGGGATCCGGCCGCGCATCTGGGGGCCGGGTCAGGCAAAACGGGAATTCGAGATGCAAACCCGCCGCGAACATGGCATCACCGGGCTGGTGCAGCTGTTCGGGTTTGAATCACCGGGCCTGACGGCCTGTCTGGCCATCGCGCGCGAAGTTGGCGCGCATTTGTTCGAGGAGGAAGGATGATGCAGTTCAAGGTCTATCTGTCGGGGGAAATTCACACCGACTGGCGCGACGAAATCATATCAGGGGCTGCCGGTCTGCCGGTCGTGTTCACGGCGCCTGTCACCGATCACGATGTTTCCGACGATTGCGGGGTCGAGATCCTGGGGCCCGAGGATGACAAGTTCTGGCACGACCGGAAGGGTGCGCAGCTGAACGCCATCCGCACCCGCAAGGCGATACAGGAGGCCGACATCGTGGTCGTGCGTTTCGGCGAGAAATACCGCCAGTGGAATGCTGCCTTTGACGCGGGTTATGCCGCGGCGCTGGGCAAGTCGCTGATCGTGTTGCAGATGCCCGAGCACGATCACGCGCTGAAAGAGGTCGATGCCGCCGCGCTGGCGGTTGCACGCGAACCGGCGCAGGTGGTGCGGATCCTGAAATATGTGATCGAGGGCGAATTGTAAGCTGCTGTGGGAGGGGATGTCCCCCCCTCCCACACGAGGTTGCCTGATCAGGGTTTGGCCGGGATCGTGATGCCGCGCTGTGCTGCGGGCCGCGCCATGCAGCGTTCCAGATAGGCCGGGACGTTTTTCAGATCGTCCCAATCCACCAGATCCTGCGCCTTGTAGGTTTCGGTCAGCGTCCGCAGCCAGGGGAAGATGGCAATATCGGCGATCGAGTATTCGTCCATGATATAATCGCGCCCTTCAAGCCGCATTTCCAGCACGTTCAAAAGGCGCTCGGTCTCGTCGATATAGCGCTGCCTGGGGCGCGGGTCTTCGACATGGCGTCCATCGAATTTCAGGAACCAGCCCAGCTGTCCGAACATGGGGCCGATGCCGCCGACCTGGAAAAACAGCCATTGGATGGTTTCATAGCGTTTTGCAGGATCCCGGGGCAAAAGCTTGCCTGTCTTTTCGGCCAGGTACAAAAGGATCGCGCCGCTTTCGAACAGGGCCAGCGGCTTGCCGTCGGGGCCGTCGGGGTCGATGATTGCGGGGATCTTGTTGTTGGGGTTCAGCGACAGGAATTCGGGGCTTTCCTGTTCGTGGTCGGCGAATGACACGAAATGTGCCTCGTAGGGAAGGCCGACCTCTTCGAGCATGGTCGAGGCCTTGATGCCGTTGGGTGTGGTGACCGAGTAAAGCTGGATACGATCCGGGTGTTCGGCAGGCCAGCGTTTGGTGATTTCAAACGCTGCCAGCGGCGATGTTTCGGTTGTCATGGCATTAACTTTCTTTACAGATTGTTTGACTGCACATGAACTTATGTAACATCCGGCGGATTGAAAGGTCTGGGCCGCCAGATTTTCCTCTTTTTCAGGGCGCCGTAGCGTCAAGCTGCCCACCCCGGCAAGGGGGCGGGCTGGCATGGATTTCGAACCGCGTACGGATCCTATATTTTCAGCGCAAGGGTCGGGGAAACAACGTCAATTCCCAGCGACTTGCCGACCGCGTAATAGGTCAGCTTGCCCGCATGCACATTCAGCCCGTCCAGCAGATGGGGGTCGTCCTCGCAGGCCTTGCGCCAGCCCTTGTCGGCAATCGCCAGCATATAGGGCATGGTGGCGTTGCCCAGCGCGATGGTCGCGCTGCGGGCGACTGCGCCGGGCATGTTGGCAACGCAATAATGAACGATGCCGTCCACCGTAAAGATCGGGTCGTCATGGGTTGTGGCGTGCGAGGTCTCGAAACAACCGCCCTGGTCGATGGCGACATCCACCAGCACTGCGCCCGGTTTCATCGATTTCAGCATGTCGCGTGTTACCAGCTTGGGTGCGGCGGCGCCGGGGATCAGCACGGCGCCAACCACCATATCGGCGCTTGCGACAAGCTCGGCGATGTTGCCCTTCGAGGCATAGCGGGTTTCGAACACCCCCTTGAACAGGTCGTCCAGATAGCGCATCCGTGGCATGGATTTGTCCAGCACTGTCACATGCGCCCCCATCCCGGCGGCGATACGTGCGGCATGGGTGCCGACCACGCCGCCGCCGATCACGACGACACGGCCGGGCGCGACACCGGGCACACCGCCCAGCAGCACCCCGCGCCCGCCATTGGCCTTTTGCAGCGCCCAGGCGCCCACCTGCGGGGCCAGCTTGCCGGCGACCTCGGACATGGGGGCAAGCAGCGGCAGCCCGCCCTGTGTATCGGTCACGGTTTCATAGGCGATGGCGGTCACGCCGCTTTCCAGCAGGTCGCGGGTCTGATCCGGGTCGGGGGCGAGATGCAGATAGGTGAACAGGATCTGCCCCTCGCGCAGCTGCTTGCGCTCGACCGCCTGGGGCTCCTTGACCTTGACGATCATTTCGGCACGCTTGAATATCTCGGCGGCTGTATCAACGATATCCGCACCAACCGCGCGATAGTCATCATCGGGAAAGCCGGCCCCTGCGCCGGCGCCGGTTTCGATGATGACACTGTGGCCGTGATGAATGGCCTCTTGCGCGGCCATCGGCGTGACGCCTACGCGATATTCCTGATTCTTGATCTCTTTCGGGCATCCGATCAGCATTTCCGAACCTTTCCTGAATCGCTGCGACATTCTGTCAGGATCATGCGTCAGGGGGCATGGGATTGGCTTGCGAATTTGCCTTTTCTGCACCCCCGTTTGTGGTAGGATCAACGACAATACAGGTATTACAAGCAAGGATCATGCTGAATTATGGAGATTGACCAGACAGATCGTCGAATTTTGACGGTATTGCAACGCCATGGCCGTATGCCCAATGCCGAACTGGCCGAGCGTATTCACCTGTCGGCCTCGGCCTGTCACCGGCGCGTGCAGCGGCTGGAAAAAAGCGGGGTGATCAAGGGATATGTGGCGCTGCTGGACCCGCGCGAGGTTGACCGCAGATCCACGGTTTTCGTCGAAATCACCCTTTCCGGCCAGGCCGACGAGGTGCTGGACGCCTTTGAAAAAGAGGTCGCCCGCATCCCCGACGTGCTGGAATGTCACCTGATGGCGGGTTCGGCGGACTATCTTCTCAAGGTGGTGGCGCGCGATACCGATGATTTTGCCCGCATCCACCGGCGCTATCTGACACGCCTGCCGGGGGTTGCGCAGATGCATTCGTCATTTGCCTTGCGCACGGTGTTCAAGACAACCGCGCTGCCGATCTGAGGGGTTAAGGGGTCAGATGCATGGGCACCGTCCGGGCCCGTTGTCCGGTCAGAACCGCAATGGCATTGTCGGACATCAGTTCCTGAAGTGCAGCTGAATCAACCGGCCAGTGCGAGCGGGTTTTCCCGAATCTGGGCAGAACCACGCGATCTTCGTCGATCAGAAAGCATCTGCTGCGACGGCTTTCGCCTTGTGTGCGATACCATGTCCAGGGGTTCAGACTGCCTGCAATCTGGCCGGTGATGTCGGGGTCGGGGGTCTGATGAAAGCTCAGCCCGTGGCAACGGTAATGGGCACGGGTCGTTCCGCCCACATCGACCGGCCCGGTTGCATTGCTGCCGGGGATCCAGATCCATTTGCGCCCGGCCATGAGGCAGGTCAGCCAGCGGTGTTCCACTTCTCCCAGTTGGGTCAGCGCGTCGAGATCATCGAAACTCGCCCCAAGGCAAATGATCGTCTGCGGGTTGCGTTTCAGGATGTCGCGTTCCAGCCGGGCAAGAGTTGTCTGGTTTTCGCAATTTCCGGGATTTTCCCCCTCTTGCCGAAGCAGCCGGTCGGGGCGGCAAAGCGACAGGTCGGAAACGCATAATATCCCGCGCTCGGCCCACCAGAGGGCGCCGCTGGGCAGGGCGCTGAGACGCGCGCCGGAAAGGGTGAACTCATGGCTTCTCATGGTTTGCAGGAAACACCTGCAATGCCCTGGAAGCAAGGGCAGAAGTTGTGCGTTCCGGGCTGCGGATACAATTTCATCGACAGCCCGAGCAGCGCCATCGGGCCGGGGGGATGTCAGTCTTCTCTGACGAAAAGATTGGCCCAGGCACGATCCATCAGGTCGGGACTCATCTGGGGTTTGATCCCCTCATAGGCGCAGATCGAGAGGATCTGATCGACCAGAAAGGGGCCGTGAAAATTGGCGTATACATTTTTCACGGTTGGATAGAGATTGCGGATCAGATGCACGATCGCCTGCTCGTCAAGGGGCAGGTTCCTGGCTTGGCAGACACGGGCAAATATCTGCAAAAACTGGTCCTGGTTCGGCCCGTCGATCCTGATCTTGTAGGCGATGCGGCGCAGGGCGGCGTCGTCAAACATTTCCCTGGGGTGAAAGTTGGTTGAAAAGATCACCAGCGTGTCAAAGGGAACGACAAATTTTTCGCCCGATTGCAGGGCAAGGATGTCATAGCCGGATTCCATTGGCACGATCCAGCGGTTGATCAGCGCCTGCGGCGGATCTTCCTGGCGGCCGAGGTCGTCAACGATAAAGACGCCGCCCGTGGATTTCAGTTGCAGCGGCGCCTGGTAGGTGCGTGAAACCGGGTTGTATTTGAGGTCGAGCATGTCAAGCGTCAGCTCGCCCCCGGTGATGACCGTGGGGCGGCGGCAGCGGACATAGCGGCTGTCGAACCGCGGGCCGGTGCGACGCAGGGAACGCGTGTCTTCTTCGGATTCCTCGGCCTTGTCATGCACGATCGGGTCATAGACGGTGATGACCTGTCCCATGTATTCAATTGCGCGAGGCACATAGATCCTGTCGCCCAGCGCATCGCGTATGCCGTTGGAAATGGATGATTTGCCGTTGCCCGGCGGGCCATACATGAGGATGGACTTGCCGGAATTGATGGCCGGGCCAAGCTGATCGAGCAGGCCATCGGGCAGGATCAGATGCGCCATCGCGTCCTGCAACTGCTGTTTGGAAATCGAGATGTTGCGCACCGCCTGCCGTTCGGTCTGCACCTTGTATTCATCCAGCGGCACGGGCATGGCACCATAATATTCGGATTGCGCCAGCGCATCGATGGCGCGGGCCTTGCCCGATTCCGAAAGCGCATAGGTCATTTCGACATGGCCGCCAGTGTCGCGATTGCCAAGCGTTTCAAGAAGGTTCTGCCCGCGGACGATCTCGATGACCTCGTTGGTCAGGCCCGGGGGCAGGCAAAGTGCCTCGGCAATGGTGCTTGCCGTCGACAGGTGCCGCCGGAAAACCGTTTTCAGGAAGATGTCGCGCAGCATGACCATGGCCAGCCCCGTTTCGCGCACCGAGGTGGGCTGCGGCGGTGCCTTGACGTCGATTGTATGCATGTTCATGTCTGCCTCGTTTCCCTGACCATATTTGTGGTTTTTCGGCGGAGTTTAGCCGTCAAGCCCCCGATCAACAACAAAAACCGCCAAGCCCTTTTGCATCGCCAAGTCTGGCGTTGTAAGATTGCCCGAAAGTAAACAGGGGGCAGGGATGGGCAGGCCGTCAGCGGGAATTTACGCGATTTTTCTTGTTGTTGTACTGGTGGTTCAGGCGGGGCTGCTGCTGGGAAAGGGCGTTCTGCTGCTTGACCAGCATGAAGGCGATGCGCTGCATCTGATTCAGATCATCATGCGGATGTCTCAGGGGGAGTGGCCGCATCTGGATTTCACCACGCCCATCGGCATTCTGGCCTTTGCACCGGTGTCGTGGTTTGCCTCGATGGGGTACGGCGTCGGCCATGCGATCATCTACGGCACGCTGCTGGTCGCCCTGGGATTTCTGCCGGCGCTGTGGTGGATCGGGGTTTCCCGCCTCAGAATGCTGCCAGCGCTGTTGTTCGGGGGCTTTGTTGTCGTCCTGATAACGGCGCTGGTCTATGGTGGTGCAGATCAGGTTTCGTCGATTTCGATGTATTACAACCGTTGGGCCTGGGCTGCGGGTTTTGTCATCGTGACACTGGTTATGGTGCCGGCCGAAAGGAATTCTTCCGTTCTTGATGGTCCGGTTCTGGGGCTGGCTCTGTCATTTCTGGTCCTGAGCAAGATCACTTTCTTTATCGCTTTCCTGCCCGGGGTGGTGATTGCCCTGGTCCTGCGACGGCAGTTCAGAACCATGCTGGTCACCGCCATCGTCGGCGCTGGCGTGTTTTCATTGATGACACTGATTGCCGGACCCGAATTCTGGTCGGCATATGTTCACGATCTTCAGGTCGTGGCGCAATCCGGCATTCGCCCGATGCCCGGCGCCCCATTTCTGGCTCTTCTGGTTGGTCCGTCCTTTGTTGCGGCCAATATCGTCTTGCTGATGTCGATTGTGTTGTTGCGGCAGGCAGGGCAGGGAACCGAGGGGGTGATCCTGCTGATCTTTGCCCCTGCCTTTGTCTATGTCACATGGCAGAACTGGGGAAATGATCCGAAATGGCTGTTTCTGCTTGCGCTGTTGCTGTTGAGCTTGCGGCCAGAGCGTCATGTAAACAACAGCTTGGGCTGGGATGTCGGGCGCAGCATGACCACGACAGCGTTGGTTGCGGCTGCACTGATCCTGCCCAGCCTGTACAATCTGACACTTGCCAATCTTCATCATGCGCGGATGTCGCGCGCGGGATTTTTTCAGCTTTTTCCCGACAAGGCAAACAATGATATCGAAATGGATGCTGGCCGCATGTATGCCCCCGCCCGGCGCGAGGGGTTTACACTGTCCGATCCGGCAATCGCCGCGCGCGTCAAGGCTGCGGTAAAAAGAAAACCCGACATGCTGTTCGGGCAGCCTCTGGGTGCGTGCCGGCTGGAAATGGGGCTGGTCAGCGTTCTGCACCAGATGGCGCGCGATCTGGATTCCTTGCCTGAAACTGCGGGCAAGACGGTTTTCGTGGCGGATACCTTTTCCAACCTGTGGCTGTTCGGCTCGACCGTGCCGTTGCCGGGGGGCGCGCCGTGGTATTATGGCGGCGATGCGGGGATGAGCCGCGCCGATTACATTCTGGTGCCTCTATGTCCGGTAACCCCGCGGGCGCGCAGCCTGGTTCTGAAAAGGATTGCTGAACAGGAAGGGGTGCTGAACCTGCGCGAAGTCATCCGCAACGACCTGTTCATACTGTTGCGGCGATTGCCGGATTGACCCGCTGCACCAGGGGTGCGCCCTTAAGGTGCAGCGACACGCAGGGCGAGATAGAACAGCAGTGTTCCGGACAGTGCCAGCCCCATGGGAAAGGCCTTGCCCGATTTCCAGGATTCCCAGTCAGGGGCGAGGTTGCGAACAAAGGCCAGCCTGCGCGCGATGCGATGCATGAGCACCGCAGCCAGCAGCATGACCGCAAACAGCAACATCACCCCCCGCAGATCCGACACGGCAAAGAAAGGCGCAATGGCGGCCGCGTATTTTGCGTCTCCTCCGCCGACAAGACGCAGGGCGTTCAGGACAAAGCCGATCGCCAGAATGACAAGAAAGTTGACCAGCCGCCACAGATATTCGTCAAGGGGAAGGGCGACCAGCCCGAAAACCAGAAAGACACCCAGCATGACCAACACTGCCTTGTTGGGGATCTTCATGTATTTCAGATCGCTCCACGCGATCCACAGCGCGACCGGAACGGCCGGAACCAACAGCCACAAAGCGGCCCATTCAAGGCTGGTCATGACGCGACATCCCTACTCAGATTCCCGCACGCTGATTCAGCGATTCAAGTGTGCGTACCGCGTCAGCAAAATATCGGGGATGCGTGTCGATGGCCTGTTGCAGCAGGTTGCGCGCCACGTCGTCATCACCGTTCTTGATGGCCAGAACCGCGATGCTGTACATGAGCTTGGCGCGCTCTTCCTGGGTCATGCGAATGACAGGCAATGTGTATTTGCCCTGCGCGGCCCGTGCCATGACAAGGTTGTTCTTGGCAGTGAACATCTTGGGGTCATAGGTAATGGCCTCGAGGAACAGCTTTTCGGCGGCCTTGTAATCGCCGCGTGTCAGCTTGGAATATCCCCAGTTGTTCAGCACCGGGGCCGGGTTTGTCGTCAGGCCCGCCGCGGTTTCATAGAACGCATCCGCCTTTTTCCATTTCTTGTGGCTGTCGGCGATCATCGCCTCAAGGCGATAGCGCTTGTAGGTCTCATAGGTTGGCGGGGTGTCGTTGAGCTGCTTTTCAGCCAGCGCCCATTCATTGGTGCGGATCAGGGCATCAGCATAGTTCACCCGGTCCTCATTCGAGGCGTTGCCCGATTTCAAGATATCGGCATATATCAGAACCGCCTCTGAGGCACGTTTTGCCCTGACGAGGGATTGAGCCAGCCCCCGCTTGAATTCTATCCGGTCCGGCTCTTTCTTGAGGGCTTTCTGAAAATAGGTAACGGCCTCGTTCGGATCGGCAACGGTCAGCATGATGTCATTCAGGTTGGATGCATCAATGACGTTGAGCGCGTCAATCTTCTTGTCCGCGGTTGGTGCCTGGAACTTGCTGCATCCCGACAACGCCAGTGCGGCCCCGATGACAATGGTGGTCACGGATAAAAGTCGCATGAGTTCGGACTTCCTCTACTGCTCGACATTCCCGCCTGACGCGCGCAGCAACAGATATTGTCCGTTGCCTCTGCGGACCAGGCTGTATTTTTTATTGTTGTCCGCATCATACGATGGATTTTTCATTTTTGCGATAGAAATACGCAGATTTTTGCGGATCAGGTCGGAACTGCCGTTATCCAGCCCGTAGGCAATGCGAAAAGCCCGCCTGGCCTCGCCATCCTGGCCCAGCTCCATCAGCACCACGCCAAGGTTGTTCCATGCCGGAACGGATTTCGGATCCCTTTTGACAGCGATTTCCAGAAGCTTGCGGGCTTCATGCAGCCGCCCAAGCTTGAGATTGGCCGAGCCCATCGCGCTAAGCAGCTCGGCCGTCAGCCCGTATCGTCCGGTTGCGCGAATATAGGCGTCAAGGGCCTGATCATACCGGCCCGCTGCCATCAGCTGATGGCCAAGTGCAAGATTGTCAGTCGCCCCCCGTGAAACCGGCGGATGCGACTGCCCTGCAGGCGGCTCGGTTCGTTGCGCGCCCAGCCCGCCGGTTGTTGTCTGGCAGGCTGTCAGCATCGTCAGAAAGGCAAGGGTCCCCACCCTGATTTTCACGTCATTTCCCCGCAGTCAGCGTCAGATAGATGTTGTAGATCGACGGCCCGATCAGAATGATCAACAAGGGCGGCAATGTAAACATCATCGTGCCAAGGGTCAGCTTGGTGGGCAGCTTGTTCGCCTTTTCCTCGGCCCGCATCACGCGCTTGTCACGCATTTCGGCGGCATAGACGCGCAGGGCCTCGGAAATCGACGTGCCGAAACTGGCCGACTGGATCAACACCGTGACAAAGGCGGAAATGTCCTGTGAACCCGCGCGCTCGGCCATGTCACGCAGCACGTTGACGCGGTCCTTGCCGGCCTTCATTTCGCTGGCGACGATTTCGAATTCCTCGGACAGGTCCGGGTAGCCGGGGCGGATCTCGGTGGCGACGCGCTGGATCGACTGGTCAAGCGACTGGCCGGCCTCGATACAGACCAGCATCAGGTCAAGCGCATCGGGAAAGCCTTCGGTCAGGTTTTGCTGGCGGGTCTGGCGTCGGCGTTCGACCCAGTAGATGGGCAGGTAATACCCGACTGCCCCAGGTACCAGTATGGTCATCAATGTCGATTGCAGATTCATGCTGTCCATACGGATCAGTGCCACCAGAACGCCGACGATCAGAAAACCGATGGCCAGCGCGAATTGGGCGAAATGCATGGTGCGCACGGCATGTTGGCTGCGATAGCCGGCCTGAATCAGTTTCAGCCGGGTGGCGGAATAGGCTTCCTGATCCTGTGGTTCGAGGAATGCCGCGAACTTGTCGAGGTTGGGGCCCCTTTCCTGAAAGCGCAGCTTGGGCTGTTCCTTTTCCTGGGGCACCTTGGGTTGGGGGCCGGATTGCGCCTTGAGGCGATCCACCGGGTCGGTCTTTTTCTGCAACAGGAACGGGATCGTGCCCCCCACCAGCAGCAGACCCAGCGCACCGATCGCGTAGAACGGCCCCATCGGGCCGAACTGGGCGACCAGGAAATCCATTGCCGTGTTCATCAGGTCCATGGTTTCAGCCCCCTATACCTTGATGTTGACCATCATCCGCATGAAGATGATGTTGATGCCCAGAAACACGCCCACGACCAGCACTGCCGGGATGAAGAATTCGGTTTCCATCACCTTGTCGTAATAGTGCGGCTGCGCGAGGTTGATGCCGATCAGTGCCAGCAGCGGGAAAAACGACAGGAACATCCCCGACCATTTCGCCTCGGCCGTGATGGCCTTGACCCGGCGGAACAGCTTGAAACGCGCGCGGATCACCTTGGCCAGGCCTTCCAGGATCTCGGCCAGGTTGCCGCCCGATTTCTGTTGGATGTTCACCGCCACAGCCAGAAAGCGCAGGTCTTGCAGGCCGATACTTTCCGCCATGTTGTTCAGCGATTCCGTGATGTCCATGCCATAGGCAGCCTCGTCGGCGATGATGCCGAATTCGGTGCCCAGCGGGTCGGCCACTTCCTGCGCCACGATGTTCACGGCGCTTGAAAACGGATGGCCGACGCGCAGGCTGCGCACCATCAGTTCAACCGCATCAGGCAATTGTTCCTCGATCAGCGCCATGCGGGCCTTGGCCTTCTTGTTCAGCCACATATAGACCGCACCGACACCCATGACCGGGGCCAGCCCCAGGCGAATGGGGAAGGATGCCGAGGTGCCGAAACTCAGGGCCAGGAAGGCCGCGACGCTGAGAAAGACCATGATCATGATCAGCGCCTTGGGGCTGAAGGCAATCTTGGCCTTGTCTGCCCGGTCGCTGATGATCGACAACAGCGGAATGCGCGAGCATGATTTGTGCTGCTCGCGTTCGCGACGCAGGGTTTCCAGAACCTGCTCGCGATCGGTGCCCTTTTCCAGCATGTCGATCCGGCGGTTTACCCGGCTGTTCATGCGGATAGAGTCGCCAAAGACCAGCAGGTAGATACCTTCCACTGCCAACAGAACGCCCAGGAAGATGGCGGCGTAGATGATCGGTTCGGGGTTCAGCATTGATCGGCCTCCTACTGTGCCGCGGTCTGCGTGTAGATGTGGTTGGGCAGCTCAAAGCCCGAATATTTGAAGCGTTCGGAAAAATGTGAACGTATCCCGGTGGGTTCGAAATGGCCCAGCACCTTGCCGTTTTCGTCGATCCCGTAGCGCTTGAAGCGGAAAATTTCCTGCATGGTGATGATGTCGCCTTCCATGCCGGTGACCTCGGTGATCGAAACCATCCGGCGCGAGCCGTCCTGCAGGCGGCTGGCCTGCACGATCAGATGCACGGCGCTGGCAATCTGGGCGCGCACCGCCTTGAGCGGCATGTCGATCCCGGCCATCGCCACCATGTTTTCAAGGCGCGAAACCGCATCGCGGGCGCTGTTGGCGTGGATCGTGGTCATCGATCCGTCATGGCCCGTGTTCATGGCCTGAAGCATGTCGATCACCTCTTCGCCGCGGGTTTCGCCGACGATGATGCGGTCGGGGCGCATCCGCAGCGCGTTGCGCAGACAGTCGCGCTGGCTGACTTCGCCCTTGCCCTCGACATTGGGGGGGCGGCTTTCCATGCGGCCGACATGAATCTGTTGCAGTTGCAATTCGGCCGTGTCCTCGATGGTCAGGATGCGTTCGTTGTCGGCGATCATGGATGACAGCGCGTTCAGCGTGGTCGTCTTGCCCGAGCCGGTGCCGCCTGACACGATGATGTTCAGATGCGCGCCAACGGCGGCGCGCAGATACATGGCCATTTCCTCGGTGAAGGCGCCGAATTTGATCAGCTCGTCGATGCCCAGCTTGTCTTTCTTGAACTTGCGGATCGACACCAACGCGCCATCGACCGCAATCGGTGGCACCATGGCGTTGAAACGCGAGCCGTCCTTGAGGCGGGCGTCAACATATGGGTTGGATTCATCGACACGGCGCCCGACGGCCGACACGATCTTGTCGATGACCCGCATCAGGTGTTTGTCGTCCTTGAACACCACCGGGGTGAGTTCCAGCTTGCCGGCGCGTTCGACAAAGATCTGTTTCGGGCCGTTGACCAGTATGTCGTTGATGGTGTCATCGCGCAGCAGAGGCTCCAGCGGGCCGAGGCCCGTGACCTCGTCATACAGCTCCTGGTGCAGGGTGGCGCGTTCCTCGCGCGTCAGCACGATGTCCATTTCCGCCAGGCCGTCGGCACAGATCGCGGCGATTTCGTGCTTGAGGTCAGCCTCGGATGCGTGCTCCAGCGCGGCAAGGTTCAGCGTGTCCAGCAGGCGCTTGTGCAGCTCTACCCGCACCTCGGCCAGCTTTTCACGGCGTTTGAGTTCCTTTTCGCTAAGGCCCCGCACCACGGCGGGCCGGGGCTTGGGCGTTTCCGGTGCCTTGGCTGCCGGCTGCGGCGCCGGTTGTGGTGCCACAGTTTGGGTGGCTGTTTCAGAGGTGGCCGGTTTCGCTTCTGGCTGGGGCAGAGGACGCCCGGCCGTTTTCTTGTAACGGGAAAACATGTCCTACTTACCTCCTTTGGCTTCGGCCTGCGAAATGACCAGGTCGAAAATGGATTTGGCGAGTTTCATCATGTCCTTGCGCAGCGGGTTCTTTGCCGCCGTTTCGGCCAGCGGCAGACCCTGATCGCAGCTGTCAACGACAGCCTTGCCGCCGTCGGGCAGCAGGATTTCAAGTTCGATATTCAGGTTCTCTGCAAGCCGCTTGACGCGGCTGCGGCCGCTGAGATCGGTGAATTTCGGGGCACGGTTGAGGATATACTTGACCTTTTCCATAGGCAGATCCTCGGCCTTGAGCGTGCGGATGAAGCGCAGGGCATTTTGTGCCGAACGCATGTCCATCTCGATCAGCGCGAAATAGATATCTGCCCGATTGATCAGCACCTCGGACCACTGGATCAGCGTTTTCGGGACATCGACGATCACGAAATCGAATTGCGATTTTGCCATGTCCAGCAGGGCATTGACGTCCTCGGACGTCAGCATCTCGTAGGGCAGTGATTCTGCGGGCGCGGTCAGAACCTGCATTTCGTTGAACGGCTGCAGCGCCGACATGAATGTCTCGCGATCCATGCTGCCGATGTCGGACAGCAGTTCGAAGATGGCTTCGCGTCGGGGCAGGTCCAGATATGTGGAAACCGACCCCATCTGCAGGTCGAGGTCCAGAATGCAGGTCTTGTATCCTTCGCCTGTGCTGATGCGAGAGAGTTCCCATCCAAGGTTCACGGCAAATGTCGTGGCCCCGACACCGCCGGCCAGGCCGTAGACGGGCATGATTACCCCGTCGCGGACGGTTTCGGCGCCACCGCCCCTGACCGGCGCAAGTGGCGGAGAGGCGGGGGTTCGGATGCGTTCGATCGCTTCGTGCAGGGCACCTTCGGGCAGGGGGTAGGGGGCAAAATCGGCCGCGCCCAGGCGCAGCAGCTGATGCAGTGCGACCGGTGACAGGTCATGGGCCACGAGGATGACCTTGATGCCTGCCGATTCTGCGGTCTTGATCACCTTGATGACCGGTTCCAGGTTTTCTTCGTCGGTGCGATCGACGGCGACGGTCACGAATTCCAGTTCGCGCGCCAACGGGCTGGAAAGAAAGGCGATGCCGTCTTCGAAGTTCAACCCGCCCCAGGCAGAGCCAAGTTCCGCCTCCATGTCTTCGATCAAGAGATCAAAGGTCTTGACGTCCCGCGCGATTACGCAGGCGGTGATGCCAACCTCTTCCTCTGTTTTTCGCAGACCCATTTCTTGCCCGTATTCCCTAAAAAAGTTTCTTGCTTGATTGCTGCGGATGCTTGCCCCAGCCAAACGGAAGACACCGATTCGGCAATGAGGGTTTGCTCGCAGGTTTCCCACATCTGACGATGGGTCTTCCAACTGCGATTAGTGGCCGCAAACTTTGGCAATATTAGGGCTGAAAGATGGAATGTGTCTTTATTTGGAAGCAGTCGCAGCAGGCACGCTGTTATTGCCCTGAACATAGGTACGATAAACCAGCGCGGCATATTTCCCGTCCAGATCGTCACCGGCAAAATTGCGGGCAAAGCCGATCACCTGGGTGACGGTGCGGCGGTTGCGCCTTTCGCGGCCTTCGGTGACGACAAGTGGCTGGGTTTCCCCGAAAGAGGCGACTGCCTCAAGCCGCTTTCGGTCAACCCCGCGAGAGACGAGATAGGCCACGGTATTTTGCGCCCGCTTCAGGCCAAGGCGCTTGTTGTAGGATTCGGAACCGACAAGATCGGTGTGACCATAGACACGGAAACGGATTTCCGGGAACTGCTTGATCCATTCGGCCTGTTTGTCGAGGATTCGCCTGGCCTCGGGATCGAGGCGCGCCGAGTTGAAGTCGAAATTGATCATGGTCGGCACTTCGCGCTCGAATTTTCGGCCCAGATCCAGAAGCAGGCCATTTTGGTCGCGATAGGCCGCCTGGACAAGCATGTTGTTGTAGGTCGGATTGCCAAATGCGCCTTCGTTGACAAGACCGCCGGCCTCGTGCCCCTTGGCTGCAAAACCGCCGTTCATGGCGGCCGGCTGCGGGGTGCAGGCGGAAAGCGCGATCGCGGCTGCGGCAATGATGAAACGGGTTCTGTTGCGCAAAGCCATGATCTTACTCCATCACATAGCCATAGGGGGCCTTGATATCCTGTGTCGAGACGCTGGTATGGCCTTTCTTCCGGGCTTTTCCCGCCGTCTTGCCCATCAGGAACAATTCCGATTCGGTAGGGATGCGGACGCGGTCGGTCGGCAATGCAAGGGCGTCGCTCTTGACCGGAGTGACCAGATGCGGGGTAACGATGATCACCAGCTCGCTTTGGCGGCGGTTGAAGTCAGAGCTGCGGAACAGTGCGCCCAGCACCGGCACGTCGCCCAGCCACGGCACCTGGTTGGCCAGCCCGGTAAAGTCATCCTGCAAAAGGCCGGCGATGGCAAAGCTCTGCCCGTCACGCATTTCGACAACGGTCGAGGTCTCGCGCCTTTTGAAGGCGTTGACCGATATGCCGCCGTTCTGGGTGACGGTTACGGTCGTATCGATTGAACTGACTGCGGCAGAGATCGTCAGGTTGATGAGGTTGTCATCGACAACGACCGGCTTGAAATTGAGTTCGACGCCGAATGGTTTGTATTCAATGGTCGTCGTCTGGCCGTCCGAAATGGGGATGGGATATTCACCGCCTGCAAGAAATTTCGCGCTTTGTCCGGAAATGGTGACAAGGTTCGGTTCAGCCAGGGTTCGCACCAGACCCTTCTTTTCAAGTGCTTCCAGCAGCAGCGCCATCTGTATGCCCCCGGCGCTGAAGCCGATGCCGAGACTCCCCAGTGTGGTGGTCTTGACCACCGGGCCGGTGGTGGGGATGCCATCGGTCAGGACCGTTGGGTTGAACGAGCCGGTATATGACCCGGTGCCCCCCTGCAGGCCGGTGGTGCCGGCGACGCTGGTGCTCAGGCCCAGACTTGAGGACAGGCTTTTCGAGACCGAGCGCTGCATTTCGGCAAATCGAACCTTGAGCATGACCTGCTGCGTGCCGCCCACGGTCATCAGATTCGTGACCTTGCCGGGCGCATAACGTTCGCCAAGCTCCACCGCCAGAGCAACCTTTCGTGTGCCGGAAACACGGCCGCTCAGGACGATGCCGTCATTGGCGGTGCGCACGTCTATCTTTTCGCCAGGCAGGATTTCATGCAGGCGTTCCTTGAATTCGGCGATATCCGGCGAGACCTGAACATCAACATTCGTGATCAGGCGGCCCGCATTGTCAAGAAGGGTCAGGGTCGTTCGCCCCGGCGATTTTCCAAGGATATAGATGCTCTTGTCTGAAAGGGTGGAAATATCTGCAATTGCCGGGTTGGCCACCGAAAGCTGGGCGAATGATGTGGCGCTTTCCATCACGACCGCACGGTTGACGGAAACCTTGATGCTGCTGGAAGCGGTGCCCCGGCTGATGGTCAAAACATCCTGCGCGCCCGCCGGCAAGACGGGTTGCACGACAATGGCCAGACCAACAAGGCCAGCCCTGAAAAAGCTGCTCGAACGCATGTGATCCTGCCTCTCTGATCACGTTGTATATGCGGGTCTTGACCGCCCGTTGCGCACAGTGTGGCCCAGATACCGTTTTTTTTCAAGAATCAAATGGTTGCGCAGCACAACTTCTGCGTCATGCGCGCAACCGTTGTGGCGGTTGCATCACGATGCGGGTCTAGTTCTGGGGGCAGGGGATGGGGCTTTCCACAATATCTGCGCCCTTGCGCAGCTTGATCGTGCATTTCTTCTTTTCCTGCACCTTCTTGACAACTTCCTTTTTGATTCCCAGCAGCTGGTCCTGGTCGATCTCGATCTGTCCGGCCTTTGAATTGTCATTGGCCCCGCGCAGCGACAGCAGCAACCGTCCGGTCGCCTGGGCCTGTACCAGGGCTGCGACGATCTCGGGGGATGCCTCAACGGTCACGGTGCGGGCGACGACCGGCTTGTTCTGGTCGCCATTGGCGATCTGGTCCACGGCGATCAACTTGATGTTTTCAAGGATCAGCTTGGTCACGTCGCGCTGGTCGATGCGCCCGCTCCAGTACACATCGACGCGGTCGCCGGGTCTGAGGAACCCGGAAACGCCGGATGCCACATCGACCCTGATCGTGAAGGCGCGCATTCCGGGCGCCAGGCGCGCGGCAACGCTGGCGTCCTCGCCCGGTTTGGTGACCTTGACGGCAAGGATGGCCTCGTCCTTTTCCATGGCGCGCAGCACGGTGCGCAGCTTGCCATTGTCGGGAAACAGTTTCTTGGGGTCGGTGAATGCGCCTTCGGGGATAGCATTTTCCGGCCAGGCGACGATACGCACGTCTTTCTTGGTCAGTTTTTCGCCATAACGAAGCGGTCGGGTGCTGACGAACACCCGTTTCAGGGGGACATTCTGCTTGAGGGCCTGCTGCTGCTTGGCCAGCTCGGTCTGGTACTGGCTGAACCGGCCCTGCGCCATATACACGGCAAAGCCCGCAAGCCCCATGCCCACGATCAGGATCAGCGCGAAAATGATACGCATAACATGCCTCTGGAAGAACTGCCTGCAAGTTGTTTGTTTTTGCCTTCTTCCCCGCAGAATACACGTTTTGCGGAAAAACCCAATTCAAAAACCTTGGGAACCGGAAACAATTGCGCGAAGATCGGGAATAGTGTTTTCCGCACTCGGAGAAATGGCCGAAATGATAGACAATACCAGGGCGATGACGAACCCCGTAATGACAACCCATTCCACCGACACCGATCCGTTCGTGTCTGCCAGGCAAGTATATCTCGGCTTTCTATACCGCATTGGGGTTCTCTGCGTTCGGGTTGCTTCAGGGCACATGCTCTGGACCACACTAACGCGAGAAAGTGGACGGATCGTGAAAGGATAACCATGCCGATTGCCGGGAAATACGATCGAAAGCCGCGCTTTCCGGCGCGGCTTTCCTGGCGATTGTCGTTCCGGATTATCAGAACTTGGTCGAGATTTTCTGACCCGACAGCTGAGTGTTGATGTCACCCGACAGGTTCTGCACGCCGCTCGACACGGTTGCCAGAACGGCAATGCCGAGGCCAACGATGGCGGCGGTCAGGACAACCCAGTCAACGGTTACGGCGCCGGATTCGTCATTCTTGAAGTTTTTTGCAAGCTTGAACATGTTAGGTCCCTCCATAGGTTTGCTTGTTCATTTCCACGCTTTGGTGCTGATCGGCGTATCAGTGCTGGTTTTGCCTCTGTTTTCGACCAGCCCGCCGTTTCAACATGGTGTTATATAGCCGGCAAAATTGGGCGAGAGTTTGGCGCGGAAATGCAAAAAATGAAAAAAACGCAAGGCAATGGAAAATTTTTTAAAATCATGTAAAAACAATAAGTTGGGTGTGTTCAGATGAGGGGGCAATAACTGTGAATACAACTATTTGGCAAGTTTATGGCGGTTTCATCACAATTTTTCGTGCCAATATCTGGCTCTGGATGGGAATCTCGTGCAAATTGAAGACAATAAGTCGGTGGGCGCGGTACGCGACAAACGGTTTCGCTCCGCCAGGACAATACAAACCGGGAATACGGGCAAGATGAACACAGATGAAACGCGCGGCAAACCGCTGGTTCTGGATGTGGACGGGACATTTCTGAAAACGGATCTGCTGTTCGAAAGCTTCTGGGCGGCACTGGGCCGCAAGCCCATCGCATGCCTGAAGGCGGTGTTGCGCAATCTCGGCAATCGCGCGGCGCTCAAGCGCGAACTGGCCGAGCTGTCCTCGCTGCGTGTCGAGTTGCTTCCGGTCAACGAACAGGTTGCGCAACTTGCGCGCCGGTCACGACGGCGGGGGCGCAAGGTGGTGCTTGCATCCGGGTCCGACAGACGCCTGGTGCAGGCGCTGGCTCAGGAACACGGGATTGCCGAGCGTGTATTGGCGTCGGACGGCAAGACAAATCTTACGGGTCGGCGCAAGGCCGAGGCGCTGGTCAGGGCGTTTGGCGAACGCGGTTTCGATTATGCCGGTGACAGCGTGGTTGACCTGCCCGTCTGGGAGCAGGCCGAAAACGCGATTATCGTTGGGCACCTGCCCAAGGTTGCCCGACGGCTGGCTGCCAAGGGCGTCAATGTCGAGGAAATCCGCCAGACATGGAACGCACGCGACCTGCTGCGCGCGCTCAGGCCCCACCAGTGGGTCAAGAACATCCTTCTTTTCCTGCCTCTGATCGCGGCCCATCAGGTGCATTACGCGCCGATGATGATCGTTTTCTTCGCGGCGCTGGCCTTCAGCCTGGCCGCCTCGACAATATATATTGTCAACGATCTGCTGGATCTCGAGGCGGATCGACTGCATCCGACCAAGAAGAACCGCCCCTTTGCCGCGGGCAAGGTACCGATAAAGGGGGGGATGCTGATGGCCGTGGGGCTGGGGATCTATTCCCTTGTGCTGGCCGCGATCATCGGCCCGATGATGCTGGGTGTTCTGGCGTTGTACATGGTCTTGTCGCTGGCCTATTCGCTGCGGCTCAAGCGGATGAGGTGGATAGATATTGCCATGCTGGCCGCGCTTTACACGCTGCGTGTCGTGGCCGGTGCGGTTGCCGCCCATGTGCCTGCCTCGGGTTTTCTGATCGCCTTTATCTATCCGGTCTTTCTGACGCTCGGCTGCGTCAAGCGGTTGACCGAGCTGACCTTGGCAAAGGGGGAAGCGCGCCTGCCGGGGCGGGGCTATGGGCGTCGGGATCGGGGTGATCTGCTGAACATTGCCATCATCGGCATGGCAGGGGCGCTGCTGGTGTTTTTCCTGTACAGTTTTTCCGACATGGCGGCGATCCTGTATCCCAGCCGCTGGCAGCTGTGGCTGGCCATGATCCCGATGGGTGGCTGGCTGTTTCGCATGGTCTTGCTGGGCTGGAAGGGCAAGCAGGATTACGATCCGATCGTCTTTGCTCTGCGCGACAAATACGGGTTGGCGCTGATTGCCTTGACGCTTGCCCTGATGTTCTCGGCGGCCAGCAGCTGAGCCGCCGGGGCGCGATCAGATCGACATCTTCTTGAACATGCGCTCGGGGATTGCGCGGATGATCAACATGATCCAGCGCCAGAAAAAGGGTGTATAGATCACGTCGCGCCGCTTGTCGGTTGCGCGCAGCAGGTCGCGGGCCACGGATTCGGGGCTGGCGACCAGGAACATGCCAGGCAGCCCCCAGGTCATGGCGGTGTCCACGAAACCCGGCTTGACCGTCACCACATGGCCGCCCGCGCGCGTCAGCCGGTTGCGCAGGCCTGAAAGATAGGTGGCGAAACCCGCCTTGGCCGCGCCATAGACATAGTTTCCGATCCTCCCGCGGTCGCCGGCGACCGAGGAAATACCGATGACGGTGCCGCCGCCGCGTTCTTCCATCATGGGCACGAAACCCTGAAGAAAGCGGGCAGGGCCGGTAAAGCTGTCGGTCACGGTGCCGTCGATCAGGGCCGGGTCGGCGTCGATGGCGGTCTGCTCGGGCATCGAGCCGACGAATACGGCGACATTCAACATGCCGTCCTGTTCGGCCAGCCTGTCGTTGATGGCGTCAAAGGTCTTTGGTTTGCGCGCATCGAATTTCAGCGCCTCGGCATTTGCCGCACCGCGCAGTCGGCAGTCATTGGCGATACGGCGCAGATCATCCATGTCGCGGCCCGCCAGAAAGACATCTGCCCCGCGTTCCGCCACCGCGCGGGCGAATGCGCGCGCCATCGAGGAACTTGCCCCAAGGATCAGCCAGCTCTGTTTCATGTCTCGTTCCTCAGGTTCAGGCGGCGCACCAGATCGGTTTCCAGCGCGCGGTTCGGATCCTGCACATTGGCGATTGCCGCGAAATCCGCGCGTTCGTCATACATGGGGGAAAACTGTTCGGCGGTCGCCACGGAATCCTTGGCCGGATAGATGCGCCCGCCGGCCGTCAGGGTCATATCGATCAGCTCTTGCACCAAGCCCGCGCTTTCGCGCCGGTTGGGGAAATCGACGGCCAGCGTGAACCCCTCCATCGGGAACGACATCATGCCGCCACGCCCCTCGCCCAGCCGTTTCAGCACCGCCAGCGGCGAGGCCAGCCGGGATGAGGCGATTTTTCCCATCATCCGGTGCAGGGTTTCGCGGGCGCTGTCGGGGGGCAGCACGCATTGGAACTGGTGAAAACCGGGCTTGCCATACAGGCGGTTCCAGTCATGCACGCGGTCCAGCGGAAAAAAGAAATCCTGCATGGAGCGGTCGATCCTGCGCCCGCCCGGGGGAACGCGGCGCAGATAGAGCTGGTTGAAGGCGCGCACGACCGGCGCGCTCAGCAGGAAACGGGGCGCATCAAGGGGCACCGATTTCGCGCCCTTTTCGGTGATTGGAACCGCATGTTCGCGAATCTCGGCCTCTTCCAGAATGCCGCGGCCCAGGCTTTCGTCGCGCGCAGTCGCGTCGATCCAGCCGACGCAATATGTGGCGGTCGAGCCTTCCAGCAGTGACATGAATTCATCCAGATTGTCGGCGCGGCTCTCGCGTACATCCATCACGGTCGAGGTCGCACGGGTCAACTGGATGGCGGCCGACAGGATGATCCCGGTCTGGCCCAGCCCGCCAATGGTGGCGCGAAACAGATCGGGGTTTTCGTCACTTGTGATGCGCCGGCTGCGCCCGTTCGCGCCCAGCAGCTCGATTTCCACCACATGCTGGCCGAAACTGCCGGCACCGTGGTGGTTCTTGCCATGCACGTCATTGGCGATGCAGCCCCCCAGCGTGGCAAAGCCGGTGCCGGGCAGAACAGCCGGAATCCAGCCGCGCGGCGCCATCAGGCGGGTGATCTCGCCAATGGTGATGCCCGTCTCGGCCCGCAGGATGCCGGTCTTTTCGTCGAATGCAATCATCCGGTCCAGCCGGGTCATGTCGATCACATGGCCGCCATCCTTCAGCGCCGCGTCGCCATAGGACCGCCGGTTGCCGATCGCGGGGCATTTCTGCTCGCGCAGCGTGGCCCTGAGCGCGGCAATCTTTTCCGGTCGCGCCATCTTGCCGTTCGCGCGCAACACGCGGCCCCAGCCGGCATATTCATCCGTTCTCCAGCGCATTTCCCCTCCTTGCGGCCATTCCTTCGGCCAATGGGAATGTGATGATGCCAAGGGCGACCGCGAACCACAGTGTGGTGATGCGGATGATGGCGGTTGCGGGAATGCTGATTTCCAGCGGCACACCCTGTATGGCCAGCAGGGCGACCATTGCCGCCTCGGCCCCGCCGACACCGCCGGGCATGCCGGTGGCCCCGCCTGTCATCATCGAAAAAAGAAAGATCGCAACCGCGCTCCACAGTGGCACATCGGCCCCCAGCCAGCCCAGCAGCAGGTAAAAGGCGTATCCCTCGGCCATCCAGCCCAGGGCGCCCAGGGCAAGGGCGGGGATCACGATGCGCGGCACCGAAAAGGGTTGCAGGGCCCGTGCGGCGCGGCGCGCCCGCACGAAAAGGCGCGGCTTGCGTCCCACCAGCCGATACAGCCCGTCGATCATGGCGCCAAACAGCACCGGCCGGGTCACGACCAGCGCCGCGATCACCGCAAGCACGGCAACCGGCAGCCCGCCCGCAATGCCCGCGGCACCGGCGGCCAGCGCAAATGCCAGCAGCAGACCGGTCGAGGCCAGATCGCCCGCGCGATCTACCAGCACGAGCGGTGCCAGATGTTCCAGCCTTGTGCCGGTTTCGCGGCTGATCCAGCGCATGCGCACGACCTCGCCCAGCCGGGCAGGGGTCATGGTCAGGGCAAAGCCGCCGAAATAGTGCCGCAGCACCGACATCAGGCGCAGCCGCACATGCAGCGCGTCAAGATACAGCCACCAGCGCAGAGCGCGCAGAAGATAGTTGAAAAGCGACAGCGCCAGCAGGCCCACCACCTGCTGGCCGCCGAGCAGAGTGACCTCGTTCCAGATGTCCTCGCCGCTTGCAGCCCACAGCGCCAGCCCTGCGCTGATCAGGAATACCGCGAACACGAAGGCCGAGGTTCTTATGCTTTTGCCACCCACCATGGCCCCAGTGCTAGCGGATCATCATGGCAAGAAAAAGGCCGATCAGTGGACAATTCATGGAATTGCCCCGGATTGGTTCCGAAACGGGGAAAATGAGGCGTCAGTCGCGGATGACCGGTTGCTTGCGCCCGTCATCATCCAGCGCGACAAAGGTGAACACGCCCTCGGTCACCTTGAAACTGCGATGGGAAAGGCGCCGCTGCACCCAGGCGCCGATGCGGATGGCCATCGAGGTGCGGCCCACGCGCTCGATCTCGCAATAGACCGACAGGATGTCGCCCACATGCACGGGCTTGAGGAAACTCATCGCCTCGATCCCCACGGTGGCGACGCGGCACTTGGCGTAATCGGCCGCCGCGATGCCGCCGGCAAGGTCCATCTGGCTGAGCACCCAGCCGCCAAAGATGTCGCCCGCGGTGTTGGTATCGGCCGGCATGGCCACGGTCTTGATCATCGGGGCGTCGTTGGGTTCGCAATCATTGTCGGTGATCATGTCATTCTGCCTGAAGGGTTTTGTCCTACCTTAGCGCGCAGCGTCGCCAAGGCAAGGGTGCCGGTGTATGCCCCTTGCATCTTGCGGTTTCATTTCGTTTGCAACATAACTGTCGCGAAAATTGCTGCGCGGCAGCATCGCTTGGGGAGATCAGATCATGGCAACCGAATTGTGGCGTCCGTCACCCGAACGCGCCAGGGCCTCGCTGCTGGCGGAATTCATGGAAAAAGTTGGCGTCGGGCTGTCGGGCGGTACCCCCGATTATGATGCGCTGTGGCAGTATTCGATCGACGATACGGCCGGCTTCTGGCGTGCGCTGTGGAATTTTGCGGGCGTCATTGGCGAGGCCGGCGATGTCACGTTCCAGCCCGGCGATCATCTGACCAAGGCGCGTTTCTTTCCCGATGCCCGGCTGAATTTCGCGGAAAACCTGCTGAAAACGCGCGGCGACAGCCCCGCCATCATCTGGCATGGAGAGGGTGGCGCGCGCCAGCAGATCAGCTGGGACGAGCTGCGCGCGCTGGTTTCGCGCCTGCAACAGGCCCTGCGCGCCGAGGGGATCAAGCCCGGCGACCGTGTGGCCGGCTATCTGCCCAACATGCCCGGCGCGGTTGCCGCCATGCTGGCCGTGACCAGCCTCGGCGCGGTGTGGTCGTCCAGCTCGCCCGATTTTGGCATCAACGGCGTCTACGACCGTTTCGGCCAGATCGAACCCAAAGTCCTGTTCTGTGCCGAGGGCTATGACTATAACGGCAAGAATTTTTCCTCGCTCGAAATCGCGGGCGAACTGGCCGGGCGTATCCCCTCGATCCGGCGCATCGTGGTGATGCCGCATCTCGATGCCGATGCCGACATCGCCCCCGCAGGCGACAAGGCGCTGAGACTGGCCGACTTCATCGCCCCCTTTGACGCGGTCGAGCCCGAATACACCCGCATGGGCTTTCGCGATCCGCTTTACATCATGTTCTCGTCCGGCACGACGGGCCTGCCGAAATGCATCATTCATACGGTTGGCGGCACGCTGTTGCAGCATCTCAAGGAACACCTGCTGCAAACCGACGAAAAGCCCGGCGACCGCCTGTTCTATTTCACCACCTGCGGCTGGATGATGTGGAACTGGCAGGTCAGCGCGCTGGCGGCCGGCGTGACGCTGGTGCAATATGACGGATCCCCGTTCTACCCCGACGGCAACCGTCTGGCCGATATCGCCGCGGCCGAAAACGTCACCCATTTCGGCACCTCGGCCAAATATCTGGACGCCTGCAACAAGGCGGGCATCAAGCCGCGCGAAACTCATGACCTGGGCGTGCTGCGCACGATCCTGTCAACCGGCTCGCCGCTGGTGCCCGAGGGGTTCGATTACGTCTATCGCGACTGGAAAAACGATGTCTGCCTGTCCTCGATCGCCGGCGGCACCGACATCATCGCCTGTTTCGTGGGCGGCAGCCCGGTCAGCCCAGTCTGGCGCGGACAGTGCCAGAAACGGATGCTGGGCATGAATGTGCAGGTGTTCGACGAAAACGGCAATTCCCTGCAGGGCCGGCCGGGCGAGCTGGTCTGCACCAATGCGCATCCCTCGATGCCCTCGGGATTCTGGAACGACCCCGATGGCAGCCGTTATCATGCCGCCTATTTCGACCGCTTCGAAAATGTCTGGTGCCATGGCGACTGGGTGACACTGACCGAACAGGGCGGCATGATCTTTCACGGGCGGTCCGATGCAACCCTCAACCCCGGCGGCGTGCGCATCGGCACCGCCGAGATCTATCGTCAGGTCGAGCGCATCGATGAGGTTCTTGAATCCCTGGTGATCGGCCAGCAATGGGAGGGTGACGTGCGCGTCGTCCTGTTCGTGCGCTTGCGCGAGGGGGTCGATCTGTCCGACGATCTGGTCAAACGTATCAGGACCGAGATCCGCAAGAACGCGTCTCCCCGTCATGTGCCGGCCAGGATCATCGCCGTGGCTGACATTCCGCGCACCAAATCGGGCAAGATCACCGAGCTTGCCGTGCGTGACATTGTCCACGGCCGCCCGGTCAAGAACAAGGAGGCACTGGCCAACCCCGAGGCGCTGGAACTGTTCCGCGACTTGCCGGAATTGCAGAGCTAGCTGTCCGGCAGGTCACACCGTGCTGCCAGCTTGTTCAGCGCAGGTTAACCTCGCAGCACGGCAAGAAGGTTGTTCATATCATCCGGCAATGGCGCTTCGAATTGCATCATCTCCCCGCTGACCGGGTGGATGAAGCCCAGCGTCGCCGCATGCAGGGCCTGGCGGGGGAATTCGCGCACGGCTTCGACCGCGCCCTCGGGCAGATCCCTGGCGGCCAGTTTTCGGCGCCCACCATAGGTGCTGTCGCCCACCAAGGCGTGGCCGGCATGGGTCAGATGCACCCTGATCTGGTGGGTGCGGCCGGTTTCAAGCCAGCAATCAACCAGTGCCAGCGCGTTGCCAAAGCTTTCGACGACCCTGAGGCGGGTAATGGCGTGGCGGCCGGCATTGGTGACGACGGTCATGCGCTTGCGGTCATGCTTGTGGCGGGCAATGTTGCCCGAGATACGGATGACATTGCCCGGTTCGAACGCAACCCCCGGCACGCCGGCGAGGCGCGGATCACCGCGGGAAGGCACGCCAAAGACAATGGCCATATAGTGCCGCTCGATCGAATGGTCGGCAAATTGCGCCGCCAGCGCGTGATGGGCGCGGTCGGTCTTGGCCACGACCAGAAGGCCGGATGTATCCTTGTCGATGCGATGCACGATGCCGGGGCGTTTTTCGCCCCCAATGCCCGACAGGCTGTCGGCGCAGTGATGCAGCAGCGCGTTGACCAGCGTGCCGGTTTCCGAACCCGGTGCGGGATGCACGACCAGGCCCGCAGGCTTGTTCACGACGATCAGCTCGTCATCTTCGAAAACGATGTCCAGCGGGATGTCTTCGGGGCCGGCCTCGATTTCGGTGGCCGGTGGCAGGGTGATCAGAAATACATCGCCCGGCTGGCTGCGGGTTTTCAGCCGTGTGACGACCTCGCCATCTTCGCGGGCGACGGCGCCTTTCTCGATCAATTTGCCGATATGCGAACGGCTGAGCGCGGCTTGCTCTGGCACCGCGGCGGCCAAGGCCTTATCTAGGCGGGGCGGGGGATTTTCCCCGATCACGATACGGAGCACGGATTCGGACATGGACAATACTCCGGAACAGGGGGGCGAGCCCGCCAATCTGCGGTTTCTCAGGGTGCTTGTGACAATCCTGACCGCGTCGATGATTGCCGGTCTTGTAACCATCATTGCGCTGATTGTCATCAGGGTGCCGAAAGTCATGCAAAGCGTGGCCCTGCCCGATGCGATCACCCTGCCCGACGGGTCGAAAGCCAGCAGTTTCACCCAGGGGCCCGACTGGTATGCGGTGGTAACGACAGATGACCGTATCCTGATCTTCAACCGCGATGACGGCAAGCTGCGTCAGGAAATCACGATTCGGAAGACGAAATAGGGCAGGGCGCGGCGGTCATCCCTGCCACGCCCTGATACGCACCTGTATCGAGACCTGCCCGTTCAGCGCTTGTCGTAATACAGCCCGACCACGTGTTCTGCTTCGGCAAAGAACAGCCAGCGGGCGGCGAACAGGCCCAGAACGTGGAATGCCACTGCCAGCGCGGCAGAGATGGGGTTGAAGGGCAGGGCATAAAGCAGAATCACCGGCAGCAGGCCAAGCGAGACACCTGCGATCATGCGCAGCTTGCGTGAATGCTTGCGGCCAACCGTGAATACCATTTCCTTCATCAGATAGTTCGGGCTGGTATGGGGGGGCTCAAGCAGGCGGACCTTGCCCAGATTGCCAAGGCCGGTCGCGGTTTCGATCGTGTGGCCAGCCTCGCGGAAACGCTTGTCGCCAGCCTGCCAGACCGCAAATTGCACCAGTGTCAGCACCAGCAGCAGCACCACGGCGATACTGATCTGGCCTGCCAGCAGTGCGCCGCCGGCAACCGCATAGGTCAGGAACATGACCGATGTCAGCCGCATGTTCCAGCGCGGCACGGTTTTCAGCTGGGCATAGATCATGGATGTGGTGAACACGGTAAACATCGACAGCGCCGCGCCGATCCAGCCGAGTATCTGGAATCGCTGGCCAAGAAAGACCATGCCGATTGCATAGACGGCCATGAGCAGCAGCGTGACGACCGAGGCGATGCCCTCGCGGCTCAGCCAGCTGGTGCGCCATTGCGAAAAGGCGTGGATGGCGTTTTTCGGATTTCCCAGATGCGCGGTCGAGGCCAGCAACCCGCCCACGGCCAGCGCATAGGCCACGAAGAACATGCCAAAGGCTGACATGCCATAGACCTCGGGATAGCCGATGCCCAGCCAGAACAACAGGCCGAAGCCCAGCCCCGAAAGCGAAGTGAAGATGATGACGGAGGGTGCGGGATGCATCAGATTTTCTCCAGTGCCTTGTCGAGCCAGCCGAGGAAGCCGCCGGGTTGATCTTGGGTCGCTTCTTCGTTGACTACGGGTTCAAGGAAGGGCGCGAGGATGTCGATCTTGTTCTCGCCGCCGATATCGGTCTTGGGGCGCGGCGGCAGATAGCGGTTGACGGGTTTGGTGCCTTGTTCGGGCATCAGCTCCATCCCGCCGCGTTCGGCGCTCAGGCGCGACACGTTGCTGTCGGGGTCGGCAAAATCGCCAAAGTGGCGCGCGCCGGCCGGGCAGGTGCGCACGCAGGCGGGAACGCGGTCTTCCTCGGGCAGGTTTTCGTTATAGATGCGATCGACACACAGCGTGCATTTCTTCATCACGCCGGCCAGTTGGTCCAGCTCGCGCGCGCCATAGGGACAGGCCCAGGCACACAGCCCGCAGCCCATGCAGCGATCCTCGTTGACCAGCACGATACCGTCTTCCTCGCGCTTGTAGCTGGCGCCTGTGGGGCAGACCGTGACGCAGGGCGCGTCATCGCAATGCAGGCAGGATTTCGGGAAATGCACGGTCTGGGCGTTGCAGCCCTCCTGCTTGACCTCATAGGTATGGATCCGGTTCAGAAAGGTGCCCATCGGCTCGGCGCCATAGGCATCGACATCGGACAGCGGCGCGCCGTAGTTCGAGGTGTTCCATTCCTTGCAGTTGGTCACGCAGGCGTGGCAGCCGACGCAGATGTCCAGGTCGATGACAAGGCCCAGCTTCTTCTGGGTGGTCTGAGGCAGAGCGGTCATCAGAATTCCTCCCCATAGGCGACGTTTTTCGGGCCTTTGCCCACCGGTGAAACCTGTGGCGGGATATGGGGCTCGCTGATCCCGTCCGCCTTGGGTCCGATATTTTCGATCTTGACCCGCAGATCGAACCAGGCCGCCTGGCCCGTGACCGGATCCGAGTTGTTCCACCGCATGCCGTCGCCGCGGGGCGGCAGCAATTCGTGGATGATGTGGTTGAGCAGAAAGCCGCGGGTGGCCTCGGAGGCCTTTTCATCCAGCGCCCAGGCGCCGGAACGCTT
>JAUZRU010000024.1 GCA_030950185.1 Paracoccaceae bacterium | reverse complement strand
CCCCCCCCCCCCCCCCCCCCCCCCCCCCCCCCCCCCCCCCCCCCCCCCCCCCCCCCCCTCTTAACGCCCAACCCGGCACACGAGATTGCCACCAGTGACTGGAGTTCAGACGTGTGCTCTTCCGATCTGCACCTTCTGCACCTCTTCACGCGAACGGTATTTGGCCGGGTCCGACATGGAATGGCCCCGATAGCGATAGGTCTGCATTTCCAGGATATAGGGGCCGTTGCCCGCGCGGCAGTGGGCAGTCGCCTTTTCGCCGGCTTCCTTGACCGCCAGCACGTCCATGCCATCGACCGCCTCGCCCGGAATACCGAATGCGTTGCCCCGGTGATAGATGTCGGGCGTCGAGGTCGAGCGCTGCATCGCCGTGCCCATGGCGTATTTGTTGTTCTCGATGACAAAGACCACCGGCAGTTTCCACAGGGACGCCATGTTGAAGGTCTCGTAAACCTGGCCCTGGTTGGCGGCGCCGTCGCCGAAATAGGTAAAGCTGACATTGTCATTGCCGCGATACTTGTCGGCGAATGCCAGCCCCGCGCCGATCGGCACCTGCGCGGCCACAATGCCGTGGCCGCCGTAGAAATTCCGTTCCTTGGAAAACATGTGCATGCTGCCGCCTTTGCCGCGCGAATAGCCGGTTTCGCGGCCTGCAAGTTCGGCCATGACGCCCTTGGGATCCATGCCGCAGGCCAGCATGTGACCGTGATCGCGATAGGATGTCACGCGCTGGTCGCCATCCCTGGCGGTGGCCTCGAGGCCGACGACAACGGCCTCCTGCCCGATATAGAGGTGGCAGAAGCCGCCGATCACGCCCATGCCATACAGCTGGCCGGCCTTTTCCTCGAACCGGCGGATCAACAGCATCTGGCGGTAGAATTCGATCAGTTCGTCCCTGGAAACATTCGGGGAAACATCTGGCGCCGCCTGTTTTCGGGTCGCCTTGTTTCCGCTGGTCTTTCTCGCTGCCATGTGCAGGAAACTCCCCTTGTCGGAATAGATGGTTTAATACTAAACTACCCATTACACCATGACGCTGCGGAATGCAAAAAAAATCCCCGTGGGTGGTGAATGATCTGTTTCTGCCGGGATTCGACAGGCCCTAGCGGACAACGATCTCGTCACCGCGGATGAGGCCCAGAACCTTGCGCGCCTGTTCGTCCAGAAGGTCGAGGTCAAGATAGTCATCCGAAAGCCGGTGTGTCTTGTTCTCCAGCGCCGCCACCTGCGCCTTGAGCCGCGCCAGCTCTTGCGCAAGTTCGCGTTCCTGGGCTTCGATCTGGACGCGTCGGAACAGGCCGTATTCGCCCTGAACCGCGGCAAAGGTGAAATAGGCCGCCAGACAAAAGGCCGTGGCGAATACGAACACTGCCCCTATCGTGATGTTGCCGCGCTTGTCGTTCATTCTGCTCTTGCCTGGTTGCGGACTGCTCTGTCCGCTCCTCATCCGATCGCGTCCAGGGCGATCACCTGCG
Source organism: Paracoccaceae bacterium (assembly GCA_030950185.1). Classification (GTDB taxonomy): domain Bacteria; phylum Pseudomonadota; class Alphaproteobacteria; order Rhodobacterales; family Rhodobacteraceae; genus UBA5972. The sequence continues at coordinate 20,144 of JAUZRU010000024.1, read as the reverse complement.
AATCATGACATAATGAAGCTGACTTGTGAATCCCCTGCGTCACCGCCAGAAGGCGATTTTGTCGATCAACTCTGACAGTTTCGTCATCAGGAACATGGGAAGGTCCAGATGCAGCCAGAAATGATCGGCCACGAAAACCGACAGAATCAGCAGGGCCAGAAAAAGGGCGGTCTTGTTGTCCAATACGGTCTCCGATCGGTTGCAGTTCACGGCTTTGGTGTGGGCGGAAATCCTGTGGACCGGCCATTGCACGCCCATTGCCGGGGCCGAGTATTTGAACACAAGCATTTTTGTGCAAGATTGGCTAGCATATGGCCCCGAACAGGGCTTTGATTCGACCACAGCAGGAAATCGGCATCAAGATGGATGAGATCGAACAGTATCAATCCCGTATCTTTGCGGCTCTCGACAAGGTATCGGCAGTCGTTTCCAAAAGCGGTGGTCGTGACCAGGAACTTGCCAGGCTGCACGAACGCGATCTGGTGCTGATCGAGGAACTTGAAGCAACCCTTGCCGAGGAACGCGCCGACCTCGAGGCCGAGCGTGTGACATCCGCGCGGCTGAAATCACAGCTGGATGAAACGCGGATGCAGCTGGAACAGGCCCGCGCCGCGCAAGAGGCTGCCGAGGCCCGCCTCAAGGAGGCAGAGAACGCCCGCTACGAGGCCGAGGCAGCCCTGCGTCACAGGATGCAGGAACAGGATCACGGGCAGGTCGATGCAACCGAGCTGCAAGAGCGGATCGAGCGCCTGACAGCGCGTATCAATACGCAGGACCAGCAGTTCCAGCTGCTCAAGGAAGCCAATGAACAGCTTCGGGAATCAAACGCCATCCTGCGCGAGCGCAACCTTGAAATGCTGCCGGATCCTTCGGCTGTCGACCAGTCCCTGAAGGCCGAACTCGACGCGCTGAAGGCCATGCGGTCGGCCGATATCGAAGAGATGGATGCCATTCTGGACGAGTTGAAACCCTTGGTAGAGGAAAAGATCAATGCCTGAGGTCACGATCCGCATTGGGGGACGCAGCTTCCAGGTTGCCTGCCAGGAGGGCGAAGAGCCATATCTGCAATCGGCGGCGGCCATGCTTGACCACGAGGCACAGACACTGGCCGATGCGCTTGGCCGTGTGCCCGAGGCGCGGATGCTGCTGATGGCCGGTCTCATGTTGGCCGACAAGACCGCGGGCCTTGAAGAAGAGCTGCGCGTCGCCGAGCGCCGCATCAAGGAACTCAGCGCCAAGGCGGCCAGGGAAACCGTCAGCGAGAAAGAGATCGTCGAGGTTCAGGTCGAGGTGCCGGTGATCCCGGACGAGGTTGTCGAAAGTTTCGCTCGCATTGCCGAACGCGCCGAACAGCTTGCCGCCGAGGCCGAGGAAAAGCTGGCCGGCTGAGCCGTTACACCGGCACCACCGCCGTTGCCTCGATTTCCACCTTTGCGCGCGGCTCCATCAGCGCGACCACTTGCACCATCGCCATCGCCGGATAGCACCGCCCCATATGGCGGCGATAGACCTTGCCCAGCTCGGGCAGGCGGGAAAGATATTCGTCGCGCTCCAGAATATACCAGGTCAGGCGCACCAGATGTTCGGGCCCGGCGCCCGCCTGTGCCAGAACCGCGTGGATATTGGCAAGGCACTGGTCAACCTGCCCCACGAAATCGTCTGTTTCGAATTTCTGTGCGGCGTTCCAGCCAATCATGCCGCCCAGAAAGATCATCCGCCCCTCGGCCACAACGCCGTTGGCATAGCCGCGCGCCGCTTTCCAGTTGGCGGGGTGCAGCAATTCGTGAACAAGTTCCGTCATGTTGCGTCCTTTCCGCCGATCATGCGCGCGCGCATGCGCTCGGGCCAGGGCTCGGGCCGGCCGGTGTCGAGGTCGATGCGCACCAATGTCTGACGCGCGATCAGGCGGGTCTGTGCGCCCAGCCGGCAGGTGGTTTCCACATCCGCGCTGCTGTTGCCCAGCCGGGTCACGTGCACCGAGAATTCCAGCACGTCGCCCAGCCGCGATGGCGCCATGAATTTCACGTTGATCTCGGCCGTCGGGATGCCGCGCCGGTCGTGAAAATGCATGCGGTCAAAAGGGTAGTCGAGGCAGCGGTCGAACCATTCCTCGATCACCGACGAGATCATCTCGAAATAGCGCGGATAGAACACGATGCCAGCGCCGTCCACATGGGAAAACTCGACCTTGCGGGTGGTGCTCCAGCTCATAATGCGGTCCTCACATGCCACAGCTCGGGGAACAGCTCGGTTGCCAGCATCCGTTTCAGATAGGCCACCCCCGAGGTGCCGCCGGTGCCGCGCTTGAAGCCGATGATGCGTTCGACCGTGGTGACGTGGTTGAACCGCCAGCGGCGAAAGTAATCTTCCAGATCGACAAGTTTCTCGGCCAGCTCGTAAAGCCCCCAGTATCTTTCGGGGTCGGAATAGACCGTTTTCCAGGCATCTTCCACCGCGTCATCGGGCGTATAGGGTTGGCTGACATCGCGTGTGATCACATGATCGGGCACCGCGACACCACGCTCGTCCAACAGGCGCAGCGCGACGTCATACAGGCTGGGGTGTGTCAGCTCCTGTGCAAGGGCGGCATGAATTTCTGCCCGATGCGCATGCGGGCGCAGCATGGCCTTGTTGCGGTTGCCCAGCGCGAATTCAATCATGCGATACTGGTGCGACTGAAAACCCGAACTCTGGCCCAGCTGGTCACGGAACTGCGTATATTCGCTGGGTGTCATGGTGCGCAGCACGTCCCAGGCGTTGTTGAGTTGCTCGAATATGCGGGCAACCCGGGTCAGCATCTTGAAGGCCGGGCGCAACTGCCCGGCGGCCAGCGCGCGGCGCGCGGCGGTGACCTCGTGAATGGCCAGCTTCATCCATAATTCGCTGGTCTGGTGCTGGATGATGAACAGCATCTCGTCATGGGCGTCCGACAGCGGGTGCTGCGCCCCAAGCACCGCGTCAAGGCGCAGATAGTCGCCGTAGGACATGCGCCCATCAAAGGCCATTTCTGCCCCATCTTCAGCGGGATCAAAGGGTTTCTTCATGTAACTTCTGCCTTTGTCATGTATTCCGGGCGATCCCAGAGGTTATTTGTGATCACATCTTCGATGATATCGGCCGCCCGCATCACGTCGCTTTCCGACAGATAGAGCGGGGTAAAGCCAAAGCGCATGATGTCGGGGGCGCGGAAATCGCCGATCACACCGCGCGCAATCAGCGCCTGCATGGCCGCATATCCATGTTCAAAGGCAAAGCTGACCTGGCTGCCGCGCTGCAAGGCATCGCGGGGGCTGGCAAGGCGCAGGGCGGGGCAGCGGCGCTCGACCTGTGCAATAAACAATTCGCCAAGCGCGATGGATTGCGCGCGCAGATCCGCGATATCCACCATGTCCCAGACATCCAGCGCGGCCTCGAGCGCGCGCAGCGCCAGAACGGGCGGGGTGCCGACGCGCATGCGCTCGACCCCCGGCGCGGGGCGGTAGTCGGGGTCAAAGGCAAAGGGCGCCTCATGGCCCAGCCAGCCGCTGAGCGCGGGGCGCGCGCGCTCGGCCCATTTTGGCGCGACGTAAATGAAAGCCGGCGCACCGGGGCCGCCATTGAGGTATTTGTAGGTGCAGCCCACCGCGAAATCGGCCCCTGCCGCGGTCACGTCAACGGGGATGGCGCCCGCCGAATGGGCCAGATCCCAGATCGTGATCACACCATGGGCATGGGCCCGCGCCGTCAGTGCCGCCATATCATGCATCCGCCCGGTACGGTAATCGACCTCGGTCAGCATCAAGGCGGCCACCTCGTCGCCGATATTGGCAGCCACCTCGTCGGGGGCGACAATGCGCAGATCGTGCCCCCGGCCCAGGCTTTCGACCAGCCCCTGCGCCATGTACAGGTCGGTCGGAAAATTGCCGCTGTCCGACAGGATCACCCGGCGATCGGGGTTCAGCTCCAGTGCCGAGGCCAGCGCCTGATAGACCTTGATCGACAGCGTGTCGCCCATCACCACGGTGCCCGCAGGCGCGCCGATCAGACGGCCGACCCGGTCGCCCACATCGCGTGCAAGCCTCATCCATCCGGCCCTGTTCCAGCCGGTGATCAGCATCTCGCCCCATTCGTCCTGCATGGCGCGGGTGACGCGCGCCACGGCAGCACGCGGCAGCGGGCCCAGCGAGTTTCCATCCAGATAGACCACCCCCTTTGGCAGGTGGAACATCTCGCGGGTTTTGGTGAAATCGGTCATCTGTCCTGCCGCAATCTGAATCGTTGCACCTTGCCGGTCTGGGTCTTGGGCAGCGCATCTATGAACACCACCGAGCGCGGGTATTTATAGGGCGCGATGGTGGCCTTGACGTGATCCTGCAACACCTTGACGGTGGCCTCGTCGCGCGGCACCCCCGCCTCAAGCACCACATGGGCCTGCACGATATGGCCGCGCGCCTCGTCAGGGGCGGCGACGACGGCGCATTCGACCACCCATTCATGGGCCAGCAACGCGGCCTCGACCTCGGGGCCGGCGATGTTGTAGCCGGCGCTGATGATCATGTCGTCATTGCGCGCGGCAAAATGGAAATACCCCTCGTTGTCGCGCCAAAAGGTATCGCCCGTGATGTTCCAGCCATCGCGCACATAATCGGCCTGCCGCACATCGTTCAGATAGCGACAGCCCGTCGGCCCCCGCACGGCCAGGCGGCCCGGCTCGCCATCGCACACATCGTTCATGTCGTCATCGACGATGCGCGCCTCGTATCCCCGCACGGGCCGCCCCGTGCAGGCGGGGCGGTGGTCGTCAAGCCGGTTCGAGATGAAGATATGCAGCATTTCGGTCGAGCCGATCCCGTCAAGCATCGGCTTGCCGGTTTTTGCCAGCCAGTCGTCATAGACCGGCGCGGGCAGGGTTTCGCCCGCCGAGACCGCGCAGCGCAGGCTGGACAGATCCGCGCCCGCATCCATCGCGCGCAGCATCACCCGATAGGCCGTCGGGGCGGTGAAACAGATGGTGGCCTTGTGGGTCTCGATGATCTCGATCATGTTTTCGGGGGTTGCCTTTTCCAGCAGCGTCGCGGTCGCGCCAAAGCGCAGCGGAAAGATCGCAAGCCCCCCCAGCCCAAAGGTAAACGCCAATGGCGGAGAGCCCACGAACACGTCATCCGGCGTGACCCCCAGCACCTCGGCCGCATAGCCATCGGCGATTGCCAGCAGGTCGCGATGGAAATGCATGGTCGCCTTGGGCGTGCCGGTGGTGCCAGAGGTGAACCCCAACAGCGCAACATCGTCGCGCCCGGTGCGCACGGCATCGAAATGCACGGGCTTGGCAAGGGCGGCGCGGTCAAGTTCGGCGTCATGGTTGGCGGTGCCGTCAAAGGAAATGATCGTCTTGAGATATTTCGAGTTCTTCCCGCAGGCGACGATCTCGTCCATCATCCGGCTGTCGCACAGGGCGAATTCGATTTCCGCCTTGTCCACGATCGCGCCCAGCTCGCCCGCGCGCAGCAGCGGCATGGTGTTGACGACGACCGCGCCGGCCTTGGTCGCGGCCAGCCAGCAGGCCACCATGGCCGGGTTGTTGGCGCTGCGGATCAATATGCGGTTGCCGGGTCTGACCCCGTAATCCTGCACCAGCGCATGCGCGATGCGGCCGGTCCAGTCGGCCAGTTCCTTGTAGGTGCGCTGCCGGCCATTGCCGATCAGGGCGATATGGTCGCCAAAGCCACGCTCGACCATCGCATCGGTCAGCGCCACCCCGATATTGAGCCATTCGGGATAGGGATACTCCTCCAGCAGGAAATCGGGCAGCTGCTCGGGCGGCGGAAGGTTGTCGCGCGTGAATGTATCGACATGTCCGGTTGGTCCCAGTTTCATTTTCTTCCTCCCATCACCTGACGCGCGATCACGACGCGTTGCACGTCGCTGGCGCCCTCATAGATGCGCAGCGCGCGGATTTCGCGATACAGCCCCGCGACCACGCCGTTCGCGCGCACCCCTTCGCCGCCATGCAGCTGCACGGCCGCGTCGATCACCTCTTGCGCGCTGTCGGTGGCATGCAGCTTGGCCATGGCGGCCTCGCGGCTGACGCGGGCGGCGCCCATGTCCTTGGCCCAGGCCGCGCGATAGACCAGCAATGCGCTGGCGTCGATCTTCAGCGCCATGTCGGCCACATGGCCCTGCACCATCTGCAGATCGGCCAGCGGCGCACCGCCAACCTTGCGGCTGCGGATGCGCGTCAATGTCTCGTCCAGCGCGCGCCGCGCCATGCCCAAAGCCGCCGCACCGACGGTTGCGCGGAACACGTCAAGCACGCTCATCGCGATCCTGAAGCCCTCGCCGGGCGCGCCGATCATGGCACTTGCCGGCAGGCGGATATCGTTGAAATGCAGGCGCGCCAGCGGGTGCGGGGCGATGGTCTCCAGCCGCTCGACGATCTCCAGCCCCGGCATGTCGGCGGGCAGCAGAAAGGCCGACAGCCCCTTTGCACCGGGGGCCTCGCCCGTGCGGACAAACACCGTATAGACATCGGCGATGCCGCCATTGGAAATCCAGGTCTTTTCTCCTTTGAGCAAATACTCGTTTCCCGCCCGTTCCGCCGTCGCGCCGATGGCGGCGACATCCGAGCCCGAACCGGGCTCGGTCAGCGCAAAGGCCGAAATTGCCGCGCCGCGCGTGGTGCGTTCCAGCCATTTCCTCTGTTCGGGGCTGCCGAACAGGGTGACCGCCCCCATGCCAAGCCCCTGCATGGCAAAGGCGAAATCGGCCAGCGCGTCGTGGCGGGCGAGCGTCTCGCGGATCACGCACAGGCTGCGCACATCCAGCGGCGCGCCCGTGTGGCGCAGAAAACCGGCATCTCCCAGCGCGCGCACCAGGCCGCGACAGGCGGTGTCGGTGTCGCTGTGATCCACGGGCAGGTTGGCGGCGCACCAGTTTTCAAGGCGGGCGGCCAGGTCGCGGTGGCGATCCTCGAAAAAGGGCCAGGAAAGATAGCTGAGGTCAGGCATGATACATGTTCCGTCGCGAGTCGAGGGCAGCGCGCGCGCCGCACGGGGTGGGCCAAAGCGCCCGCCCCGTGGGGGGGCGGTGCGGGCGCTGCCCGGCGGTTACGCCGGGCGGGACGATGAAAAAATGTGCCTGCGCACCCATCCTCAATCCCCCTCGAATATCGGCCGCTCTTTGGCCACAAAGGCCCGATAGGCGCGGCGGAAGTCCTCGGTCTGCATGCAGATCGCCTGGGCCTGGGCCTCGGCCTCGATGGCCTGATCGGGCGTCATGTTCCATTCGTGGTTCAGCTGCGTCTTGGTGATGCCATTGGCAAATGTCGGCCCCTCGCTGATGCGGGTGGCCAGTGCCACGGCGGCCTGTTCAACCTCGTCCGGGTCGTGCAGCGCGTTCCAGAACCCCCAGGCCAGCCCCTCCTCGGCCGACATGGAGCGGCCCAGATACAGCAGTTCCGCCGCGCGGCCCTGCCCGATGATGCGCGGCAGGATTGCGCAGGCCCCCATGTCGCAGCCCGCCAGCCCCACGCGGTTGAAAAGAAAGGCGCATTTCGCGCGTGGTGTCGCCAGGCGCAGATCGCTGGCCATGGCCAGAATGGCCCCGGCGCCGACCGCCACACCGTCGACCGCCGCAATGACGGGCTTGCCGCAATTCAGCATGGCCTTGACCAGATCGCCCGTCATACGGGTGAATGCCAGCAGGCCTTTCATGTCCATTTCCACCAGCGGGCCGATGATGTCATGCACGTCCCCGCCGGAACAGAAATTTCCCTCATTCGGGGCCAGCACCACGGCGTGGATATCCTCGGCATGGGTCAGCGCGCGAAAGCAGTCGCGCAGTTCGGCATATGAATCAAAGGTCAGCGGGTTCTTGCGCTCGGGCCGCAGCAGGCGGATCACTGCGACCGTGCCCTGGACCTCCCATGAAAAATGCTGTGGCGCGAGGCCGGCCATGTTTGTCATTCGTCTTTCCCCCTGAGCAGCGCCAGCATGTCGATGGCGCGTTCGATGTCGTCGCGGCCCAGCGGCGCGAACAGCTCGTTCACCCAGGCCTCGTGGGTTGCGGCCATCTCGGCGAATGTCTCGCGGCCCTTTTGCGTCAGGCGCACCAGGGTCGCGCGCCGGTCGCCTTCGATGGGCACGCGCACAACAAGCCCGTCATTCACCAGCCGGTCTATGATGCCGGTGACATTACCGTTCGACACCATCAGCCGCGCGGACAGATCCGACATCCGCAACCCCTCGGGCGCGTGATCCAGCATGGCCATCACGTCAAAGCGGGGCAGGGTGGTGGCGAATGTATTGCGCAGGTTTTCACGCAGGCGGCTTTCGACATGGCGCGTGGCCTTGAGCAGTTGCAGCCACAGGCGCAGGCGCTGTTTGGAAAGCGGCGCGTCATCGCGCGCGGCGGTCTGGCCGGTGTTCATACCTGGCCCCCGGCGATTTCGATGGTCTGGCCGTTGATCGAATCCGAATGTCTCCCGCACAGCCACAGCGCGGCCTCGGCTACCTCAATGGGCTCGACAAGGCGCTTGTGGCGGTTGTCGTGGCTCATGGCGGCCTCGGCTTCGGGGCGCGACAGGTTTGATCGCTGCATGATCAGTCGGGTGTTGCGTTCGACAATCGGGGTGCGCACATAGCCGGGGCAGAGCGCATTGGCGGTGATCCCCTTGCCCATGTATTCTTCGGACAGCACACGGGTCAGGCCGATAACGCCATGCTTGCTGGCCGAATAGGCGGCGCCGTATTTCAGGCCCCTGAGCCCGGCAACCGATGCAACCGTGATGATCCGCCCCCAGCCGCGTGCGACCATACCCGGCACCACCTCGCGGCAGGTCAGGAACACGCCGTCGAGATTGGTTGTCATGATACGGCGCCAGAATTCGAGCGAGGTTTTCGCGAATGGCGAGGTCTCGGCAATGCCTGCATTGGCCACATGAATGTCGATGGTGCCGCGCGCGTCGGTGGCCTGTTTCACGCCGGCCACCACGCTGGCCTCGTCATTCACATCCATTACAAGCGGGTGCAGCCCCGGATTGGCGTCGCAGGCGTCTTGCAGCACTTCGGCGCGCCGGCCGGTGATGGTGACCTGTGCCCCGGCGCCCGCCAGGATCTGCGCAATCGCCAGCCCGATGCCTGTGCCCCCGCCGGTGACCAGCGCGTGCCTGCCCGCAAGCATCATGTCGCGCCCCTTTTCATGCCCCGTTTCATGCCCTGACATTCATTTCCCTTTCGCGTTCCTTCAGGCGGTACAGCTGGTCGCGCCCGGCCAGATAGGGCAGGGGCCAGCTTTCGCCATCATCGCCCAGCTCGGCGGCGGCGTGCAATGTCCAGTAGGGATCGGCCAGATGTGGCCGCGCCATGCAGACCAGATCGGCGCGCCCCGCCATGAGGATCGAATTCACATGATCTGGCTCGTATATGTTGCCGACTGCCATGGTGCGCAGGCCGGTTTCCTGGCGGATGCGGTCGGAAAAGGGGGTCTGGAACATGCGCCCATAGACGGGCTGTGCGTCGATCGTGGTCTGGCCGGCAGACACGTCGATGATGTCGGCCCCGGCCTCGGCAAAGGCGCGGGCGACCTCGACTGCATCCGCAGGCGTGATGCCGCCCTCGCCGATCCAGTCATTGGCCGAGATGCGCACGCTCATCGGCTTGTGCGCGGGCCAGGCGCTGCGCATGGCGCGGAACACCTCGACCGGCCAGCGCAGGCGGTTTTCCAGGCTGCCGCCATATTCGTCGCTGCGCTGGTTCGACACCGGCGTGATGAAGGACGACAGCAGATAGCCATGGGCCGCGTGCAGCTCGATCATGTCGAAACCGGCGCGTTCGGCCATCTCGGCGGCCGCAACGAACTGTTCCTTGACGATCGCCATGTCGGCCAGGGTCATTTCGCGCGGCACCGCATTGTCGGGCGACCAGGCGATGGGCGAGGGCGCAATGATTTCCCAGTTGCCCTCCTTCAACGGCTTGTCGGCATCTTCCCAGCCCAGCTGGGTAGAGCCCTTGCGCCCGCTATGGCCGATCTGGCAGCAGATTTTCGCGTCAGATTCCGCATGCACGAAATTGACGATGCGTTTCCAGGCGGCCTCGTGGCCAATGGCATACAGGCCGGTGCAGCCCGGTGTGATGCGCCCCTCGGGGGAAACGCAGGTCATTTCGGTGAATATCAGCCCGGCGCCGCCCTTGGCGCGCTCGCCATAATGGACAAGGTGCCAGTCGGTGGGCGTGCCCTCGATCGCGCGATACTGCGCCATGGGCGACACCACGATGCGGTTTTTCAGCCGCATCTCGCGCAGGGAAAGCGGCGCAAACATGGGGCGGCGGTCGCTTTTGATGCCGGCCTGCGCATTGAACCATCGTTCCGCCCCGCGCAGCCAGTCGGGATCGCGTTCGCGCAGGTTTTCATGGCTGATGCGCTGGCTGCGGGTCAGCAGGGAATAGGTGAACTGGACGGGGTCGAGATGCAGATAGCGCTCGACATTCTCGAACCACTCGGTCGAATTGCGCGCGGCCGATTGCAGGCGCAGCACGTCAAGGCGGCGGTCCTCCTGGTATTTGGCAAAGGCCGCTTGCATGTCGGGTTCGGAATGCAGGAAATCGGCCAGCGCGACGGCGCTTTCAAAGCCCAGCTTGGACCCCGAGCCGATGGAAAAATGCGCGGTCGCCGAGGCATCGCCCAGCAGCACCACGTTTTCATGGTGCCACTTCTCGCAGATCACGCGCGGAAAGTTCAGCCAGGCCGAGCCGCGGATATGGTTGGCGTTGCTCATCAGGCGGTGACCGCCAAGGTCGTCGGCAAAGATTTCCTCGCAGACGCGAATGCTTTCTTCCTTGCTCATCTCGCCAAAGCCATAGGCGGCATAGGTGTCGGGCGCACATTCGACGATGAAGGTCGCGGTATCCTTGTCGAACTGATAGGCATGCGCCCAGATCCAGCCCTTGTCGGTTTCCCTGAAGATGAAGGTAAAGGCGTCGTCGAATTTCTGATGCGTGCCGTACCAGACGAAATGGCATTTGCGGATGTCGATCTCGGGGCGGAAATGTTCGGCCAGCGCCGTGCGGGTTTTCGAGTTCAGCCCGTCGGCGGCAACCACAAGGTCGTATTGATCCATGTATTCGGTGCCGTCCGCCGCCTCGGTCTGGAATTGCAGCTTGACGCCCAGCTCGCGTGCGCGGGCCTGGAGGTCCAGCAGCAGCTGCTTGCGCCCGATGCCGCAGAACCCATGCCCGCCCGAGGTGATGACCTGCCCGCGGTAATGCACCGCGATATCGTCCCAATAGGCGAAATGTCGGCGGATGGTCTCGGCGCTGACGGGGTCGTTTGCGCGCATGTTGTCCAGCGTTTCGTCGGACAGCACCACACCCCAGCCGAATGTATCGTCGGCACGGTTGCGTTCCAGCACGGTGATGTCGTGATCGGGGCCGCGCAGCTTCATCGAGATCGCGAAATACAGCCCCGAGGGCCCACCGCCGATAATCAGAACCTTCATCTTTTCCTCCCACATGCCGAGCGAGTCGGCCTGTATATGTTGCCGCCCCGTGGATATGTTTTCAAGTTAAATATTTTATATATGAAATAAATGCTGAAAACGCAGACTCTGTCGTCAGTTATCGGCAATCTTCTGTCGTTACCGTGTCGTTCTCAACCCTTGCGCCCGGCCTTTTCGGCAACCCCCGAAACGCCTTCGCGTCGCTCCAACTCGGCCAGAACATCGGCCAGATCCACATCGCGCGCGGCCAGCATCACCAGCAGGTGATACAGCACATCGGCAGCCTCGTAGGTCAGGTTTTCACGGTCGCCCATGGCGGCGGCAATGATCGCCTCGACGGCCTCTTCGCCGAATTTTTCGGCCGCCTTTTCAGGCCCCTTGGCCAGCAGGCGCGCCGTCCACGAACTTTCGGGATCGGCCCCCTTGCGGGCCTCGATGGTTGCTGCCAGCCGTGTCAGAATATCGCTCATAGCCTTACCGGTATCCCTGCCTTTGCCATATGTTCCTTGGCCTCGCGGATCGTATAGTCGCCAAAGTGAAAGATCGAGGCCGCCAGCACCGCGCTGGCATGGCCCTTGGTGACGCCCTCGACCAGGTGATCCAGGTTGCCCACGCCACCGCTGGCGATCACCGGAATGTTCACCGCATCCGCAATGGCGCGGGTCAGCGGCAGGTTGAAACCCGCTCGCGTGCCGTCACGATCCATCGAGGTCAGCAGGATTTCTCCTGCGCCCTTGCTTTCGACAAGGCGGGCAAATTCAACCGCGTCGATGCCGGTTCCGCGCCGGCCGCCATGGGTGAAGATCTCCCATTTGCCGGGGGCGACCGTCTTGGCGTCAATGGCCACCACGATGCACTGGTTGCCGAACTTGTTGGCCGATTGCGCCACCACCTCGGGGTTGGCCACGGCGGCCGAGTTGAACGACACCTTGTCGGCACCCGCCAGCAGCAGCGCGCGCACGTCGTCGGGTGTGCGCACCCCCCCGCCAATGGTCAGCGGCATGAAGCATTGCTCGGCCGTGCGGCGGGCCACGTCATACATGGTGCCGCGGTTTTCATGAGTGGCGTTGATATCCAGAAAGCACAGTTCGTCAGCGCCGGCGGCGTCATAGGCCTTGGCCGATTCAACCGGGTCGCCGGCGTCGATCAGATCGACGAAATTGACCCCCTTGACGACACGGCCATCCTTGACGTCGAGACAGGGGATGATGCGGGTTTTCAGCATGTCTCAACCTTTCAGCAATTCCACCGCCGCCGCAAGCTCGATCCGCCCGTCATACAGGGCGCGGCCGGAAATGACGCCGTTCAGCGGGGCGCCGCAGTCGCGCAGCGCTTGCAGGTCGTCCATTGACGAAACCCCGCCACTGGCGATCACGGGGATGTTGACGGCATTGGCCAGTGCCGCCGTGGCCTCGACATTCGGCCCCTGCATGGCGCCGTCGCGGTCGATATCGGTATAGATGATGGCGGCGACACCGGCATCTTCAAAGCTGCGGGCCAGATCGGTGACATCGACATCGGTTTCTTCGGCCCAGCCCTTGGTGGCGACGCGCCCCTTGCGGGCGTCGATGCCCACGGCAATCTGGCCCGGAAATGCGCGGGCGGCCTCGCGCACGAGGCTGGGATTTTCGACCGCAACCGTGCCGAGGATCACGCGGGCAAGGCCGCGCGACAGCCAGTTTTCGATGGTGTTCATGTCGCGGATCCCGCCGCCCAGCTGGGCCGGCACGGTGATTTCCGCAAGAATTTCCTCGACCGCGGCCCCGTTGACGGGCTGGCCGGCAAAGGCGCCGTTCAGATCGACAAGGTGGATCCACTCGCACCCCGCATCCTGAAAGGCGCGTGCCTGTGCGGACGGGTTGTCGTTGAACACGGTGGTCTTGTCCATGTCGCCCTTGAGCAGGCGCACGCATTGGCCGTCTTTAAGGTCGATGGCGGGGTAGAGAATCATGGCGGGCGGCTTTCCGGTATATGTCGCTTTTCCAGCACCCCAATAATGTGTCGGGCGGGCTATTGCAAAACCAGATTGCTCTTCATATATCGGCCCCCAAGAGTTATAGGACAATAACCAACGATGGCGGCGAAAGGAATGCATCATGAAGCGCGTTGCACTGATCCTGGCACTTGTGGCAACAGCTCCGGCCTTTGCGGGTGGGGAAGAGGGCGTATGGAAAACACTGCCCGACAAGGACGGCAAAAGCCTGCTGATCGAAATCAAGCCCTGCGGAAAAGAGGTCTGCGGGTTCATCATCGGGTCGCAGGATGAAAAGGGCCGCCCCGATCCTCATTACCCCCATCTCGGCCGTCGCATGATCTGGGGGATGGTCGATAATGGTGATGGCTCTTACGACAAGGGGTATATCTGGGGCCCGGCCGTTGACATGACGTTGTCGATGAAGATGCGCCTGAAGGGGGATGTCCTGCGGGTCAAAGGGTGTTTCGCCGGCGGTCTGATCTGCAAGGGGCAGGACTGGACGCGCGTGAGGTAAAGCGGGGAACCAACGTAAGGCTTGCCTGAGCGCGCAAAAAGTTCCACAAATGTATACGGTTAATAGGGAGGAAAGAAATGAACAAGATCATTGCGATTGCCGCTCTCGGGATGGCCCTTGCAACACCCGCACTGGCAGCCGACCCGGCTGATGGTGTATGGCAGACTGCCCCCGGGAAAGAAGGTGGCTATCTTTTTGTGACGATCAAGGATTGTGGTCCAAACATCTGTGGCACCATTACCGGCGCTGTGGACAAGGAAGGCAAGAAAGACCCCGAATACGAACATATGGGCAAGCCGATCATCAAGGACATGTCCCCGGACGGCACCGGATATTATTCGGGTGGCACCATCTGGGCGCCTGATGAAGACAAGACCTATGTTTCCAAGATGTACCTCAAGGGCGACGTGCTGACGGTCAAGGGTTGTGTCCTTGGCGGCCTCATCTGCCGCGGCCAGGACTGGAAGCGCGTCAAGTAAGCGGGCCTCAGGGCTTCCACTTCAGGAAATTGCCAATCAGCCGCAAGCCGGTTGATTGGCTTTTTTCCGGGTGGAACTGGGTGCCAACCATGTTGTCGCGCCCGACCATCGCGGTCACCGCACCGCCGTAATCGACATGCGCCAGACGGCATTCGGGAGCGTCGGTCACGAATTGGTAGGATTGCACGAAATAGGCATGATCGCCTGATGCGATCCCCTCAAGCACCGGGTGGGGGCGGTCAACCACCAGTTCGTTCCAGCCCATATGCGGGATTTTCAGCGCAGGATCATTCGGTTCAAGCTGGACGACCTCGCCGGTGATCCAGTCAAATCCAGGCGTGTCCAGCCCGTGTTCAAGCCCGCGCGTTGCCATCATCTGCATGCCCACGCAAATGCCCAGAAAGGGTGCGCCCCGGTTCAGCACTGCCTGCTCGATGGCCTCGAACAGCCCGTCATAGCTGGCCAGTCCGGCACGGCAATCGGCAAAGGCCCCGACGCCGGGCAGAACGATGCGATCGGCACCTGCAACGACATCGGGGTCGGATGTAACCACCACGTCACCCGCGTCCAGCTCGGCCGCCATGCGCTGAAAGCTCTTCTCGGCCGAGCGCAGATTGCCGGAATTGTAGTCGATGATCGCGCAAGTCACGTCACAGTGTCCCCTTGGTGGATGGAATGGCATCGCCTTTGCGGGGGTCGGGTTCAACCGCCTCGCGCAGGGCGCGGGCGACGGATTTGAAGGCGGCCTCGGCGATGTGGTGGCTGTTGGCGCCTGCGAGGCGCGTGACATGCAGCGTGATGCCGCCGTTCATGGCGAATGCGGTAAAGAATTCGCGCACGAGCTCGGTGTCGAAACTGCCGATCTTGGCAGTCGGCAGATCCAGATCCCACACCAGAAACGGCCGCCCCGAAAGGTCGAGTGCGGCACGCACCAGCGCCTCGTCCATGGGCAGCAGGCAGGATCCATAGCGCCGGATGCCCCGCTTGTCGCCAAGCGCGCGGGCCAGCGCCTTGCCCAGTGCGATGCCGCAATCCTCGACCGTGTGGTGATCGTCGATATGCAGATCGCCCTTGGCCCGCACCGTCATGTCGATCAGCGCGTGGCGGGCAAGCTGGTCCAGCATGTGGTCGAAAAAGCCGATCCCGGTAGCGTTGTCATAACGACCGGTGCCGTCGAGGTCGATCTCGACGGTGATTTCGGTTTCTGCTGTCTTGCGTTTGATGCTGGCCTTGCGCATGGATTTTCCTTTCATCCGGCTTGCCGCCTTATAGGCGGGCAGAGAAGCTTTGCAAAGTGTGTAGGGCCTGGTGATGTTTGCCGGATCGCGTGCGATCCGGTTCGCGCCCGACCCGCCCCCCTCGGGTCGGGCGCAAACCTCGCCTTGCATGGGATTTCACCGATACCGATTGCCATTACGCCCGCAGGTAAATTCGCGATCTTGTCATCAGTGATCCGCAAAACCTTCTGGTGCCAGGGGGCGTTCCGCGTTAGACTGCCACCACAGGCAGAATGACAGACCGGGAAAACCCGGCGTTATCAGAGGCAAACAGGTTTCGAGGCAGTCCCATGACAGAAATGGTATATGGCGCGAGTCCGGTTCCGGCGGGTGAACCGATCCTGCCGAAATGGTGGCGCACGGTTGATCGCTGGGCGCTGGCATGCATCCTGTTGCTGTTTGCGATCGGGATATTGCTGGGCTTTGCCGCATCCCCGCCGCTGGCCGCACGCACCGGCTTTCCGCCGTTTCATTTCGTGACCCGCCAGGCGGTTTTCGGAGGTGTTGCACTGGCCCTGATGGTGGTGATTTCGATGATGTCGCCGCGCGTGGTGCGGCGCCTGGGCGTGATCGGTTTCTTTCTGGCCTTTGGCGCGATTGCGATGTTGCCGATATTCGGAACCGATTTCGGCAAGGGTGCGGTCAGGTGGTATTCGCTCGGGTTCGTTTCCCTGCAACCGTCCGAGTTTCTCAAGCCCGTTTTCGTGGTCTTTTCGGCATGGCTGATGTCGGCCTCGACACAGCTGATGGGCCCGCCGGGCAAGCGCATGTCGTTTCTTGTCGCCGTGATACTGGTGGGCCTTCTGGTCGCGCAGCCTGATTTCGGGCAGGCGGTGTTGATCCTGATTTCCTGGGCGGTGATGTTCTTTCTGGCCGGGGCGCCGCTTGTGCTGTTGCTGGGAATCGGGGCCAGCGCGATTGTCGGCGGCGGGCTGGCCTATCAGTTTTCCGACCATTTCGCCCGTCGTATCGACGGGTTTCTGAACCCGCAGATCGACCCGCGCACCCAGCTTGGCTATGCCGCGAACGCGATACAGGAGGGCGGCTTTTTCGGCGTCGGTGTGGGTGGCGGCACGGTCAAGTGGTCGTTGCCCGACGCACATACCGATTTCATCATTGCGGTCGCGGCCGAGGAATACGGCCTGATCCTGGTTCTGGTCATCATTGCGCTGTTTCTGGTTGTCACCGTGCGTTCGATGCTGCGCCTGCTGCGCGAGCGCGACCCCTTTGTGCGCCTCGCCGGCACCGGTATCGCCGCGCTGTTCGGTTTGCAGGCGCTGATCAATCTTGGCGTTACGGCGCGATTGTTGCCGGCAAAGGGTATGACACTGCCCTTCGTTTCCTATGGAGGGTCGTCTTTGATCGCCGCAGGGATTGCATTGGGCATGCTTCTGGCGTTTACACGTACCCGGCCGCAAGGAGAGCTGAGCGACATCCTGCGGAACCACTGACAGACAGGCGACGGCTAACAGGGATGGCGGCAGAGCGAGAATGAAGAAATCCAGATTGCTGGTCATGGCGGCAGGCGGCACGGGGGGGCACATGTTCCCGGCCCAGGCGCTGGCCGAAGAGATGCTGGCCGCCGGCTGGCGGGTCAAGCTGTTCACCGACCAGCGCGGCGCCCGCTATGTCGATGGCTTTCCCCAATCTGTCGAGATCAATGTCGTTGACAGTGCCACATTCGCGCGCGGCGGGATCATGGGCAGGCTGCTGGCGCCCCTGCGCCTGCTGCGCGGCGTGCTTGCCGCGCTCTGGCGCATGCTGCGCGACCGCCCCGATGTGGTGGTGGGCTTTGGCGGCTATCCGGCCTTTCCGGCGATGGCTGCGGCCTGGCTCTTGCGCATCCCGCGCATGATCCACGAACAGAACGGTATACTGGGCCGCGTCAACCGCTTGTTCGCGCGCCATGTCCATGTGGTCGCCTGCGGCACATGGCCGACCGATCTGCCCAGCGGCGTCGAGGGCATCAATACCGGCAACCCGGTGCGCAGCGCTGTGCTGTCGCGCGAAAGCGCGCAATATATCGAACCCGGCGACTATCCGATGACCCTGCTTGTCTTTGGCGGCTCGCAAGGGGCGCATATTCTGGCCGAGGTGGTGCCGGCGGCGGTGGCCCTGCTGCCCGAAAACATCTTGCGCAACCTGCGGGTTTCCCAGCAGGCCCGCCCCGAGGATCTGGATTTTGTGCGCGCGCAATATGCGCAGATCGGAATTGTTGCGGATGTCGAGCCGTTCTTTGACGACATCCCCGCGCGTCTGGTCGATGCGCAGCTGGTGGTGTCTCGCGCGGGCGCTTCCTCGCTGGCCGACATCACCGTGATCGGGCGCCCTGCGATCCTGATCCCGCTGGCGGCTTCGATCAAGGGCGAGCAACTGGCCAATGCGCGCGGTCTGGTCGAGGCGGGTGCCGCCGAGATGATCGAAGAAGACGAACTGACCGCGCTGGGGCTTGCCCATCGCCTTGAGGCCATTCTTTCCGATGGTGCGCTGGCCAACCGCATGGCGCAGGTGGCAAAGTCGCTGGGCAAGCCGGAAGCAACGCAAACCCTCAGCCTGCTGGTCGAGGAACTGGCGCTTGGCAAGCAGGCCGAAGAGGAGATCGCGCAATGAACGCCGCCGCAACCAAGCTGCCCACCGATATCGGCCCGATCCATTTCGTCGGCATCGGCGGCATCGGCATGTCGGGCATCGCCGAGGTTCTGATGAACCACGGCTATACGGTGCAGGGATCCGACCTGAAGGCCAGCAAGATCACCCGCCGGCTGGAAAAGCTGGGCGCCAAGGTGTTTGTCGGGCAGAGGGCCGAAAACCTGCAAGGGGCCGAGGTCGTGGTCATCAGCTCGGCTATCAAGCCGGGCAATGCCGAGCTGGACGAGGCCCATCGCCTGGGCCTGCCGGTCGTGCGCCGGGCCGAGATGCTGGCCGAACTGATGCGCATGAAATCCAACCTCGCCATTGCCGGCACCCATGGCAAGACGACGACGACCACGATGGTGGCAACCCTGCTGGATGCGGGCGGGCTGGATCCGACGGTGATCAATGGCGGCATCATCCACGCCTATGGCAGCAATGCGCGCATGGGGCAGGGCGAATGGATGGTGGTCGAGGCCGATGAAAGCGACGGCACCTTTGTCAAGCTGCCGGCAACCATTGCCATCGTCACCAATATCGACCCCGAGCACATGGAACATTACGGCAGCTTCGATGCGCTGCGCGCGGCGTTTGATACCTTTGTTCACAACATCCCCTTTTACGGGGTCGCCGTCTGCTGCACCGATCACCCCGAGGTGCAGGCGCTGGTCGGGCGCATCACCGACCGGCGGGTCATCACCTATGGCTTCAACGCCCAGGCCGATGTGCGCGCCGAGAACCTGACCTATGAAAACGGTATCGCGCATTTCGATGTGTGGCTGCGGGCGGGCGATCGGCGCATCGACGGCATGACCCTGCCCATGCCTGGCGACCACAATGTGCTGAACGCGCTGGCGGCGATTTCCGTCGCCAGCCATCTGGGCATGAAACGCGCCGAGATTCGCGCGGCCCTTGCCGCCTTTGGCGGCGTCAACCGGCGTTTTACCCGGGTGGGCGAGGTCAACGGCGTGACCATCATCGACGATTACGGCCACCACCCGGTGGAAATCGCCGCCGTGCTGCGGGCCGCGCGACAGGCCACGTCGGGGCGGGTGATCGCCGTACATCAGCCCCATCGCTATAGCCGCCTGTCCTCGTTGTTCGAGGATTTCTGCACCTGTTTCAACGACGCCGACGTGGTGGCGATTTCCGAGGTCTATGCCGCTGGCGAAGAGCCCATCGAGGGCGCCAGCCGCGATGATCTGGTGGCCGGGCTGATTGCCCACGGTCACCGCAACGCCACCGCGCTGTTGCAGGAAAGCGACCTTGCCGATCTGGTGAAACGCGAGGCGCGCCCCGGTGACATGGTGGTCTGCCTTGGCGCCGGCACGATCAGCGCCTGGGCCAACGCGCTGCCCGAGGCCTTGAAGTCATGGCGCAGCTGAGCCCCTCTCTGCTGGCGGCCATCGGCTGGGTGATCGTGATTTCGGTCATCGGCATGTTGCCGCGGCGTTTTCACCCCTGGCTGGGCCTGCCCATGCTGGTGCTGTTGATCCCGCTGTTGGTGTGGATCGGTCGTGATGCGGGGATATGGTGGGTGGTCGGGCTGCTGGCCGGGGCGGCGTCGATCTTTCGCTATCCGCTGCGCTATTTCGGCCGGTTCCTGCTGTCGCGTTTTAGGGGGCGTCGCGATGATGCCGGGTGAGATGAGTATTTGTGCAAAGAAGAAGCAGCGGGGCATGCGATGAGCTGGGCCCTGCCATTGCCCGATGTCGAGGGGCAGATCAGCCTTGACCGCCCCCTGGCCGAGTTGACCTGGCTGCGGGTGGGCGGGCCGGCGGATCTGTTGTTTCAGCCC
>JAUZRU010000023.1 GCA_030950185.1 Paracoccaceae bacterium | reverse complement strand
AGAAGAGGGCGAGAAACTTTCGCGCGACGAGCTGATCACCACCGCCATCCTGCTGCTGAACGCCGGGCACGAGGCCACGGTACATGCAATCGGCAATGGCGTGAAATCTCTGCTGGAACTGGACCGCCCCGCCGCACCGCTGCTAAGCGCCGAAAACGTCGCCGCCACGACCGAGGAACTGCTGCGCCTCGATCCGCCGCTGCACATGTTCACGCGCCACGTTTACGAGGACATTGAAATCGACGGGCACAAATTTGCCCGCGGCGACGAAATCGCCCTGCTGCTGGGCGCCGCAAACCGCGACCCGGCAGCTTATGACAATCCCGACCGGTTCGACCCCCGGCGTGATGGCCCGGCCAATCTGGCCTTTGGGGCCGGCGCGCATTTCTGCATCGGCGCCCCCCTGGCGCGCCTGGAAATGACCATCGCGCTTCCCATCCTGTTTGCGCGCCTGCCGGGTCTGAAACTGGCCGCACAGCCCGAATATGCCGACCGCTATCATTTTCACGGCCTGACCCGCCTGATGGTCAGCGCCTGAGGCCTTCTTCTTTGCGCAAATACTCCGGGGGCGTAGGGGCGGCACCCCCGCGAAAAGCCCCTACAACCGCGCCAGCCGCTCGACCAGAAGGCGGTAAAACCCGTCTGCATCGACCTTGCCGATGAATGTGGCGTTTGGTGGCCTGTCGGTTACGCCCCACCAGTCGGCGACCGTCATGCCCAGTGTCAGGGGCGAGGTTGTCTCGATCTCGACATTCACATGCCGACCCTCGAACAGGTCTGGCTGCAACAGCCAGGCGATGACGCAGGGGTCATGCAGCGGTGCCCCTTCAGAGCCGTATTTTTCCATGTCGAAGCGCTCGAAGAAATCTGTCAGTTCGGCAACGACCGTGCCCACCCTTGTGCCCATCTCGCGAAATGCCCTGATCCGCGCCCGTGTGGTCAGCGCCTGATGCGTCACATCCAGCGGCATCATCACGATCTCGACGCCGGATTTCAACACGATATCGGCGGCTTCGGGGTCCACATAGATGTTGAACTCGGCCGCTGGTGTGATGTTTCCCACCTCGAAATAGGCGCCCCCCATCAACACGACCCTCTGCACGCGATCGACGATATCGGGCGCCCGCACAAAGGCGGTGGCAATATTGGTCAGCGGCCCCAGAGGGCAAAGCGTGACGCTGCCCGCGGGTTCGCGGCCCAAGGTGTCGATAATGAAATCCACCGCGTGGCCCTCTTGCAGCGGCATGGTCGGTTCCGGCAGGTCGGGACCATCCAGCCCGGTGCGCCCATGCACATGCTCGGCCGTGACCAGCGCACGGCGCATGGGGCCATCGCAGCCGGCAAACACGCGCATGTCGGCCCGCCCGGCCAGTTCGCAGATCTTGCGCGCATTGAACTGGGTCAGCGGCAGCGGCACATTGCCGGCAACCGCAGTGATGCCCAGAACCTCGATTTCCGGGCTGGCCAGCGCCAGCAGGATGGCCACGGCGTCATCCTGCCCCGGATCGGTATCGATGATGATCTTTTGTGTCATGAACGGCCCTCAGGACAGGTTTTCCAAAAGCAGAAGGTGGACAAGAACACGCGCCTTGTCCACCTTCATTTGCCGACCCTGGAAATTTCGCCTCAGTGGTCGAAGTTCACCTCTTCGACCAGCCTCAGCGCGGTCTTGCGCAATGTTGCCAGCTTCATCAGATCCACGTCATCAGGCGTGAAACTGCCCCAGGACGCCACCAGATCCGAAACCTTGGCAGAGGGGTTCACGGGATATTCGAAATTGACCTCGGCATAGATTTCCTGCGCCTCCGGAGAGGACAGGAATTCCATCAGCTTGAGCGCCTCGGCCCTGTGCGGGGCGGCCTTGGTCATTGCCATGCCCGACAGGTTCACATGCGTGCCCGCGCCCTCGAAATGGGGGAACATGATCTTGACGGCATCGGCCCATTTCTTCTGGCCCGGCTTTTTCAGCATCGCCCCCATGTAATAGGTGTTGCCCAGCGAGATATCGCATTCACCGGCCCAGATCGCCTTGACCTGCCCGCGGTCATTGCCCTGCGGTTTGCGTGCCAGATTGGCGCGCAGCCCCTTCAGCCAGTCACGGGTATAGTCGGGGCCGTGATGGGCGATCATCGCCGAAAACAGCGCCAGATTATACGGGTGCAAGCCCGAGCGGATGCAGATGCGCCCCTTCCATTTGGGCGAGGCCAGATCCTCATATGTGGTGATCTCGCCGGGCCTGACACGTTCTTTCGAGGCAAAGACGACACGCGCCCGCGATGTCAGGCCGAACCACTGCTTGCCCTTGTCGCGAAAGCCTGCCGGAATGTTGGCCTCGAGAACGGGCGAATCCACCGGCTGCGTGACCCCGGCATTCACCAGATTGGCCAGGCGCGCAATATCCACTGTCAGCACCACATCGGCCGGGCTGCGCTTGCCCTCGGCCACCAGCTTTTCGACCATGCCCTTCTTGAGGAAGGCCACATTGACCTTGATTCCCGTCTTCCTGGTGAAGGCATCGAACAGCGGTTTGATGAGGTCAGGCTGCCTGTAGGAATAGACATTGACCTCGGCCGCCTGCGCGGCAAGGGGTGTCAATGCCATCGCACCGGCAAGGACGAATGATTGGAACCGTAAGAACATTTGTTTGGGCCTCCGCTGTGCTGTTTGAGATGCGAATCTTAAACCTGAGTATTTCAGTCAAGTCAATACCTGATCAAAATACTAGGTTTATTTTTCGCCCTCCTTTACCGCATTCCACAAGGCGTCCATCTCGGCCAGGTCTGATTGCTCGGGCCTGCGCCCCTGCGCGGCAAGGCGGCGTTCGATTTCGCCGAAACGCCGCGTGAATTTTGCGTTCGCATCGCGCAGCGCGGCCTCGGGGTCGATGTTCAGATGGCGCGCGAGATTGGCCATCACGAACAGCAGGTCGCCGAATTCCTCGTGCAGATGGGCGGTGTCGCCGCTGTCGCGCGCCTCGACCAGTTCGCGGGCCTCTTCGGTAATCTTGTCAACCACCTGCGCTGTCTCGGGCCAGTCGAACCCCACGCGCGCCGCCCGCTTTTGCAGCTTGACCGCCCGCGTCAGCGCCGGCAGGGCCAGCGCCACATCATCAAGCACACCCGTCTTGCGGGCGCCCGCGCGCTCGGCCGCCTTGATCCGCTCCCAGTCGGCGGTCTGTTGCGCCGCACTCTTGTCGCGGCTTTCATTGCCGAACACATGCGGGTGTCGGCTGATCATCTTGTCGGAAATCCGCCGCGCGACCGAGTGGAAATCGAACAACCCCGCCTCGGCCCCCATCTGGGCGTGATAGACCACCTGCAACAGCAGATCGCCCAGCTCGCCCTCAAGCTCGTCCCAGGCCTCGCGCTCGATCGCGTCGAACACCTCATAGGCCTCTTCCAGCGTATAGGGGGCGATCGAGTGGAAATCCTGCTCGATATCCCATGGACAGCCCCGGTCCGGGTCGCGCAGGCGGCGCATGATTTCCAGCAGGCGCGCAAGTTCGCCGTCACGTTCCGCGGGTATTTTCTGGTCAGGGTTGTGATTTGTCATTGTCCATCCGGTCAAAATGGGTGAATTTGATGCCAGCATAATGACGACAGATCAGGGGAGTCCACGCAAATGCCGATCATCAACCGCATTGCCGAATTTCACGACGACATGAAGACCTGGCGCAGGCATCTGCACGCCAATCCCGAGCTGGGCTACGAGCTGCACGAAACCGCCGCCTTCGTGATCGAGCGGCTGCGCGAATTCGGCGTTGACGAGATCCATGAGGGCATCGCGGAAACCGGCCTTGTCGCCATCATCAACGGGCGGGGCGACGGCCCCACCATCGGCCTGCGCGCCGACATGGATGCCCTGCCGATCACCGAAATTCCCGACCGCCCCCACAAAAGCCGGAACCAGGGCGTCATGCATGCCTGCGGCCATGACGGGCACACGGCCATGCTGCTTGGGGCCGCGCGCTATCTGGCCGAGACGCGCAATTTCAAGGGCCGCGTGGCGCTGATCTTTCAGCCCGCCGAAGAAGGCGGCGCCGGTGGCGAGGCCATGGTCAAGGCCGGCATCATGGATGATTTCGCCGTCAAGCAGGTTTTCGGCATCCACAACTTCCCGGGAATGCCGCTGGGGCTGATCGGCACGCGCCCCGGCCCGCTGCTGGCGGCGGCCGACGAATTCCAGATCGACATCACCGGCAAGGGCGGGCACGCCGCCATGCCCAACACGGCCGTTGATCCGGTGATGATCGCGGTGCAGATCGCACAGGCCCTGCAAACCATCGTCAGCCGCAATGTCGATCCCATCGACAGCGCGGTGATTTCGGTCACCCGCATCGACGCCGGCACAACGCACAACATCATCCCCGGCACCGCCTTCATGCAGGGCACCGTGCGCACCGTGCGCAAGGAAACCCAGGCGGATATCGTCGCGCGCATGGAAAGGATCGTGACCAATATCGCCGCCGCGCTGGGGGGCGAGGCAAAGCTCAACTATCATTATGGCTATCCGCCCACGGTCAACCATCCGGCGGAAACCGAATTCGCCCTGAACGTTGCGCGCGAGGTTGCTGGCGAACAGCTGGTGACCGACGACATCCCCCCCACCATGGGGGCCGAGGATTTCGCCTATATGCTCGAGGCACGACCGGGTGCGTTCCTGTGCCTTGGCACCGGCGAGGGTGCGGGGCTGCACCACCCCGAATTCGACTTCAATGACGAGGTCTCGCCCATCGGTGCCAGCTTTTTCGCAAGGCTTGTTGAAACGGCCCAGCCCGCAGGTTAGGGCCTACGGTCAGCATCAACAGACAGACAATATCAAAAGGGGGCCGCAAAGCCCCCTTTTTTCATCTGTGCACCATTGGTGATGTTCTACTCTGGCGCCGACTTGGCGTTGAAGGTGAACAGCTTTTCACCCTTGATCCGATAGCCATTGATCAGCTTGGCCGCCTTTGGGCTGGTCAGCCAGTCTTCCAGTTTCAGCGCCAGATCGGTTCTGACGCCGGGATGCGTTTTCGGGTTCACGGGGATAAGGGTATACTGGTTGAACAGCTTGGGATCGCCCGCAAACAGCAGGGCCAGATCGCGCTTGTTGCCGAATTTCAGCCAGGTGGCGCGGTCCGACATGGTATAGGCATTCATCCCGGCGGCAACATTCAGCGTCGCCCCCATGCCGGCACCCGCGGCCCGATACCACGAGCCCTTGAGATCGGCCTTGTCAAAGCCCGCCTCTTTCCACAGCGCCAGTTCCTTCTTGTTGGTGCCGCTGTCGTCGCCACGGCTGACAAAGGGGAATTTCGCGGCGGCGATCATCTTCAGCGCCTCGGCTGCGGTCTTGGCCTTCTTGATGCCGACCGGGTCTTCCTTGGGGCCGATCAGCACGAAATCATTATACATGATCAGCCGACGATGCAGCCCGTTGCCCTGCTTCATGAATTTCAGCTCGGCGTTTTTCGCATGCACCAGAACCGCATCGACATCGCCATTGGCGCCCAGCCGCAGCGCCGCGCCGGTGCCGACCACCAACAGCTTTACATCCAGCCCCAGATCCTTTTTCACCTCGGGCAACAGCACCTTGCCCAGCCCCGAATTTTCGAATGATGTCGTGACGGCCATCTTCATGGTTTCGGCGGGCGCTGTACCCGCGAACAATGCGGCCGCCAGCGAAATCGCCATCAGTTTCAGCAAACGTCTCATTCCACGATGTCTCCCTTGATAAAGGCTTGTGCCTTTGTGGTTTGCGGTTGGTTGAAAAACGCGGCGGCAGGGGCGGATTCATGCACCTTGCCGCCATACATGAACAGCACATCGGTCGCCAGCCGCCGCGCCTGCCCCATGTCATGGGTGGCCATGACGATACGGGTGCCCGCCTGTCTGGCCTGAATCAGGATCGATTCGATATCGCGCATGGCGCTGCCGTCGAGATTGGCGCAGGGTTCGTCAAGAAACAGGATGTCCGGGCGCCGGATCAGGGCGCGGGCCAGCGCCAGTTTCTGCTTTTCACCCCCCGACAGTACCGGCGCGGGCTGGTTCAGAACATGGCCCAGACCGATCCGCCGGGCCCAGCCGGCGGCCTGCGCGCGTGCCTCCGCCCTGGCGGTGCCATGCAGGATCAACGGATAGGCGATGCAATCGACGACCGAACGCCGCATCATGATCGGGGTCTGGAACACATAGGCCTGACGGGCACGCACGGCCCCCTCGGGCAGCGCCCAAATCACCCGCCCGCTGGCCACCCGTTGCAGCCCGTGCATGAGGCGCAAGAGCGTCGTCTTGCCCGACCCGTTCGGCCCCATGACGATGGTCAATCCCCGCCGCCCGATCGTCAGATCGATGGGCCCGATCAGCGTCTTGCCGCGAATGCGTGCAACAGCCCCTTCCAGCCTGAGCGGCAGGATCGACCCGCCCCCAGCCTCGGCAACGGGTGCAATTTCATCGGCGGTCAGAGCTTCCAGAATGCTGGACAATCACTTGTGTTCCTGTTGTTCCGGCATGCCCGTTGCAGGAACGGGCCCCGACAGAAAAATGCCCACAAATACATTGGCCTGCCAAGAAAATTCGCGATTCGTCACAAAAAATTCACATATCTCGCGCCCGCGCTGGACATTATGTCCATGACCGCACCCGCGCCCCGCCTTCGGTTACCCAGAATGTCCAGGCCGCGTCCACGCCCCGAATCCGGAGGTGCAGCGACTGCGACTCACCAGTTGCTGGCGCGCTCGGTCCGGCCCAGCCAGTGGATGCCCAGATTGACCAGCACCGCCAGACCGATCAGCACGATCCCCAGGCCCAGCGCAAAGGCCAGATTGCCCTTGCTGGTTTCCAGCGCAATGGCCGTGGTCATCACCCGGGTCGAATATTCGATATTGCCGCCCACGATCATGATCGCCCCGACCTCGCCGATCGCGCGGCCGAAACCGGCCAGCGTTGCCGTCAACAAGGCGCGCCGACCATCCCACAGCAGGGCCTTGATCCGTTGCGCCCGCGTGGCGTTCAGTGAAATCAGAAGGTCATGATATTCAGACCACAGGTCGCGAATGGCCTGATGCGCGATCGAGGCAATCAGCGGCGTGATCAGGATGGCCTGCGCAATGATCATCGCGGCCGGGGTAAACAGCAGCCCCAGCACCCCAAGCGGCCCCGAGCGCGACAGCAGCAAGTAGATGAACAGCCCCACAACCACCGGCGGCAGCCCCATGAAAGCGTTGAGCACCGCAATCGTCAGGCGCCGATAGCGAAACCGGTTCACCGCCAACCAGGCCCCAAGCGGCAGGCCAATGGCTGCGGCAATGACAACCGCCGTCAGCGTGACCCGCAACGACAAGGCCATGATGCGGTAAAGATCGGGGTCCAGCGTCAGAACCAGATGAAAGGCCTGAAACAGGCCTTGGAAAATACTGTCCATTATTCAGATACCCCGTATTTCATTATTCGCCAGGCAACGACGTAACACGCAAGCGCAACCGCTGCCAACCGTCGGCTGGCCCCGCCGGCCCCAAGGGCCCGACAGGGATTGCACCCTTCAGACCTGCCCGATACGGTAGGGCGCAAAGGGGCCGTCGAAGCCCCGTGATGCACATACGGGAAAGTGATGCCATGCCGAACAGGAACATCGTGAAAATCGGACTGTTGCTTGTTGCAGCCACCCTTGCCGGATGCGGGACACCGGAATTCCGACAAGAACGCCAGATCTGCAAGGCGAAATGGCTGCAAAAGATCCCCCCTGAATACAAGGATCGCGTGGTGATGCGCACGCGCTATGAATCCAGACCGGACGGAAACATCACCTGCACGACCACGGGCAGCACGACGCAATGCACGCAGGGCAAGATACTTGTTCCCGTGCCCTACATGGCCGTCGAAACCTATGACATCAACGCCGAGCGCCGGGATGCCAAGATCAAGGCCTGCACCGAAAACCGCTGCACCAGGAAATTCGGCAACCCCTCTTGCAAGACATAGGGCCACCGAACCTTCATGAACGACGGCAACCCTTTGCTCGGGGCAAACTGTTCGGGGCACCCGCGTGGGGGATGCCCCGCGACAGTCAGTTCATGTGTTTCTGCCCTTTCAGATCGATCCCTTCGATTTCGGCAGCATTGACCAGTTCGTCGACCAGGTCGCGCGCCGCACGCGCCCAGGCGGCCTTTTCCAGGTCTTCGCGAATACGGTCGCGCACGACCTCAAGCGGCAAGGTCTTGCCGCTGGCCCGCTGATCCAGACGCAGGACGTGGATGCCGAAACGGGTTTCAACCGGCTCGGGCGCGATTTCCCCGACTTCCAGTGTTCTCAGTGCCGCTTCGAATTCGGCCACCGTGTCGCCGGCCCGAAGCTGGCCCAGCTGGCCACCGTTCTGGCCCGAGGGGCAATCCGAATTCTTGCGGGCAAGCTCGGCAAAACGGTCGGGGGCGGCACGCAGGGTTTGCAGCAGGCCCTCGGCCGCCTCGCGTGCGGCCTTGCGGGCCTCGGCATCATCAGGCCTGGCCGCCAGCAGGATGTGCGATGCTTCGAACAGGTCGGGCGAACGATAGCGGGCGGGGTTTGCCTGATAGGCCCGCGTGACGTCGGCCTCGGTGATTTCCCGTATCTCCAGCGCCTGTTCCAGCCAGGCGCGGATCAGGGCGTCTTCCTCGGTCTCGATGCGGGTTTCGTCCAGTTTCTCGGGCGTGGCGGTGACACCTGCCCTGGTTGCTGCCTGCAACAAAAGCTCGCGCACGACCAGGGCCCGTGCCGCCGCCCGCCAGGCAAGGCCCGGCTTGTCCTTTGGCGCGGCGTGGTTCTGGGCCTCGGCGGCGATTGCCGCCGAGGGGATTGTCTGGCCGTTGACCGTGACGGCCGGCATGAGTGGATTGCCCATTGTCGTTACGCCTTCTTGCGCCGTGTGCGCACGATCTGATAGCCGGGCCGCCAGATATAGCGCACCGGCGCCGAGAGCATGTGCACAAGGCGGGTGAACGGGAACAGGATGAAGATGGTCAGGCCCAGCACGATGTGCAGCTTGAAGATCAGATCCACATCCTTGATATAGCTGGCCGCGTTGGGGTCAAAGGTAAAGATGCCGTTGGCCCAGGCCATGAACTTGACCACACCGCCATCCGACAGTTCCGACAGCGAGAACGGCACCGAGATCAGCCCCAGCGCCAGCTGCACGATCAGCACCAGCAGGATGGCCGTATCGGCAAAACTGGATGTCGCGCGAATACGTGGATCCGTCAGGCGGCGATGCGCCAGGATCAAGGCGCCGATCAGCGCGATCGACCCGAATACGCCCCCGGCGACGGCCGCCAGCAGCTGCTTGGCCTGTGCCTCGATGCCAAAGAATTCATAGACCTTGATCGGCACCAGCAGGCCAAAGAAATGGCCGAAGAACACCACAAGCACCCCGATATGGAACAGGACAGACCCCCACATCAGCTGCTTGCGCCGCAGCAGCTGGCTGGAGCTGGATTTCCATGTATAGGGGTCGCGTTCATAGCGGGCGATAGAGCCGACCAGCAACACGGTCAACGCGATATAGGGGTAAGTTCCGAAAAAGAACTGGTTCATTGTCGCCTCCTTATCCTTTGGCGGCAGCCGCGGGGGGCTGGTTGATGACGGGGTCCATGTTGGCCAGCATGTCGCGTGTGACCGGGCAGCCTGCATTGGGGTCGGGTCCGAAGGTGATCTCGGCCTCGGCCCAGACGGCGTCGAGCGCGGCAAGGTCTTCGGGGTCGTCCTCGTCCACCTTCAGCAGTTCCTGCACCAGCTCGGACGATTTCTCGACCCCGGCGAATTCTGCCAGCGCCGCAAACACCGCGGCATAAGAGCTTTCGCGTCGTTGCAGACGTTCCGCCAGCGCCGCGATGATATGGCCTGCGTCCAGCAGCATCTCGCGCGCCTCTGCCAATGGGCGGGTGGAAAGATATTCCAGCAGGATCGGCAGATGGTCGGGCAGCTCGGTGCTGACCAGATCAAAGCCGCCGGCACGGTAGGTTTCCAGCAGGTCCACCATCGCCGGGCCACGATCGCGGCTTTCGCCATGCACATGCTCGAACAAGTTCAGGCTGAGCGTGCGCGAACGGTCGAACAAAAGCACATAGCGCTCTTGCAGATCGTAAAGATCAAGCTCGGCCATCTCTTGCAAAAGCGGCCTCAGCGATGCCCGGGCCGAGGGCGAAAGGATCGCCTCGCCCTCCAGTATCGCGCCGATTTCGCCCGCTGCCGCACGCAGCTCTTCGCTGGGATAGCACAGCAGCGCCGACAGCGCCTTGAAGGTTTTCACCTGAACAGACATCAGCGTGCCCCCCCGGTCGGAACCACGAATTTGCGGCTGCCGAACAGCTTGCCCCCGCCGGTGCCGGTCGAGCACTGGTTGGTATCGGTAAAGCCGCAGCCACCGCGCAGGTCATAGGCATCTTCGGTCAGTTCGCGATGGGTGGTGGGCACGACAAAGCGGTCTTCGTAATCGGCCAGCGCCATGATCTTGTACATTTCGTCGATCTGCGCGGGCGTCAGGCCGACCCGTTGGGCAATGCCCAGATCCACGACACCGTCGATGGTTTTCGCACGCATGTAGCCACGCATTGCCAGCATCCGTTCCAGCGCCTTGACGATGGGTTCCTCGTCGCCGGCGGTCAGCATGTTGGCCAGATAGCGCACCGGGATGCGCAGCGATTTCACGTCGGGCAGGTCACCATCGACACCGATCTTGCCAGCCTCGGCCGCATTCTGAATCGGCGAAAGCGGCGGAATGTACCAGACCATCGGCAGGGTCCGGTATTCGGGGTGCAGCGGGAAGGCGATCTTCCAGTCCATCGCCATCTTCCACACCGGCGAGTTCTTCGCGCTGTCGATCCAGTCCTGGGGCACGCCATCACGCAGGGCAGCGGCCTGAACCTCGGGGTCGTTGGGGTCGAGGAACACGCCCAGCTGGGCATCATACAGATCCTGTTCGCCTTCGACGGCTGCCGCCTCCTTGATGCGGTCGGCGTCATACAGCATCACGCCCAGATAGCGGATGCGCCCGACACAGGTTTCCGAACACACCGTCGGCATGCCGCTTTCGATGCGCGGATAGCAGAAGGTGCATTTTTCGGATTTTCCGCTTTCCCAGTTGTAATAGATCTTCTTGTAGGGACAGCCCGACACGCACATGCGCCAGCCGCGGCAGGCCTCCTGGTCGATCAGCACGATACCGTCTTCGTCGCGCTTGTAGATCGCCCCCGACGGACACGAGGCCACGCAGGTGGGGTTGAGGCAATGCTCGCACAGGCGTGGCAGATACATCATGAAGGTGTTTTCGTACTCACCATAGATTTCCTTCTGCACACCCTCGAAATTGTAGTCCTTGCCCCGCTTTTCGAACTCGCCGCCCAGGATTTCCTCCCAGTTCGGGCCGTGGACGATCTTTTCCATGCGCTCGCCGGAAATCTTCGAACGCGGACGCGCGGTCGGAAAGGCCTCCATCTCGGGGGCGGATTTCAGGTGGTCATAGTCGAAATCGAACGGTTCATAGTAATCGTCGATTTCGGGCAGGTTCGGGTTTGCAAAGATGTTTGCAAGGATCCGCCATTTCGCCCCCTGACGCGGGACCAGCTTGCCCCCGCGCGTGCGCGTCCAGCCGCCGTTCCAGCGTTTCTGATTTTCCCAGTCATCGGGGTAGCCGATGCCGGGTTTGGTCTCGACATTGTTGAACCAGGCGTATTCAACCCCGTCGCGCGAGGTCCAGACGTTCTTGCAAGTGACGGAACAGGTGTGACACCCGATGCATTTATCCAGGTTCAGCACCATTCCGATTTGAGCACGTACTTTCATTATTCTGCAGCCTCCGTTTTGGCGATCCTGTCCAGCCAATCGACTTTCTTCATCTTGCGCACGATCACGAATTCATCTCGGTTCGAGCCCACCGTGCCGTAGTAGTTGAAGCCATAGCTCAACTGCGCGTAACCGCCGATCATGTG
>JAUZRU010000022.1 GCA_030950185.1 Paracoccaceae bacterium | reverse complement strand
CAGATCGACACCCCCGACACCCTCGACGGCACCGGCATATTCGCGCGTCGAGCCGGCGCGGCGCAGATTGATACCGCGCGCGCGGAACCAGTCGAACGTCTTTTCCTGCAATCGCCCCTTGGAGGGCACGCCCAGCTTGATCGTCATGGCTGCCCCTCCTTCAGCGCGATGATGAATTCGGGCCGGATCACCCCGCCCACGGCAGGGATGCCGCGCCCGTGGCCCAGCACCCCGGTCAGCGCGTCATAGCGCCCGCCCGAGGCAATGACCGGCAGATCGCCGCGCCCCTCGGCATAAAAGCCGAAAACGAAGCCATCGTAATATTCCAGCGTGGTGCGCCCGTAAGAGCCCTCGAAATCCAGCGCATCGACATCGACACCGCGTTCGGACAGCGCCGAAAGACGGGCCTCCATCAGATCCAGCGCAGATGTGATCGCAGGCATGTCACGCGCGATTTCGCGCAAATGCGCAAGGGCCACAGGGGATTTTTCGCGCAGACCAAGGATTGCCCCAAGCAGCGCCACCTGTTCGCCCGAAAGGGGTGGCGCTGCGGCGTCGAGCTGCAATGCGGATACGCGCTCGGCAATCTCGTCGCGGCTGCGCAGGCCGACATGGGGGCCGGCAGCGGCAATCAGATCATCGATGTCGGCTGTCTGCGCAACCTGCAACAGGGCGGCACGGGCAGGTGGCACCGGGCGCTTGCCGCTGTAGCGGTCAAGCAGCTGGCGAAAGCGCGCAGGCCGCCAGATGTGGCGACGCAGCGCGGCCTTGCGACGGGGCAGGGTGTCGAGCCCGTCAACGGCGGCCATGAGGATGCCCAGATCGCCCGTTGCCGCGCGCAGGCCGCACCCGGCAAGAGCCTCGTGAAACAGGGCGAATACCTCGGCATCCGCTGCGGCCGGGTCATCGCGCGCGAACAGTTCGAACCCCACCTGAAGATATTCCGGCGCGCGCGCCGAGCCCGGCTGCTGCTTGCGCCAGACGGGACCCATATAGGTATAGCGCGCGGGCTCGGCGCCCTCGCGCATATGCATCTGCACGACCGGCACGGTGAAATCGGGGCGCAGCATCATTTCGCCCCGCGCGGGGTCGTGGGTGACATAGGCCCGCGCGCGGATGTCTTCGCCATACAGGTCAAGCAGGGTTTCGGCGGGTTGCAGGGCGGCGGCCTCGACCTGGGTTGCGCCGGCGTCGACAAAGCGGGACAGAAGGCGCTCGGCCTCGGCGCGGATCAGGGATCTGGTCTGGTTCAGCATGGATTTCCGCCCCGACTCCGACCGGGGCGACTGCGGCCCGGTCGGCGCCCGCCCGCCCCCCAGGCGGGCGCATTCGCGCCCCCCTCGGTCGGGCGCAGACCTTGCGATGCAATGCTCACCCCTCATCCCCCTGCGTGATACCCTGTGCGATCATCTTGCGGACCGCCTGAACCAGATCAGTGCGCGCAACCTCGATCTGGGCAGGCTGGGCTTTCCATTCCTCATGGGTGGCCTCGGCCGCCAGCCGCGCCCCCAGCGCCAGATCCTTGAGCTGAACGACCCCACGCGCGCGCTCGTCCTCGCCCTCGATCACGGCGACGGGGCTGTTGCGCTTGTCGGCATATTTCATCTGGTTGCCGAAATTGCGCGGATTGCCCAGATAGACCTCGGCCCGGATCCCGGCATTGCGCAGCTCGGCCACCATGGCCTGATAATCGGCCATCCGGTCGCGATCCATCACCGTCACCACCACGGGGCCGGCATCGCCCCCCTTGACGCGCCCCTTGGCCCGCAGCGCGGCCAGCAGGCGGTCAACCCCGATGGAAACCCCGGTCGCAGGCACCGCCTGCCCGGTAAAGCGTTTCACAAGGTCGTCATAGCGCCCGCCACCGGCGACCGATCCGAACTGCCGCTTGCGGCCCTTTTCGTCGAGGATTTCAAAGGTCAGCTCGGCCTCGAACACGGGGCCGGTGTAGTAGCCCAGCCCCCGCACGACCGACGGGTCGATGATGATGCGATCCGTGCCATAACCCTGGGCCTCCAGCAGCGCGGCAATCTGCTCCAGCTCGTCCACGCCTTCGGCGCCGACAACCGACTGGCCGACCGCCGCGCGCAGATTGGCCAATGTCGCGCCCGCGTCCTCAGCGCGCGAGGTCAGAAAGGCCAGCACCGGCGCCGCCTGATCATCGGAAAGACCAACGCCATCAATATAGGCACCCGAGGCATCCAGCCTGCCCTTGCCCAAGAGCGCGCGCACACCGGCCTCGCCCACCTTGTCGAACTTGTCGATGGTGCGCAGAACCGCGTCGCGCTGTTCGTCGCCTTCCAGCCCCATGCCCTCAAGCACGCCGTTCAGAACCTTGCGGTTGTTGATCCGCACCACATAGTCGCCACGGGGAATACCCACGACCTCGAGCGTGTCGGCCAGCATCGCGCAGATCTCGGCATCAGCCGCAACCGTTGGCGCGCCTACCGTATCGGCATCGCATTGGTAGAACTGGCGAAACCGCCCCGGCCCCGGCTTTTCATTGCGCCAGACGGGGCCCATCGCATAACGGCGATAGGGCGTCGGCAGATCGTTGCGATACTGCGCATAGACACGCGCCAGCGGCGCCGTCAGGTCATAGCGCAGGGCCAGCCAGCCGCCGTCTTCTTCTTGCCATGCAAAGACACCTTCATTGGGGCGGTCAACATCGGGCAGGAACTTGCCCAGCGCCTCGACCGTTTCCACGGCCGAGCTTTCCAGCGGGTCGAACCCGTATCGGTGATAAACCCCGGCAATCTTGCGCAGCATGTCACCCCGCTCTTCCACCTCGGCACCGAAATAGTCGCGAAACCCTTTCGGTGTCTCGGCGCGGGGGCGGCGGATCTTTTTCTTCTTTTCCTTGGCCATCGGGGTTTTCCTGTGATGGGGCCTGCATTCGGTCGCTTCCCTAGCGCATGGGCAGGCGCGGGGCAAGTTGCCGACGTGTCGCCTGCGTGCTATCGCATCGACGAAAGGGGACCGAGATGAGCGAAGAACGTCTGACCAGACTGGAAATCAGCAATGCCGAACTGACCCGCATGGTCGAAGATCTGAACGAGGTCGTGACCCGGCAGGCCGGCGAAATCGAAACCCTGACCCGGCGCGTCGAAATGATGATGCAGCGCCTCGCGACAGAGGAATACGACAGCGGCAACACCGTTCCGCTGGCCGATCAAAAACCGCCCCACTGGTAGGCGACCTCGCGCCACTGCCCGCTTTCCAGCCCCTCCAGCGACCAGTCGCCCACGCGCCAGCGAATCAGGCGCAGCGTCGGGTGGCCGACCGCCGCCGTCATGCGCCGCACCTGCCGGTTGCGTCCTTCGGTGATCGTGAGCTCGACCCAGGAATCGGGCACCGTCTTGCGAAACCGCACCGGGGGGTCGCGCGGCCACAGATTGGCGGGCGCCTCTATCCGGCGCACCCTTGCGGGCCGTGTCTTGCCATCCTTCAACACCACGCCCCGGCGCAGGGCATCCAGCGCGCCGTCATCGGGCACGCCCTCGACCTGCACCAGATAGGTTTTCGCCAGCTTGTGTTTCGGATGCGCGATCCTGGCCTGCAAACGCCCGTCATCGGTCAACACCAGCAGCCCCTCGCTGTCACGATCCAGCCTGCCGGCCGCATAAACCCCCGGAACGTCGATATAATCGGAAAGCGTCGCGCGCGGACTGTCGGCATTGCCCCGGTCGGTGAATTGCGACAGCACGCCATAGGGCTTGTTGAACAGGATGACCCGCGCCATCAATTCCTGTCCTTGCCGGCCCTGTCGTCAAATGCCCGCGCAACATGGGCCTTGATCCGGCGCACCATCAGCCAGCCGCCCCCCATCACGGGCGGTACCAGTGCGGCGGCCAGCCAGGTCTTGCCCAGCCCGTAATGCTTGGCCAACGGGCCCAGAAGATACAGCAGCAGGTTGACCGCGTAATAGCTGATGGCGACCACAGACAGCCCCTCGACGGTTTCCTGCAGGCGCATCTGCAAGGCGGCGCGGCGGTTCATGCTTTCAAGCAGTTGCCGGTTCTGTTCGGTCACCGCCACATTCACCCGCGTCGACAGCAGTTCGGACGCCCGCGCCGAATGGGTGGACAGATCCTCCAGCCGCTTTTCGGCGGCATCGCAGGTGCGCATGGCGGGCTCGAACCGGCGCATCATGAATTCCGAAAACAGCTGGCGTTCAAGAATGCGTTCCTCGCGCAACACCTTTATGCGCTGATCGACAATCGCACGATAGGCGCGCCCGGCGCTGAAGCGGTATGAGGATTCGGACGACAACAACTCGACCTCGGACGAGATCTTCAGCAGATCCTCCAATGTCTCGCGCGGGGCGGCCTTGGGGTCGGTCATGCAGGTAGCGACCTCGGACAGGCGCTCGCCCAGCCGGCCGGCTTCGGCAAAAACCTTGCGGGCAACCGGCAATGTCAACATGGCCATGGCCTTGTAGGTCTCGATCTCCTGCACCCGCTGCACCAGCCGGCCCATGCGCCGCGCTCCGATATCGCCCAGCCCGATCAGGGCAAACCGCACATGACCTGCCTCGTCAATGCGAAAATCGCCCACAACCACCGCGTTGCGTTCCAGCACATAGGCGGCCGCCAGGCTTTCGCCCACGAACCAGTTGCGAATCTCGTCCCGCATCCGACTTTCGACCTCGGCACAATCGCGCGCATACTGCACCGAAATCTGAGTCGCGGTGATGACCCGGCCCTGCAGCTTTTCCAGCCAGTCGCCCGGAAACACCGACATCAGATCCTCACGAAAGGGCTGCCCGTCCTCATGCGTGACAAACTGGGTATAGGTCACGAATTCCGAATGCAGCTCCCATTTCAGGCGGTTGCGGCCAAGCGGGCCGTAATAGTGATTGTCGCCGGGGGGCGGATGATCGGCGCCGAAACGATCCAGCAGTTCGATCAGCTCGGCGCGGGCGGCATCAGCACCGCCATCCAGTGTCAGGGCAAAGGTGATGACCTGCGCAGGGCCATCTATTTCGGGGAAAGGACGTGCATGAAGTTCATTGGTCAGCGCATATCGGCTGTCCATATCACTGAGTATATGCATGTTCCATCCTTTCCTTCACCCGCCCCAGATTGCCCCTCATCTGCCACCACATCACTGCAACACCCTGTCACAGCCCGCTTCTTCTTTGCCCAAATATTCCGGGGGAGTCGCGTCAGCGACGGGGGCAGCGCCCCCCGCCCGCCTAACGCCGCCGCACGCGCTCCAGCAACTCGATCACACGCCCCGCGCCACCTGGCGCCAGAAACACCGACAGCACGAACCCCGTCACGAAACCCGCCAGGTCAGCGACCCAGTCATTGGCCCCGCCGAAGACCAGCTTGAAAAAGATCTGTATGCCCATCAGAAACGCGATCAGCGAAAATGCCCGCCACTGGTTGCTGCCCTCGACGCGGGCCTTGACCCACAGCATGAAACTCATCCCCCCAATCAGCCCATAGGCCGGCGGATACCCGCCCACCAGCGGCTGGTTACTGGTCAGAAACACCCCATATGCCAATGCCCCCGCAAGGGTGCTGGCAAAAAATATCACGACAAAGGCAAGCTGCGAATAGGCCTCGGCCACCATCTTGCCGATGGCCAGCGTCAGCACCACGGCAAAGACCGCATGCCCAAACCCCAGATGTACGAAAGGATAGGTTGCAAAGCGGATCAGATGCTCGGCCGGGAACTGGCCGGTCGTGAACATCCAGTCAAAGATCGGGTCGAAAAAACCATAGCTGGTGATGGCATCCACCCGCCAGCCGATCCCTGCCCTGCCCCCGATCAGCCCGTGTTCCGCGGCCTGCAGGATCAGCTCGGGCACCGCCAGCGCAAGCGCCAGCACCACCACGGCGGGCGGCAGCGGATTGACGGGCGGGGCATTGGGCGTGTCGTGATACATCGCATCGTTCCGTCTTGATGGTCACCGGGTTGACGGGCATTGGGCTGCAAGCGATAAGGCAGCCCAGCCGACAAGTCCAGACAGGAGACGAACATGACCGACCAGACGAATGCGGTGGTCCACACACCGCGTGTCTTTTCCGGCATCCAGCCCAGCGGCCATCTGACGCTTGGAAACTATCTCGGCGCCATCAGGCGCTTTGTCGAGATGCAGGAATCGGGCATCGAAACCATCTATTGCATGGTCGATCTGCACGCGATCACCGTCTGGCAGGACCCTGACGCCCTGTGCCACGCCACCCGCGAGCTGGCCGCGGGCTTCATCGCCTCGGGGCTGGACCCGAAGAAATCGATCCTGTTCAACCAAAGCCAGGTTTCGGCCCATGCCCAGCTGGGCTGGGTGTTCAACTGCGTCGCCCGCATGGGCTGGCTGAACCGCATGACCCAGTTCAAGGACAAGGCAGGCAAGAACCGCGAGGCCGCCAGTGTCGGCCTGTTTGCCTATCCCAACCTGATGGCCGCCGACATCCTGGTCTATCACGCAACCCATGTGCCGGTGGGTGAGGATCAGAAACAGCATCTGGAGCTGACCCGCGACATCGCCGAAAAATTCAACCACGACTACAAGGTGGACTGGTTCCCGATCACCGAACCCGTGATCGAGGGCGCCGCAACCCGCGTGATGAGCCTGCGCGACGGCACCAAGAAGATGTCGAAATCCGACCCCTCGGACATGAGCCGCATCAACCTGACCGATGACGCCGACACGATCGCGAAAAAGATCCGCAAGGCCAAGACCGACCCGGAACCCCTGCCCGATTCCATTGACGGGCTGGAAGGGCGGCCCGAGGCGCGCAATCTGGTCAATATCTATGCCGGGCTTTCAGGGCGCAAGCCCGAAGATGTGATCGACGAGTTTGCCGGCGCCCAGTTCGGGCAGTTCAAGCCGAAACTTGCCGATCTGGCAGTTTCGGTTCTGTCCCCGATCAACGCCGAAATGAACCGGCTGATGGCGGATGTGGCCGAGATCGACCGGATCCTGGGCGATGGCGCCGATCGGGCCGCGGCGATTGCCAACCCGATTCTCGAACGTACCTTCGACATCATCGGCATGGTGCGCTCGCGGCAGCTGTAGGGGGCGCTGCCCCCGTCGCGCAAGCGCGACTCCCCCGGAGGTATTTGGGCAAAGAAGAAGCGACGTCGGGTGATTGGCGCGGCTGCGCCCATCCCCTCTGGACCTTGTTCGCGGGCAGTGATTAGATGCCGCCGGAAACGGCATAGGAGCGGCATCATGGCGATCAGCGAAAACATCTGCACCTGGTTCGAAGGCAGCTGGCACAGGGGGAACGTGCCGGTGATGCGCTCGGCCGATCACGGGGCGTGGCTGGGCTCGACCGTGTTTGATGGCGCACGCCGGTTCGAGGGCGTGGCGCCCGATCTTCTGGCCCATATGGAGCGGGTCAACCGCTCGGCCCGCGCGCTGGGGATCACCCCCACCCACAGCGCCGAGGAAATTGTCGAGATCGTGCGCGAGGGGCTAAAGATGTTTGCCCCCGACGCGGCCGTCTATATACGGCCCATGTATTGGGGGATCGACAGCGGCCTGGCCGGCATCGTGCCGCTTGAGGACAGCACCGGCTTCTGCGTCACGCTGGAAGAATACCCCATGGCCGCCCCCGAAGCCGCGACCACGCTGACCACCACGCGCTTTCATCGCCCGGTTCTGTCGGATGCGGTGGTCAACGCCAAGGCGGGCTGTCTTTACCCCAACAACGCCCGCATGCTGCGCGAGGCCCGTGACAAGGGGTTTGGCAATGCGCTGGTGGCCGATGCGCTGGGCAATGTGGCAGAAACCGCCTCGGCCAATGTGTTCATGGTGCGTGATGGCGAGATCTTTACCCCCGTTGCAAACGGCACCTTTCTGGCCGGCATCACGCGCGCGCGCCACATGAAGCTGCTGCGCGCAGCCGGCAAGGTCGTGCATGAAACCGTGCTGACATTCGACGACTTTCGCAAGGCGGACGAGATTTTTCTTAGCGGCAACATGTCCAAGGTCACCCCGGTCACGCAGTTTGACGACGTGCATTACCAGATCGGCCCCGTGACCCGCCTGGCGCGCGAGCTGTACTGGGACTGGGCCCATTCTGCGGACAGCGAAATCGGCAAGTGACGGCATCGCCACAGGGCTTTCATGTCGCACCACCGCAGCCTTGGCTTGCGTCAATGTCTGCTTTGGGCAATGATCCGGTGATCCTGTAACACCGCCTCTGGGGGGCAACATGCGCAAGTTTCTGGTCATTCTGGACAACACGACCGAATGTCTGAATGCAATGCGTTTCGCCGCGCTGCGGGCGGCGCATACCGGGGGGGGCGTCGTCATCCTGGCGGTCATCCCGCCCGAAGAGTTCAATCACTGGATCGGCGTTGCCAATATCATGCGGGAAGAAGCGCGCGAACGCTTTGAAGAGCATTTCAAGATATTTTCCAAGCTGATGCAGGAAGAAGAAGGCATCACGCCCGAACTTGAAATTCGCGAAGGAAAACCCGAAACCGAGATCGTGGATTTCATCCAGGACAACCCCGATATCGGGGTTCTCGTGCTTGGGGCGGGCACCGGCAAGGACGGGCCGGGACCGCTTGTCACCCATTTCCTGCGCAACTCGGGAACCATGCCCATCCCCATCACCATCGTGCCCGGCGCGATGAGCAAGCAGGCGCTGTTCTCGGTCGCATGATCGGCCATTGCCCGGATGGCGCCTTCCTTAGAACCTTTCTAAAGAACTTGACAATTTTGCTTGGGAACGACATATCCAAGGGCAGAACCGAAAGGATATGCCATGTTCATCCAGACAGAATCGACACCGAATCCGGCAACGCTCAAATTCCTGCCCGGACAGACGGTGCTTGAAAGCGGCGTGGCTGACTACACCGCCGCAACAGAAGCCGAGAACTCGCCGCTGGCCAGCCGAATCTTTGCGGTGGAGGGCGTGACCGCCGTGTTCCTGGGTTCCGATTTCGTCACGGTCACCAAGGCCGACAACATCGATTGGAACCACCTGAAACCCGCCATTCTTGGCGCGATCATGGAACATTTCCAATCGGGCGATCCCGCCATTATCGCGGGCGAAGAACAGGGTGGCCACAGCGCACATGACGACGGGCCGGACGCCGAAATCGTTCGCCAGATCAAGGAATTGCTCGACACTCGGGTGCGCCCGGCGGTCGCCCAGGATGGCGGCGACATCACCTTTCACGGTTTCGAGCAGGGTGTTGTCTATCTGCACATGAAAGGCGCCTGCGCCGGCTGCCCGTCGTCAACCATGACCCTGAAAATGGGCATCGAGAACCTTCTGCGCCACTATATTCCCGAAGTGACCGAGGTACGCCCCGTTGCCGCCTGAACCGCTTGTTCTGGGATTTGATACATCGGCCGCGCACTGCGCGGCCGCTTTGATTCGCGGCGAAAACCTTGTCGCAGCCCGACACGAAGAGATGAGCCGCGGGCAGGCCGAACGTCTGTTCCCCATGATCGGGGAAATGCTGGCAGATACCGGCCTTTCCTGGCGCGACATTGGGCTGATCGGGGTTGGCACGGGTCCGGGGAACTTCACCGGCATCCGGCTTTCGGTTGCGGCGGCGCGGGGGCTGGCGCTGTCGCTTGAAATTCCCGCAATCGGCGTGAACCGGTTTCAGGCCATGACCTTGGGCCAGAACGGGGCGGTGCTGGCGCTGGTCGATGCCCGGCGGGGACAGTTCTATGCCGGAACGTCCGACGAGCGCCTTGAGCCGGCCCTTTACGAGCGCGGCAAACTTGTCGAAACCTTTGCCGGGCGGGTTGGCATCTGCATGGGCGACGACGCCGAACTCATTGCCCCGGAACTGGGGGCGCAGGTCGCACAGCCCCTGCTGCCGGTCGCGCAGGCGGTTGCCCGCGTGGCGCTTGAAAAAAGGGGAATGCCCGCCGGCCGGCCGGCCCCGCTTTATCTGAAACCCGCAGACGCGGCCCCTTCCCGCATGGCAGCGCCGGTGATTCTGCCATGAACGATCGGCCGGCCTCGCCGGAATGGCTGGCAGCGTTGCACGCCTTGTGCTTTACCACGCCGCGCCCCTGGAGCGCCGCAGAATTTCGCCAGTTTCTGGACAGCCCGAATGTCTTTCTCGTTCACAATGAAAACGGCTTTCTTCTGGGGCGCATTGCAGGGCCGGAAGCCGAGCTTCTGACACTGGCCGTGGCCCCCGATGCGCGCCGCAAGGGGGTGGCACGGCATCTTCTGTCCATCTTCGAGAAAACCGCGCTGGATCGGGGGGCCGATTCTGCCTTTCTTGAAGTTTCGCAAGAGAATCACGCGGCCATTACCCTTTACCGCAGGGCCGGCTATGAACCCCTTGGTCACCGCCGCGATTACTACCAGGGGCCCAAGGGCAAGAAAATTTCGGCTATCGTCATGTTCAGAAAACTCTCGAACAACAAGACCGGCTGATACGGGGCTGTTCCACTGCCCCCGAAAAGATAATGGAATAATTGAGTAAAAAGCAGTTGACCCCCTTTCGCCGCTTCTGTCTTAATTGCGCATGGTCATCTGCTGATCTGGTTAGCCGCCAATCCGATATTTTGGAAAAGCAAGGCTGCAACCGAAAATGAATAACAACGGGAGAATAACATGTCATTTACAAAAGTAATCCTGGGCACCGTGAGCGCGCTTGCCATGACCGCGGTCGCGGCCATCGCCGATCCGGCCATCATCTACGACCTTGGCGGCAAGTTCGACAAATCCTTCAACGAAGCGGCCTCGAATGGTGCGGCCAAATGGGTCAAGGAAACCGGCGGCAAGTTCCGCGAGATCGAGCTGACCAGCGAAGCCCAGCGTGAACAGGCCCTGCGCCGTCTGGCCGAAAACGGCAACAACCCGGTGGTGATGACCGGCTTTGCCTTTGCCTCGGCACTGGACAAGGTTGCCCCGGATTACCCTGACACCAAGTTCGTCATCATCGACATGGTGGTGAACCAGCCCAATGTCTCGTCCGTCGTGTTCAAGGAACATGAAGGTTCGTATCTGGTGGGTGTTGCCGCAGCCAAGGCGTCGAAATCCGGCACTGTCGGCTTTATCGGCGGCATGGACATCCCGCTTATCCGCAAATTCGCCTGCGGCTATGTGCAGGGCGTCAAGGCCGCCAACCCGAACGCCAAGGTCATTCAGAACATGACCGGCACAACCCCGGCCGCATGGAACGACCCGGTGAAGGGTGGTGAACTGGCCAAGGCGCAGATTTCGCAAGGGGCTGACGTGATCTATGCAGCCGCTGGCGGCACCGGTGTGGGCGTTCTGCAGGCCGCGGCCGATGCGGGCATCTATTCGATCGGCGTGGACAGCAACCAGAACTATCTGCATCC
Organism: Paracoccaceae bacterium; assembly: GCA_030950185.1. Lineage (GTDB taxonomy): Bacteria > Pseudomonadota > Alphaproteobacteria > Rhodobacterales > Rhodobacteraceae > UBA5972. The sequence goes on along the minus strand of JAUZRU010000022.1, from coordinate 1,719 downwards.
CGGCTCGGTCCTGACCTCGATGATGAAGCGCGTTGACGTTGCCGTGTACAAGGCCTTCAAGGCCGGCGCCGATGTCAAGCCGGGCATCCAGGTTCTTGGCCTTGCCAATGGCGGCATCGACTATGCGCTGGACGAAAACAACGCCAAGATCTTTACCGCCGACATCAAGGCCGCCGTGGACGCCGCCAAGGCCGACATCATTGCCGGCAAGATCAAGGTGCATGACTACATGTCCGACAACTCCTGCCCGGTCGAGTAAGGAATTCGACCGTGACAGGCGAAAAGCAACAGGGGCGGCAGGAAACTGCCGCCCCGGCCATTGAGCTGAGGGGAATCTCCAAGGCTTTTGGCCCGGTTCAGGCAAACAAGGATATTTCGCTGAGTGTCGCGCGCGGCACGATCCACGGGATCGTCGGCGAAAACGGTGCCGGAAAATCCACGCTGATGTCGATCCTCTACGGCTTTTACAAGGCCGATGCGGGCGAGATCCTGATCAACGGCAAGCTGACCCCGATCCCCGACAGCCAGGCGGCGATTGCCGCGGGCATCGGTATGGTCTTTCAGCATTTCAAGCTGGTCGAAAACTTTACCGTTCTGGAAAACATCGTGCTGGGCGCCGAAGATGGCGCATTGCTGCGGCCCTCGCTGGCCAAGGCCCGCAAGACACTGGTGCAGCTGGCCCGAGAATACGAACTGGAGGTCGATCCCGACGCCGTGATCGAGGATCTTTCCGTCGGTCACCAGCAGCGGGTCGAGATCCTGAAGGCGTTGTATCGTTCGGCTGACATATTGATCCTGGACGAACCCACCGGCGTGCTGACCCCCAGCGAGGCAGATCACCTGTTCCGCATCCTCAAGAACCTTCGGGATCAAGGCAAGACAATCATCCTGATCACCCACAAGCTGCGCGAAATCATGGAGGCGACCGATACGGTCAGCGTCATGCGGCAGGGCCAGATGACTGCCACCATGAAGACCCGCGATACCAGCCCGCAAAAGCTGGCCGAACTGATGGTCGGCCGCAAGGTTCTGCTGCGCGTGGACAAGAAACCCGCAAAGCCCGGCAAACCGGTGCTGCGGGTCGAAGATCTGCGCCTGACCGACAGCGCCGGCGTCGAGCGCCTCAAGGGTATTTCCTTCGAGCTGCGCGCGGGCGAAATCCTGGGCATTGCGGGCGTTGCCGGCAACGGCCAGTCCGAGCTGCTTGACGTGCTGGGCGGCATATCCCCCGCCGAGGGCAAGATCACCCTTCACGACCGTCCGCTTGCGCTTGCCGGGCGTCACGCCAACGGTCAGGCGCGCCGCAGCGACGGCATCGCCCATGTCCCCGAGGACCGGCAGCGCCTGGGCCTGATCATGGATTTCATGGCCTGGGAAAACATGTGTTTCGGCTATCACAACGACCCGAAATACAACAAGGGCCCGCTGATGATGGACAATCCGGCGATTCTGGATGACACCGCGGAAAAGATGCAGCGTTTCGACATCCGCCCCCCGAACCCGCGCCTGCGCGCCGAAAGCTTTTCCGGCGGCAACCAGCAAAAACTGGTGCTGGCCCGCGAGATCGAACGCAACCCCGAGGTTCTGCTGGTTGGCCAACCGACCCGCGGCGTCGATATCGGGGCGATCGAATTCATCCACCAGCAGATCGTGGCCCTGCGGGATGCGGGCAAGGCAATCCTGCTGGTCAGTGTCGAGCTGGAGGAAATCCTTTCCCTG
>JAUZRU010000021.1 GCA_030950185.1 Paracoccaceae bacterium | reverse complement strand
ATGCGCCGTCGAGATCGTGATCCCGCGTGCCTTCTCTTCAGGCGCGCCGTCAATCTCGTCATACGCCTTGAAGTCGCCAAACTGCTTCGTGATCGCCGCCGTCAGCGTCGTCTTCCCGTGGTCAACATGGCCAATCGTGCCAATGTTTACGTGCGGTTTCGTGCGTTCAAACTTTTCCTTTGCCATGATGGCCTCCTTGGTATTGCTGGCGCGTGCCGTTATTCATGCCCGGCACGCAGGATTTCGATCAGCCGTATTTGGCCTGGATTTCTTCGCTGATGTTCTGCGGCACCGGTTCGTAATGCGAGAACTGCATGGTGAAGTTCGCGCGACCCGATGACATCGAACGCAGGGTGTTGATATAGCCGAACATGTTGGCCAGCGGCACATGCGCATCGATCGCGATGGCATTGCCGCGGGGCTCTTGCCCCTGAACCTGGCCACGACGGGATGTCAGGTCGCCGATGATGTTGCCCGTATATTCCTCGGGCGTCACAACCTCGACCTTCATGATCGGCTCAAGCAGCTTGGCGCCCGCCTTGCGCAGACCTTCACGCATGGCCATCCGGCCAGCGATTTCAAAGGCCATGACCGACGAGTCAACGTCGTGATAGGCACCGTCAACAAGCTTGACCTTGACGTCGATGACCGGGAAGCCTGCCAGCGGACCGCTGTCCAGAACGCTTGCGATACCCTTTTCGACACCGGGGATGTATTCCTTGGGAATGGCCCCGCCGACGATCAGCGATTCAAAGCTGTAACCTTCGCCCGGCTCGGTCGGCTCGATTTCCATCTTGACGCGGGCGAACTGGCCGGAACCACCGGTCTGCTTCTTGTGGGTGTAGTCCACTTCGGCCTTGTGGCTAATGGTTTCACGATAGGCCACCTGCGGCGCACCGATATTGGCCTCGACCTTGAATTCGCGCTTGAGACGATCCACCAGGATATCGAGGTGAAGTTCACCCATGCCCTTCATGATCGTCTGTCCGGATTCCAGATCGGTTTCGACGCGGAAAGACGGGTCTTCGGCTGCAAGACGCGCAAGGCCGGCGGCCATCTTTTCCTGGTCGGCCTTGGTCTTGGGCTCGACCGCGATCTCGATCACGGGATCGGGGAAGGTCATGGTTTCAAGCACGACCGGATGCTGCGGATCACACAGCGTGTCACCGGTTGTGGTATCCTTGAGACCTGCAAGCGCGATGATGTCGCCAGCAAAGGCTTCGGTGATTTCCTCGCGGTTGTTCGAGTGCATCATCATCATGCGGCCGACGCGCTCTTTCCGGCCCTTGGTCGAGTTCAGCATCTGGTCGCCCTTGCTCAGGGTGCCCGAATAGATGCGGGTGAACGTCAGGGTGCCGACAAACGGGTCGTTCATGATCTTGAACGCCAGCGCCGAGAACGGCATGTCGTCATCCGCGCGGCGCGGGATGTTGCGGGTTTCCGTTTCGTCACCCGGCTCGAAGCCCATGTAGTCTTCGACATCCAGCGGGCTGGGCAGATAGTCGATCACCGCGTTGAGCAGCGGCTGCACGCCCTTGTTCTTGAAGGCCGAGCCGGCCAGAACCGGAACGAACGCCATTTCCAGCGTGCCCTTGCGGATCAGCTTGCGCAGGGTCTCGACATCGGGTTCTTCGCCTTCGAGATAGGCTTCCATCGCCTCGTCGTCCATTTCGACGGCGGTCTCGATCAGCGTGGCGCGCCATTCTTCGGCAAGTTCCTTGAGGCTGTCGCGCACTTCGCGCAGCTCCCAGGTGGCACCGAGGTCTTCGCCAGCCCAGACCCATTCCTTCATGGTGACCAGATCGACGATGCCTTCGAGTTCGGTCTCGGCGCCAATCGGAATCTGCACGGGGGCCGGGGTAGCGCCGGTGCGATCCTTGATCATCTTCACGCAGTTAAAGAAGTCGGCACCGATCTTGTCCATCTTGTTGACAAACACGATGCGCGGCACCTTGTAGCGATCGGCCTGGCGCCAGACGGTTTCGGTCTGGGGCTCGACACCGGCATTGGCATCAAGCACGGCAACCGCACCGTCGAGTACTGCGAGCGAACGCTCGACCTCGATGGTGAAATCCACGTGGCCCGGCGTATCGATGATGTTCAGACGATGCTTGGGCGTCTGGGCGGTCTTGCCGTCATCGGTGCGCTCCCAGAAGGTGGTGGTCGCAGCCGAGGTGATGGTGATGCCACGCTCCTGCTCCTGCTCCATCCAGTCCATGGTCGCGGCGCCGTCATGGACTTCGCCGATGTTGTGGGATTTGCCGGTATAATAAAGGATACGCTCGGTGCAGGTGGTCTTGCCTGCATCGATATGCGCCATGATCCCGAAATTCCGGTACCGTTCGAGGGGATATTCGCGTGCCATCTGCTTGTCGCCTTTAAGATTTTACCAGCGGTAATGGCTGAAGGCTTTGTTCGCCTCGGCCATCTTGTGGGTGTCTTCACGTTTCTTGACGGCTGCGCCGCGGGAATTGACCGCGTCCAGCAGTTCGGATGCCAGGCGCTCTTCCATGGTCTTTTCGTTACGCGTACGCGACGCGTTGATCAGCCAGCGGATCGCCAGCGCCTCGCGGCGTTCGGGGCGCACTTCGACGGGCACCTGGTAAGTGGCACCACCAACACGGCGCGAGCGAACCTCGACCGCGGGCTTGATGTTGTCGAGCGCCTCGTGGAACACCTCGATCGGCGCGCGCTTGAGCTTTTGCTCGACGCGCTCGAGGGCGCCATAGACGATACGCTCGGCGACCGACTTCTTGCCGTCGAGCATGAGGTTGTTCATGAATTTCGTCAGCACGGTATCGCCATATTTGGCGTCCGGCAGAATCTCACGTTTTTCGGCGCGATGGCGTCGGGACATGATGTTATCTCCTTACTTCGGACGCTTAGCGCCGTATTTCGAACGGCGCTGGCGACGGTCCTTGACACCCTGGGTATCAAGCACACCACGCAGGACGTGATAGCGAACACCGGGAAGGTCTTTCACACGACCGCCGCGGATAAGGACAACGCTGTGTTCCTGAAGGTTGTGGCTTTCACCGGGGATATAGCTGATCACCTCGAAACCATTGGTCAGGCGCACCTTGGCAACCTTCCGCATGGCCGAGTTCGGCTTTTTCGGTGTCGTCGTATAAACACGCGTGCAGACGCCACGCTTCTGCGGACATGCCTGCAGGTGCATGGACTTCTGGCGTCTTACTTTCGGCTGCCGCGGCTTGCGGATCAGCTGTTGGATCGTTGGCATTCGGCTTACCCCGTTCTACCCGTTTCAAACTCGAACTGGCGCGCCGCCGGCTGGCAACACACCAAAACCGCCAGCGTCCCCTGTTACGGGAATCGCCGCGGTGGAATTCCAGAGGATCGTGGTGCCAGGCACCAGGATCTTGACCGCCCGATTGTGGCTTTCGATGCGCGGAAAGCATGGATTCCTTCCGGCAAGTGACGCGCGTATATGGGGAGTCGCGAGTCTTGTCAACAGGCGCGGCACCGTGTTTGGCCGATTCAGCCCCCTGTGGCCCGAGAAAGGCGGCGTTCGCGATAAAAGGTGTAGATTCCCATCCCGACCACGACAAAACTGCCCACCAGCATCAGCGTGTCGGGGATTTCGCCAAACACCACGATTCCCAGCAGGATTGCCCAGACCAGCCCGGTATAGCGAAACGGCGCCGTGAACGAGATATCGCCCACACGCATGACCATCACGCTGAAAAGATATCCGGCAAAGATGAAAACAGCTGCCAGCGTCAGCAGGCCGATCGACCGGCCCGATACCGGCTCCCACCCCCCGTAAAGCGATCCAACCGCCCCCAGCAAGGTGATCGACAGCGCCGTCATCAGCGCCACCGTCATCGAAGGCATGTGCCCACTCAGCCGCCGGGTGGTCAGATCGCGCAACACGACAAAGCCGACCGCGACCAGCGCCGACAGGGAATAGGCGTCAAACCCGTCCGCACCGGGGCGCACAATCAGCATGACGCCGGCAAAACCGATGGCAATCGCCCCATAGCGCCGCCATCCAACCCGTTCACCAAGAAACACCGCGCCCGCCAGGGTTATCGCCAGGGGAAGCGACTGCATGACCGCCGTCACATTTGCAATCGGCATGTTGAACAGGGCCTGAAGGAAAAAGATCGTCGCCCCGACCTCGCCCGCCAGGCGCAAGAACAGGGTCACACGATCGCCGCGGGGTATATATAGTCGCAACTCGCCCCGCCACAGCGCAAACCCTGCCAGCATGGCCGACGTCATCACCCCCCGCAGGAATACCGCCTGAAACAGCGGCAGATCATTCGCGACCGACTTGATGCAGGCGTCATTGAATGTATAGGCGGCCATTGTCAGCATCATAAGCAGCGCGCCGCGCATGTTGTCGGAAAATCTGGTCACGATGTTACTGCCGCCTTGGAAGGGTTCGATCAGGACACTGCCCCCTTTTTCACCACTCCGCCACCCCCGGCACGCAACGTCGCAATCGCGTGCGTCGGGGTCGCATGATGCCTTGACCGGACGGCCTGTTTGCCGCCAATAAGAATGCGCAAGGTTCCCCATCAGCTGCCAAGCGGCCGGGGATCAAATGGGAATGCGGTAGGGGATGACCCAAAGAGGGGCCCAAAGCCGCAGCCGCCCCCGCGACTGTATGCGGAGAGCGCCCGTCAATTTGCCACTGGGCCAACCGGCCCGGGAAGGCGGCGAAGCGCAACGACCCGCGAGCCAGGAGACCAGCCCTGCGCAACGGAAACCCAATATCCGTCGGGTGTGACGGGAAAGGAAGCACAATGAACACGACAACAAATACGACGACGCAGGCACAGACCGCCTCGAACACCGATCTTCTGACCATCGCCCTTGTGGCCTTCATGGGGCTGGGCCTGGTTTTCATCACCGGCTTTGCCCACGTCCCCGTGCTGCATGACAGCGCCCATGACGTTCGCCACTCCATCGGCTTTGCCTGTCACTGAAAATCGGTCTGAAACATGCTGAAAAAACTGGTCGCCAGCGCGCTGTTCGCTGGCCTTGCGGCAGGGGTTGTTGCCTCGGTGCTGCATTTCGCCATGCTCGTTCCCATCATCATCGAGGCCGAGCAATATGAATCAGGTCAACTGACGCATTTCACCGCCGCGCCAGATACCACGGCACAGCCTGCCGCCGAGGAGGGGCCCGACACATCGCTCTGGCATCGTGACACCGACCCGGTGCATCGCGGCATCATGACCTTCGGGATGGAGCTGATCACCTATACCGGATTCGCGCTGATCCTGATCGCGCTGTTTGCGGTAGCCGAAAAATACGGCCACCAGGTGACCGCGCGCGAGGGGATATTATGGGGGCTTGCCGGATTTCTGGCCCTGCATGTGGCGCCGGCGGCGGGCCTTCCGCCTGAAACGCCAGGCATTCCGGCGGCAGACATTACCGCGCGCCAGATGTGGTGGATCGGCACGGCGCTGGCAACCGGCGTCGGCATCGCCCTGATCGCCTTTGGGCGCAGCCTGGCCCTGTCGGCGCTGGCGCTGGTGCTGATCGTGATTCCGCATATCGTCGGCGCCCCCCATCTGGAAGACCTTTCCGGCGTCGTTCCCCCGTCTATAGAGGGGATGTTCGCCGGGCGATCCATCGCGGTGGCGGCGCTCAGCTGGTCGGTGCTCGGGTTTCTGGCCGGGTGGTTCTGGAACCGCAACCGCACCACCTGACAACGGAAAAACCTGTCCGGGGCTGCATGTGATGTGGCCCCGGCATTCCTGACTTTCACGTGAACAAGGTTGACCTCGCCGCCTTGTCCGCCGACAAGGCGGACGACATATGTGACAGGTCACACAGAACCAAGGATACATCTAACCATGCCCCGCAAGATCCCCGCCACCGTCATCACCGGCTTT
>JAUZRU010000020.1 GCA_030950185.1 Paracoccaceae bacterium | reverse complement strand
GGCGGGTTCTTTGGCCTGATCCATGCCATCCTGACCGTGCCGCTGGGCCTGTCCCAGCATGTTTCGGGGTTGGGGGTCACCATGCTGGCGACATCGGTAAGCTATTTCGCCTATCGAACCGCCCTTCCAAATGTCAGCTCTCCGCCGAGGATCGAGCCATTTCGTGCGCTGGACATACCCGGCCTGTCGGATATCCCCTTTTTCGGGCCTGTGCTTTTTCAGCAAACGGCCCTTACGTGGCTGGCCCTGGCTTTGGTGGGGGTGGTCTGGTGGGTGCTTGCGAGAACGCCTCTCGGGGTTGCAATTCGCGCGGTGGGCGATAATCCGGACGCCGTCGATGCGCAGGGCCTGTCCGTTTATGCATTGCGGATCGGGGCGGTTGTGGCCGGCTCTGCGATCATGGCCATAGGTGGCGCGTTTCTCAGCATGTCGGCGTTCGATTCCTTTTTCTTCGGTATGGTGAACGGGCGCGGATGGATCAGCATAGCCCTGGTGATCTTTGCCAGCTGGCGCCCCGGCAAGGCACTTCTGGGGGCTATCCTGTTCGGTGCCTTCGACGCCTTTCAGGTGCGCATGCAGACTCAGGTCGGGGCATTTCTGCCAACCCAGGTGTTTCTGATGGCACCATATGTTCTGTCGATCTTTGCCCTTGTGATTGCAGCCCGCCGGGCCGAATACCCACGTGCTTTGCTGAAGCCATGGTTCAAGGGCCAACGCTAGAGGAGGGGCTGCGATGCAGTTCGACCTGATCATAACCAATGCCACGCTGCCGGATGGCAGAACCGGTATGGATATCGCCTGTGAACAAGGGCGGATCGCCGCGGTTGAACGGGGTATCACCGCCGAGGCTCGCGAGGTGATCGATGCCCAGGGGCAGTTGATCAGCCCGCCCTTTATTGACCCGCATTTTCACATGGATGCAACGCTTTCGCTGGGCAATCCGCGCATGAATGTCTCGGGCACGTTGCTTGAAGGCATCGCCTTGTGGGGAGAGTTGAAACCACAGCAAAGCATCGACGACATCATCGCCCGCGCGCTGCGTTATTGTGATCTCGCTGTCAGTCAGGGCATCGGGGCGATCCGCAGCCATGTCGATGTCTGTGATGACGAACTCAAGGGCGTTCAGGCGCTGCTGGAAGTGCGCCGGCAGGTGGCAGACTATCTTGACCTGCAGCTGGTGGCCTTTCCGCAGGATGGCGTCTTGCGGGATCCGACAGCCAGGGACAACCTGATCCGCGCCCTCGATATGGGGGTGGATGTGGTAGGTGGTATCCCCCATTTCGAGCGCACCATGCAGGCCGGCGCAGACAGCGTCTGCCTGCTTTGCGAACTCGCTGCCGAGCGGGGCCTGATGGTTGACATGCATTGCGACGAAAGCGACGATCCCCTCAGCCGCCACGTCGAGACTCTGGCCTGCGAAGCGCAGAGATTGGGCCTGCAAGGAAGGGTGACCGGGTCGCATCTGACGTCGATGCATTCGATGGACAATTACTATGTCTCGAAACTGATCCCCCTGATGGTCGAAGCAGGCGTGCATGCCGTCCCCAATCCGCTGATCAACATCATGTTGCAGGGGCGTCACGACAGCTATCCCAAGCGGCGCGGGCAGACCCGTGTTCGCGAGCTGCGCGACGCCGGCATTACCGTGGGTTTCGGTTCCGATTGCGTGATGGACCCTTGGTATTCGCTTGGCACCGCCGACATGCTGGATGTGGCGCATATGGCATTGCATGTCGGCCAGCTGTCCAGCCGGCAAGACATGCGCTGGTGCTTTGATGCGGTGACGGTCAATTCGGCCACCATCATGGGGCTGGAGGGTTATGGTCTGGAAAGTGGATGCCGTGCCGACATGGTTTTGCTGCAGGCGAGGGATCCCATCGAGGCCATCCGCCTGCGCCCTGCGCGGCTGGCCGTCATTCGCGGCGGGCACGTGATTGCCCGGGGAAGCCGCGAAACGACGATGCTTGATATCCCGGGGCGACCGGATCGGGTTGACCCGGCCGACTACGCTGCACAGGAAATCTGACTGTCCCGTTCAAGGCGCGCGCCTGGGCTCCTGAAACTGCCAGTATTCGGAGTGTTGCCCCCTGCCGTGGGGACAATCCAATCTGTCATCTGATCATCTGATGGTCGAAATCGGGGCCGTTCCATGGCAGGCAAACCTGCCGCGAGTCAGGCAGACTTGTCGAGTCACACCGATCTGGGGGTTGCAGGTGACCGGTGGCAGGAAAGGGAAAAGATCTCTGCGTGATGGTCCGCTTGAGGCCCGTTTTGTGGTTTTCCATCTTTCCTGGCCCGCTGGTGTTTGAGCGGGCAAACGGGTTTCGGGGGGTGGGTTATGCGATTGCCGGGGTTTGGTGGTTGAGTTCGATCCTGTTTGCGGCCTTGAGCAGGATGCCGTCGCGATATTTGCCTTTCAGGGCCGCCCGGTTGGCCTTGCTGGCATAGGCCTTGTCGGCCAGCGCCCGCTGCGCCTTTGCCCCCTCGATCATGGTGGCGAATCCGAAATTTCGAGCGTAAAGGCAGGTCCGTCAGAGAATGGGTTGCCGCAAGAAACCAATTCGCCATCCTGTACCCGGAACGGTTCAAAAAATGACCCGTTTCAACCGCATGGGCCAGACCCCATACACCGAGTTTCGGACATTCCCTGTCAGCCCCCTTCTTTCCCAGCTCGAAGTAAGTTTCGGCGAAGACTGACACTTGGGCGACGTGTTGGATGATGTTGTAGTCATCGCTGTTGCCCCATCATCCGGTATTGTTCGGTTATGATTCCACCTCGGTCCGCGGCCCATCGGCCGGCGTCTCTGGCAGTTTCAGTGGTTCGTTGACCGGGGCCAGCCTTTCCAGAAGCTGTGTTCGGTTTGACGCGATATCCGCAATCGTGACATCGTCAAGCACCTCGATGAAAGCGTTGGTTGCCTTCTTGATCACGTTGGACAGTTTGCAGACCCCCATCAGCGGGCAGGTGTTCTTTTCGGGATTGAAACACTCGACAACGTCAAAGTCGCCCTCGGTCATCCGTACGATTTCACCAACCGTGATCTCGTCGGCGGGCCTGGCAAGCCTGAACCCCCCGCCCCGGCCGCGTCGAGTTTCAAGATATCCGGCGCATCCCAGCTGGTGGACGATCTTCATGATATGTGGGCGGGCCAACCCGTGAAGGCGGGCGACATCGTCGATGCGCACCAGATGCGGGGCCTTGAGCGCTGCGAGCTGAAGCGATCGCAATGCGTAATTGGTATAGCTTGTAAGTTTCAAGGCGGATTTCCTGCCATTTCGAACGGGTGCGACAAAAAAGATATATTTGGGATATTGCTTTTAGGCAAGTGCGTTCCTTTATTTCATACAAGACAACACGGCAAAGGGCAGTTTCAGACTGTCAGGCCATATCCAGACACAAGGAAACAAAACCATGAAACTGTTCAACACGTCGCTTATCGCTGCTGTAATCTTCCCCGTCGCCGTATGGGCGGGTGAAGCCCCCGGTTCGCATTTCATCGAGAATTGGGATCTTGACGGTAACGGTGCGGTCACCCTCGCCGAGCTGACCGAGCGCCGGAGCGACATCTTCGCATCTTTCGACCAGAATGATGACGGCCGTCTGAGCGCCGAAGAATACGTGGCTTTCGACGAAGCCCGTGCCAGCGATGTTGCTGAAAATGGCGACAAGAAAGGCAAGGGCGAGAAACGCATGCAAAAGGGCATGCAGATGGATTTCAACGATGTGAACGGTGATGGCTATGTTTCTCGTCAGGAATTTCTTGATCGCACGGCTGCATGGCTGAAGATCATTGATCGCAATGGCGACGGCCAGGTCACCGCAGCCGATTTCGGCAAGAAGTAACCCTGTCCCGGCTTCCCCTCCCATTTGGGCGGGGAAGCCATTGAAATACCACCTGCCCTTTCCGCCGAGCACCCGCATGCAGAAGGGGCTATTGGAGGGCATATGCATGTTTGATGGTTTCACAGCCGAGACACTGGCCCGAATTCAGTTCGCCTTCACGATCTCGTTTCATATCATCTTTCCGGCGTTCTCGATCGGGCTGGCAAGCTTTCTGGCCTTGCTGAACGCGATGTGGCTGAAGACCCGCGATCACACCTATCTCGCCCTGTTTGACTACTGGAAAAGGATCTTTGCGGTCGTCTTTGGCATGGGGGTCGTCTCCGGCATCGTGATGTCTTACCAGTTTGGCACGAACTGGGCGGTCTTTTCCGACAAGACGGGCCCGATACTTGGCCCGATGATGGCCTACGAGGTGATGAGCGCATTTTTCCTGGAGGCCGGTTTTCTGGGCATCATGTTGTTCGGGCGTGAACGTGTCGGCAACGGGTTGCACATGTTTGCAACCCTCATGGTGGCCATAGGCACCCTGATGTCGGCCACATGGATCCTTGCAGTCAATTCCTGGATGCAGACACCCGCCGGCTTTGTTATCGGTGACAATGGCCAGTTTCTGCCCCAGGACTGGTGGCAGATCGTATTCAACCCCTCTTTCCCCTATCGCCTGACCCATATGGTGCTGGCCGCCTATCTGACCACGTCCTTCGTTGTGGCTGGCGTGGCTGCGTGGCACCTGCTGCGGGGGCGCGATGGGCCCGTGACCCGGCGCATGTTCTCGATGGCCATGTGGATGATTGTGATAACTGCCCCACTGCAGATATTCGCGGGTGACAGCCACGGCCTGAACACGCTTGAATACCAGCCGGCCAAGATTTCGGCGATGGAAGGACATTACCAAAGCCACCCCGACGGGGCGCCCCTGATCCTGTTCGGCATTCCCAATCCGGCAGAAAAACGGATCGACTACGCCGTTGAGATTCCGAAATTGTCGAGCCTGATCCTCAAGCATTCACTGAATGCACCGCTGGACGGGCTGGACAAGGTGCCTGATGACGAAGAGCCCCCTGTGACCGTGCTGTTCTGGAGCTTTCGGATCATGGTGGGCCTGGGATTTGCCATGCTGGGTGTCGGTCTGTGGAGCCTCTGGCGGCGCTGGCAGGGCAACCTGTATGGCGACCATTGGCTGCAACGTGCCGCGGTGATGATGGGACCAGCCGGTTTTGTCGCGGTGCTGGCCGGCTGGATTACCACCGAAGTCGGTCGTCAGCCATATACCGTCTACGGGTTGCTCAGAACCAGCGAGTCGCTTTCACCTATTGCTGCCCCCGCAGTAGGCGCATCTCTGCTGGCATTCATCATCGTCTATTTCTTCGTCTTTGGCGCTGGCACCTTCTACATCCTGCGCTTGATGGCCAAAGGCGCTGACGGCGACGGTAACACCCATGACAAGGGACCACTGCGCGTTGCGGTCATGGAATCCGTCAAGGCACAGCCGGGCGAATAGAGGAGTTCGGGAAATGGAATTCGATCTTGCTTTCATCTGGGCCGGTATCATTGCATTTGCAGTGCTGACCTATGTCATTCTGGACGGATTCGACCTTGGTGTCGGTATCCTGTTCCCGATGTCTCGTGACAGTGGCGAAAGGGGTGTGATGATGAATACCATCGCACCCGTATGGGACGGCAACGAAACATGGCTGGTGCTGGGGGGCGGCGGTCTGTTTGCCGTGTTCCCGCTGGCCTATTCCGTTATCATGCCGGCGCTGTACATGCCTATCATCCTGATGCTGCTGGCGCTGGTGTTTCGCGGTGTCGCCTTTGAATACCGCTGGCGAACCGAGCGTTGGCGCAAGGTCTGGGACTGCGCATTTTTCGGTGGTTCTCTGGTGGCCGGTTTCATGCAGGGGGTTGCTCTGGGCGCCCTGGTGCAGGGGATCAAGGTCGTCGGTCGCGCCTATGCCGGCGGCTGGTGGGACTGGCTTTCGCCTTTCTCTGTCCTGACGGGAATAGCTGTTCTGGCCGGATACGCGCTGCTGGGGGCAACCTGGCTGAACTACAAGACCACCGGTGAGCTGCAGCGGAAAATGCGCCGCCTTGCGCGCCCGTTGGCCGCTGCCACACTCGGCTTTATCGGTATTGTCAGCGCCCTGACACCGTTCCTGGATCCGGTATATTTTCAGCGCTGGTTCAACCTCCCAGGCAGTCTTTTCAGTGTAGTGGTGCCGTCACTGGTGGCGCTGGCCGCATGGCAGTTGTGGAAAGGTCTTAAGCATGGCGATGACCTGCGCCCTTTTCTGGCGGCACTGTCCCTGTTTATCCTGGGCTTCATCGGTATCGGCATCAGTTTCTACCCGCACATCGTGCCGCCTTCGCTGACCATCTGGCAAGCGGCGGCACCCGATTCCAGCCTTTCGTTCACGCTGGTCGGAACGGTGGTTCTGATTCCCATGATTCTGGCCTACACCGCCTATGCCTATTGGGTGTTTCGTGGAAAGGTACGCGCAGGCGAGGGGTATCACTGATGCGCAAGAACGGAACATTTCAGCGTCTGCTTTGGTTTGCGGGGCTCTGGCTTGCGGGGGTGATGACACTTACCGTTGTTGCCGCGCTTATTCGGTTGGCGATCTGAGGCCGAGATCCCGGTTACCTGTCTCCGCCACCCTTTCGCGCCGTTCACGGGCAAGCGTACTCAACCCCATATCGTCGAGGATCGCATAGATGCCCGGCAGTACGAACAGCACGATCAGCGCGGACGCCAGCAAGCCGAAGGTCAGGCTGGCAACAAGTGGAATCAGGATCTGCGCCTGCAAGCTGGTTTCGGTCAGGATCGGAAGCAACCCTGCGATGGTTGTCAGTGAGGTAAGGAAAATCGCCCTGAACCGCGCCCTGGCGGCTTTTCCCGCGGCCTCGGCGACGGTCAGCGAGGTTCCGTGTTCATGCTTGACGAAATCAACCAGCAGGATCGAGTTGTTCACCACCACCCCGGCCAGCGCTACATAGCCCAGCATGGACGGCATCGAAAAATCCAGCCCCATGGCCATATGCCCGAAGATCGACCCGATCAGGGACAGCGGGATGATCAGCATCACGACGATCGGTTCGACATATGAACGGAACAGGAAGCTGAGCAACAGAAAAACCCCGATCAGCCCGATGGCAAACCCCTTGAGCATGGATTTCTGGGTTTTCGTGGCCTCGGCGCGCTGCCCTTCGATGTCAAGCGTGATCCCCGGATGCCGTTTCAGCAGGCCCGGCATGAAACGCGCCAGGGTATCGCTGACTATGGCATTGGCGTTGGCAACACGCGTGTCGATACTGCCCTGAACGGTAACTGTGCGAATTCCCCCTTCGCGGTTGATCCGGCTATAGCCCTGACCAACTTCGATTCGCGCAACCACCGACAACGGAACGAACGAGCCATCCGGCCTTGTGATGACGAAATCATCAAACTGGCGCAGCAAACCCTTGTCGGTATCGTCAAGCTGTGCGGTCACGTCCAGCCGCTGGCCATTGACCTGCATTTCGCTGACGGTCGTCCCGTAATAGGCCGACCGCAATTGATCGGCGATCAGACCGGCGGTTACCCCCATGGGGCCTGCGGCCTCGTTCAGTGTGATGCGCAGCTCGCGCTTGCCGGGGCGCAGATCGTCCATGATCGAGGTGACGCCCTTGTATTTCCACAGCCAGTCCTGCAACTCGACCGACGCCTTCTTGAGGTCGGCAAGGTCGTCGCCCTTCAAGCGCATGTCGATGGCAATGCCGGCCGGTCCGATTGTGGCCTCGGCGTATTTCAGGCTGATGACATCGGGCACATCCCCGACCGCTTTGCGCCATGCCTCCATGATTGCATCGGGCCTGTGGTTGCGCAGTGACGATGGCAGCAGATCGACGCTGACAGTGGCCACATGCGCGCCGCTTTCGAAAGCATCGCGATTGAGCCCGTAAAAGACCGATACATGCCGGATCAGCTTTGCACCGCCCGGCTGCAGTGGAGACAGCTCTGCATTGGTCTTGTCCAGCCCGCGTTGCAATCGTGCGATGACCTCTTCGGTCCGTCGCAGCGGTGTTCCCTGGGGCAGCAGAACCCTGGCGACGATGGTGTCACCGTCCAGTTCGGGAAAGGCGGTGAATTTCAGATAGCCGCCTGCCAGCATGCCGGCAGCAACCAGCAGCAGTGTGAATGTCAGCCCGGTCACGACATAGCGCCAGCGGATCGACCAGTCGACCAACGGGCCGACGAGGCGTTCGCGGGTATAGTCCATGGCCTGCTCGACCCGGTGGCGCATGCCACCTTCCTTGCGGGGGTTCTGAAGGCTGTGCAGCAGGTGGTGGGGCAATATCAGAAAGGCCTCGACAAGCGAAACCAGCAGCACGAACAGCATCACCACTGGGACGACCCGCAGTACGGCACCAAGGTCGCCCGAAAGAAAGGCAAGCGAGCCAAAGATCATCGCCGTCGTCGCGAATGATGCCAACACGTTGGGAAACACCTGTCCTGCCCCCTGCACGGCGGCTTCGAAGGCGCTCAGCCCCTTTTCGCGCAAGCGGGCGATGTTTTCGGCGATGACGATGGCGTCATCCATCAGCAGACCGATCACGATCAGCAGCCCCAGTGTCGTCATCAGGTTCAGGGAATAGCCAACCAGCCCCATCAGGGCCACCCCGCCCATCAGGGCGACGGGCAGGCCCATCGCAACCCAGAACGAAAAGCGGAACCCGAAGAAAAGCCACAGAACCAGAAAAACCAGCGCCAGCCCCTGCAGCCCGTTGACCACGACCAGCTCAAGGCGTTCGCGCACCACTGTTGCCGCATCAGAGGTTATTTCCATCACGACGCTAGGCGGGGCCTGCTTGCGCTCGGCTGCCAGAAAGGCGTTGAGGGCGTCCATGATCCGCAGGCTGTCTTCGGCGCGCGTCTTGGTGATGTCCAGTACTGCCGCGGGCTTGCTGTCAAAGAGGATGACGTCGTCATCCTTGGTAAAACGCTCGGTTATGTCCGCAATGTCGCCCAGTCGCACCTGTCCGCCTGCAGGAGAGGAACGGACGATCAGCGCCGCCAGCGCCTGCGGCGTCTGGCGTTCCTCGGCCACCCTTATCAACAGGGTTTCGGAACGGGTTTCAATGCTACCCGCCGGAAGATCGAGGCTGGCCGCCTGAATGGCCTTTGCGACGTCGGAAACGGAAATGCCGAACTGGCGCAAGGCCTCGGGGCGCAGCCCGACCCGCAATTCGCGTGTCGAAAAGCCACGGATATCCACCTTGGGGATACCCCCCCAGCGCAACATGCGCGTACGGATCTGTTCGGCGTAATCCTTCAGGCCGGTTCGGGTGGATGGTCCGGTAATGGCAACTGACGCCACGAAATCGGTCAGGCCAAGTGGCTTGATCCGCGGCGGATCCGCCCTTGCGGGAAAATCCGGAATCGCTTCTATTTCCGATTTCACGTCGGCTGTAAACGCCTGAAAGTTTTCGCCTTCGCGCATCTTGACTTCGGCACGCGCCAGGCTTTCACGGGCTTCGCAGGATTGGGTGTCGATCCCCGTCACCGCATCCAGCGCGTTTTCGATGCGCTCGCAGATTGCCGTTTCCACATCCTCGGGCCGCGCGCCAGGATAGGGAACGGTGATCTCGACCTTGTTTGGTGCGGGCCGTGGAAATGTTTCTCGCAACAGTGTCGGGCCAATGAACAGGCCTGATAAAAGGAACAACACCATCAGCAGGTTGGCGATGGTCTGGTGGCCGGTAAAGAATCTGATCATCGGGCTTGTCCTGCAAGGGCGAGGCGGGCCTCGAGGGCCTTGTCTTGCGTCGTGTTCAGCAACATTCCCTCGACCGCTGGTGACAGGGCGCTGACAACCACCTTGCTGCCCGCCTCAAGCCCCTTGTCGATCAGGGCGATTTCATCCTGAACGAGACGCGGCGTGACTTGTATGGTCAGCAGCCGGCTGTCGGAATCGACCAGCATCACCTTGCCATCCCGAAGCGCGCTGCGCGGAATCACGACCCCCTCAAGGGGACGCGCGCTGAGGACAACCTCGACGAACATGCCCTTGGTCAGCGGCGGGCGCTTCCCCGGCTCGGCGCCGGAATAGGCGGTATCCACGCGCACGATCACGCCCAGGGTGCCCGATTTCTGGTCTATGGTGTCGCTTATGCGATCAACCTTGGCAGGCCATGACAGAACCTGCTGACCAAGGCGCAGACGCACCTCGGCGCGCAATCCCATGTCCTGCAGGAAACGGGTCAATGCCTCGGGGGTCATTGCAGGCCTTGTGCCGCTACGGCTGCCCGATTGCAGCAATGCCAGCATGTCGGCGATCGAAACCTGGGCCTCGACCTCGGCAGAATCCACCCCGTCAAGAACGGCGACGATCTGCCCGACACGCACGAACTGACCGATCTCGACCGTCGTGCGGGCGACGCGCGCGGTGAAGGGAAGGGTCAGCGTCGTGCGGGCGAGGTTCAGCTCGGCCGTCTTGAGCGTGGCCTCGTAAACGGCGATCTGTTCTTGCTGTACCCGCCGTGTGGTAGGCAGCAGAGAAAGGGCGTTTTCCAGGTTCAGAACCTTCTGGCGCTGCGCCAGCCACGCGGCGCGCGTGCCGTCAAGGGCCGCCTTGCTGGCGGTGCCGCTTGCCGCCAGCTTCTGGATGCGCTCGAGGTCGCGTTGCTTTATCTCCAGCGCCTTTCGTTCGATTTCAAGCGCTGCCTGCTGGTTCTTTTCGGAAATGTCCAACTCGGCAAGCCTGGCTTGGGCTGCCCTGATATTGGCCTTTGCCTGCGCGATGGCCAGGTTGAAATCGGCCTGAGACAACCGCAGAAGAACCGTGCCCGCCGGCAGTATGGCCCCCTTTTCAAGGCGAGGGTTGACGTATTCGGCGGTGCCGCCAACCTGCGCGATCGCTTCGTAAACGCGGCTGGGACGGACCAGACCATAGCCGGTGATCCGAGGGGGCAGGCTGATGTTTGCCGCCTTGATGATCCGCACAGCGGTTGGCCGTTCGGCCAGGCCCAGCTGCTCTGGTGCCGGCCGGTTCGATATGATGAAGGCCAGTATTCCGACCCCGATTGCCATAAGCGGAAGGGTGATGAAGGTCAGTTTCAGGACGGTCTTCATGGTTAGCTCCTGTCCAGGCGTTGCCCGATCATTTCAAGGTCCGAAAGGCGCGCGTCTTTCGGTAGGTGGATGGCAATCCCTCGGTTGCCCGCAGCTCTCTCGCCAGGGAGGGGCGGCTCCTGCTGTCACCGTCACCACGATACCTCTACCCAATGGCGCGGCGCGAGACGACAGCGATTGTAATCCAGACCGCGCCACGGAGGATCAGTGCCGCGACCGTGCGCATTTCAAAGGCGCCGCCCATCGCAACGAACACCCCGAACGCGACAGCCAGGGCGATAGTAGAAGCTGCGATCAGAATCGCCAAGGTTCTTGCCCAGCCCGCCCCCATCCAGAGACCGACCCCAGTTGCCACATAGGCGAATCCAGCAAGAAAATTGAACCAGACAACAAATGGAACATAATGACCGGCAGCCATACGTGCCTCGGGCGGGCCAAAAAGCACCATACCCCCGGAAAACACGGTCATTCCGCCGAAAATCACGGCAACCCCGGCCAGCAACCTGATCCAGCCGGGCAATTTTTCTTTCACGATCGATTTGGTCTGCATTGTGTTCAGCCTCGTTGATATCGGTTGGTTGATGTATAGTTATGACATAATAACCTTACAAGAAGCGATAAAAGGTTTTTGAAGTATCGGGCTGCCATATATCCAGCGGGCCGGACAGGGGCCGTTTTACGCAGTTGCTCGCCATGTCGCAGGGGGTGCCGCCGAGAGGCAGTAAATCGTTGCCTGTTTCGGGCAAACAGGTGTTCTCAATATAAATCTAATAATGATAATATTGACACATTGTTTCCTACTGCGAGCCAATAAGCCTCGGCTTGTGCGTGAATTGGCAACAGATTAATGGACAATCCCCGGTGTTGTCGCGAATTGGTGGCGCTCGTGAAATAATGGGTTAACCTGTTCGAGGGGCCTGTCGGGTGCAGTGCCCTCTGCAAAATGCATTTGTTCATGCGTGATTTTTCTGGGGGAGTTCATGCGCCAATATATTTCCATGCTTGCCGCTGCTGTATTGGGCACCAT
Organism: Paracoccaceae bacterium; assembly: GCA_030950185.1. Lineage (GTDB taxonomy): Bacteria > Pseudomonadota > Alphaproteobacteria > Rhodobacterales > Rhodobacteraceae > UBA5972. The sequence continues at coordinate 3,277 of JAUZRU010000020.1, read as the reverse complement.
TGTAATGGCGCCGGCATATTCCGATGGTATGCCCGGGCCTTGCGGGGGTAATTACCTGACGAAAAAGGCGTTCATGGCCTTGCCCGAGGACCAGAAAAAGCAGGAGCTCAAGCGTCTTTCCGAGGCCCTGAAGATGGGCTGCCGATCAGCCACAAAAGGTCTGGGCTATTTGCTGGTTGCCGCGCCCCGCAGCAAGGCCGAGGCGTTTTCCTGGTATCGTCTGCTGGTGGAAACCGCAGGAACGCAGTCGGCCCAGATCGAGTTGCAGGCAAATCTGCTCGATCAGTTCCTCGCCCGTATCGATGAGCATACCCAGACCATACAGAAGTTGCGGAAACAGCAGGCGGAGCTGCTGCAGAAAGCATCGGCATTGCTGGCTGAACGCGATGATGCCCTGCTGCGGGTGGATCGTCTGACTGCGAAGATCGGCGCGCTGAATTCGCGCCTGAAGACGGCCAGTCGGCTTGAAATAGCCAGGACGTCCGAGCTTGCCACCATGAAAAAGCGCCTTGATGGTGCCTCGGGGCTTTACCGCAAGGCCAGCCAGAAGGTCGGCACACTTGAAACGCGGCTCAAGGCGGCGCGCCAGGAAATGGCCGAGCTGCAGAAACAACATGATGCGGCGTTGGCACATGGTCGCAAGTTGCAGAGCCAGATCGACAAGCTGACCACCGATCTTGGCAGCCGCGCCAAGGATATCCAGGCGGCACAGGCCAGGATCGCGGGGCTGGAGCAGGATGTTTCCACCCTGCAGAACAACATGTCAGGTCTTGTCGACGAACTGGCGCAGCGCAAACAGATGATCAACCAGCTTGAAAACCAGCTGAAGGCACAGAAAGATCAGCTGAAAAACGCGCGGCACGCCGCGGCGGCAAATGAGCGGGATTACAAGGCCAGCATGGCACAGGCACGGCAGCGCGAACAGAATCTTGCGGAAAAGCGCGACGCGTTGACGGCGCAGATCCGGGACCTGGAAGGCAAGTTGAAGGGGCTTCGCGCAGACCTGCAACAGGCGCGAAAGAAGATCGACATGCTGAACCGCTCACTCGCCCGGCTTGATGCACGACGCGCCGAGCTTGAAAACCGCGTCGCCAGCCGGGACGAGGAAATTACCGCACTCACGGCCGCGAAAAACAGCCTGCAGGGGCTGCTTGACGATGCACGGACCGCGCTTGCCACTGCGCGCGACAAGAACCAGAGATTGACGGAAAAGGCCAAAAGGCTGGATGCCGCGTTGACCGACAGCCATGCCAGGGAAGCGGACGCCGCGGCCCGCATCAATAAGCTGACCGATCAGATTGCCGCGCTTGAGCTGGACAGATCCGCCCTTGCTGACCAGGTGAACCGGCTGACCGGGGAAAATGCCAGCCATCGCGATGATTTGCAAAACAAGGTGCGGGTGATCCGCCTGCTGGAGCGCGACATCGAGGAAAAGCGTGCCGAGATCGCCACCCTCAAGCAGCGCGCCAGGCCGCGCAAGCCAGCCGAAAGCCCGGTGGCGCGGTTCAATGACCAGCTGCTCAGGGGGTTGGAAAAGGCATTTCACGGGCGCGAGGGCTTTTCATCAGACGGCAAGCGGTTTTTCGTGCAGGCAGAGATCCTGTTCAAATCCGGATCGGCCGAGTTGAGCAACGGCGCCCGCCGGCAGCTGCGCCGTATCGCCGATTTCACCCGCGAAACGACAAAGGGTATTCCGTCAGATGTCACATGGGTGTTGCGGGTCAACGGCCATACCGACATCCGCAAGATGCGCCCGGGCAGCCGCTTTGCCGACAACTGGGAACTGTCGTCGCAGCGTGCGCTTGCCGTATTGCGTCTGTTTGTGAAATACGGCCTGCCACCCGACCATCTTGCCGCTGTCGGCTATGGCGCGTTCCACCCGATTGCGCGGGGAAAGACACCTGCGGATTTCAAACGTAATCGCCGCATCGAACTGCGACTCGTTTCGCAGGACTGAGCGTGGTCAGAGGAGCCGCCGGACTTTTCCTTGGCGGGGATAAGAACAGCCATCACGGCAGAACCTTGCCCGGATTCATGATGTTGTTCGGGTCCAGCGCCGCCTTGATCGCCCGCATGGCCCGCAGCGCCCCCTTGTCCTTGTAGCGTGCCATGCTGCCCTTTTTTGACAGACCTACGCCATGTTCAGCAGAAAAGCTGCCGCCCAGGTCGCGCACGACATCTTCGACAAGGTTGTGAACAGCCTCATGTTCGGCGGCGCCGGCGGCAGACGGATCAGTGGGATCAACCCAGACGCTGTAATGCAGGTTTCCATCGCCGAGATGCGCCACAACCACCGCTTCGGCTCTCGGAAATGCCCTGGCCAGTGCTGCGTTGGCACGCTCCAGAAATGTACCGACCTTGTCCAGTGGCACGGCAATATCGGTGGCAACCGGCATGCCACGGCTGATTGCCACCTGAAAGGCCATCTCGCGCTGGCGCCACATCTCGGCCCGCTGTGCCTCGGTCTGGGCGACCACGGCATCCAGCACCTCGCCGGTTTCGAACAATTCTTCCAACGCCGCCTCCAGATGCGCAACAACAGGCAGACGGCCATCTTCGTCGGGGATTGCATCAGCGGGGGCGGTTGCCGCCACCTCGACCATGATGCCCACCTCGGGCAGCGGGTCGAACGGCAGCTGTGCCTTGGGGTCGATCCGCGCGAGATGCTCGAAATAGGTGCGCGGCATGTATTCGAACGCCTCGACCCCGCCACCGCTGGCAGCCTGGATTCGGTGCAGCAGCTTCAGCGCGCCACCGATGTCGGGCACCGACACCATCGCGGTTGCATAGGCCGCAGGTTTCGGAAACAGCTTCAGCACCGCGGCGGTGATCACGCCCAGCGTGCCCTCGGAGCCGATGAACAGATCCTTCAGGTCATAGCCGGTATTGTCCTTGTGCAGCTCGCTCATCAGGTCAACAACGGTGCCGTCGGCAAGAACCGCCTCAAGCCCCAGACACAGCGCCCGCGTATTGCCATATCTCACGACGTTCGAGCCACCCGCATTGGTCGCCAGATTCCCGCCGATCATGCAGGATCCACGTGCACCGAACACCAGAGGAAACACCAGATCATGTTCCTCGACCGCCGCATGCAGATTGGCCAGCACGACCCCGGCCTCGACAATTGCGACATGGCTGTCCGTATTGATCTGACGGATGCGGTTCATGCGCTCCAGCGACAGGATGATCGCCTCGTCCTCGCCCGGATAACCGCCCCCCGATAACCCCGTATTTCCCGAAAGCGGCACCACAGGCACCCGAGATCGGAAGAGCACAC
>JAUZRU010000002.1 GCA_030950185.1 Paracoccaceae bacterium | reverse complement strand
CGGCAGACGCCCGGCTCATCGTGCTCGACGAGGTGTCGATGGTGGGCGAAGAGATGGCGCGCGATCTGATGAGCTTCGGCAAGCCGATCCTGGTGCTCGGCGATCCGGGGCAGCTGCCACCCATCAAGGGCGAAGGCGCATTTACCCGTGATGCGCCCGACGTGATGCTGACCGAGATCCACCGCCAGGCAACTGAGAGCGCGATCATCCGGCTTGCGACCATGGCGCGCAAGGGCGAGCCGATCGGCTTCGGAACCTACGACACTCATGTGGCCAAGCTGCGCAAGGGCGATATCACGCCCGAACAGGCGCTGCGTGGCGGTCAGCTGATCTGCGGGATGAATGCCACGCGGCTGCAACTCAACAACGCCATGCGGGCGGCGGCAGGCTTTGGCGGGTCGTTCCTGCCCACGGGGCCGGGCGAGAAGATCATCTGCCTGAAGAACCAGAACGACCTCGGTCTGATCAACGGGATGTTCGTCACGCTCGAGGACATCGTCGACGAGGGCAGCCTGTTCTTCTCGGCCATTGTGACGGACGAGGACGGCCGGCGGATCGGCCCGCTCGATGCCAAGGGACGCCCGGGCCGCCTGCGCCTCTACAAGGGGCATTTCGAGGACCACATCGCGTTTGACAGGCGCCGCCATGATCGCGACTGGCGCGCGAAGAAGCGGCTGACCGAGGCAACCTTCGGCTGGGCGATCACCGCCCACAAGGCACAGGGCTCGCAATGGGAGAATGTCATCGTCTGGGATGACGGGCTCGGGCGCACCGAGCTTGACCGCCGCCGCTGGCTCTATACCGCGATCACCCGTGCCGAGCGCGGGCTGGTGCTTCTGGCCTGAGAGGGTGCGATGATCGATCTCAACGATGTCGCCAGCCCACGCGGCCGCCATGACTTTGCTGCGCTCCGGGAAAGGCTGGCCGCGACTGCCGCCGACTGGCTGCCTGCTCTCTTCCCCGCCGCGCGTCTTACGCCCGATGGTCGCAGCCTGCGCTGCGCCGATCTTTCCGGTCGCCCGCCGCGCAATGAGGGCTCCTGCACCATCCACCTCGACGGGCCCTATGCCGGCTGGGGCTTTGATTACGCCACCGGCGAGCGCGCCGGGCCCAGTGACCTGATTGCGCAGGCAACCGGGCTTTGCGACGGCACGCTCTATGACAAGGCCGCGCGTCTGGCACGAATGGAGAATCCGCCTCGCAGGGTCGCGCCACGCCCGAAACCTGATCATTCCACCGAGGTCGCCCGGATCATTGCCGGCACGGCCCCGCTCGCAGGCACCCCGGGTGAGGCCTATCTGCGCGCCCGGGGCCTCACCGATCCCAATTCTCCCGATCTGCTGTTTCATCCGGACCTGGCCGATTTCGACAGCCGCCGCGGCTGGCCGGGGCTGGTGGCCATTCCACGCCTGGTGAACGGCGATCCCGCACCAGGCATCCACCGGACCTTCCTGCTCGATGACGGCAGCGCGAAGGCGCCGGCCGGCAAGAAGATGCTGGGATCGGTCAAGGGTGCCGCCGTTCGGCTGTTCCCGTTTCCCGAGGACGGCCATATCGGAACCGCCGAAGGGATCGAGACCGCACTGGCCGCGCATGCGCTCTTCCGCGTGCCCGTCTGGGCAGCGCTCTCGGCCGATGGTCTGGCCCGGTTCCAGTGGCCCGAGGGCACCCGCCGCGTGACCATCTTCGCGGATGCGGGCGATGCCGGCCGCCAAGCGGCGGCCATGCTCGCGGACCGGCTGAACCTTGCGGATATTGCGAACGAGATCGTCAGGCCGCTCAATGGCGATGATTTCAACGACGATCTGATGCGTGGGGCAAAGGCCGGAGACTATGCCCGAAAGGCCGATGAAATAGACGCCTCTGCCGACGTCCCTGCGGAAGATGAAGGAGA
>JAUZRU010000019.1 GCA_030950185.1 Paracoccaceae bacterium | reverse complement strand
CGGGCAGATGTTCCTCGACGCTGGCGCCAAAGCTGAAATGGGGGCCATCGGCGGCCAGCAACACGGCCTTGAGGTCGCGCGCGCCAAGATGTTCGGCAAGCGCCCCGTCAAGGGCGGAGATCATCCGCGCGTCGATGATGTTCGCCTTGGGCCGCGCCAGCGTCAGACGCAGCAATGCACCGTCACGATCGACCGATATGCCGAGCGGCTGGCTCATTCCGCGGCCTCCTTGCCGGCACCGGGCATCAGGCTGTCGATGAAATCCGGGCCCCATTTCTCGCCCGCAGCCAGGCGCTGGCGCAGCGCGATGAAATCGACCTCGCGGCCAAGCTCGCGATTGCCCTCGTTGAAGGCGCGGAAACCGGCATTGGCCTCGGTCATCATGTTCAGGGCCAGCCAGGCGCGGCTGTTTTCCTTGTTTGCGTTCCAGGCATTCAGCTTGGGCTTGCGCAACTCCTCGATCGTCTTGGTGGTGCAGTCGGGGAAGGTCAGCAGCAGCTTGGTGCACAGCGCCTCGACGGCTTCGTCCAGCGCGCCGAGGTCGATCTCGCCGCGCTTCATCAGCGCCTTGCCCTCGGCCAGCGCCGCGCCGGTCTTGGGCTCGCCATGCAGGATGCGCCCAAAGGCATCTGTTTTCATCTCGGTTTCGACCAGCGGGTTGGGCACATATTCGCCGTTCACCTTGAGGGCCGGCACGATATCGGTCAGCAGGCCCAGACGCTGCGCCTTGTGGGCGCTGAAGCTTTCGCACAGAACGCCCGAAACCATCGCCATTTCGGCCCCGATCATCACCGGCAGGAAATCGGTCGAGCCCCCGATCGGCGCGCTGCCATGCTTGGGCCCGGCCTGGCCGAACCGCGCCATGTCCTGGCTGATGGAAAAGTCGCAGGCCATTCCGATCTCCTGGCCGCCGCCAATGCGCATGCCGTTCACCCGGCAGATCACCGGCTTGTCACAACCCAGGATGGCGCTGACCATGTCGTTGAACAGGCGCATGTACTGGCGGTATTCCTGTGGCCGGCCGGCATAATATTCGGCGTATTCCTTTGTATTGCCGCCGGTGCAGAATGCCTTGTCGCCAGCGCCAGTAAAGACAACCGCGTTGACGTCGCGCATATTGGACGCCGCGCGGAAACACAGGATCACCTTTTTCACCATCGCGGTGGTATATGAATTGTATTGCGACGGGTTGTTCAGCGTGATCCATGCGTTGTAGAGGCCCGAAATCTTGTTTCCCTGGGCGTCGCGTGCGGGGCGTTTCTCGAACAGAACCTGGTCGGTCAGCCCGTCGATCACGTCCTCGGGCACAAGGTCATGGGGCAGAAATTCGAAATCGTCGCTCATTGGGTTCCTCCGTTGGGCACCATGATGGCGCGCCGCGTCAGTTTGCCGTGATGCACGGCGTCGAAAACGTCATTGATGTCGTCCAGCTGGTGTTGCTCGACAAAGGGTTTCAGCTGCACCTTGCCGTCGAGCACGAGGTCAAGCGCACCGGGGTAGAGTTCGGGCGGACAGCCCCAGTTGCCCAAGGCACGGGCGTGAAAGGCCATGAGATTCGAAAGGCGCAGTGTCACCTTGTCCATGGTAAAGCCCACGACGCACAGCGTGGCGCCGTGGTTCAGCAGGCCAAAGGCCGTGGTCTGCCCGGCCGCGGTACCGGAACATTCCATGATGATCCACTCGGTCTGGCGCAGGCTTTGGCGTTTGGCGAAATCGCGAATGGCCCCTTTCAGGGCGCGCGGGTCGTGTTCGCGGGCGTTCAGTGTCAGGCTGGCGCCGAATTGTGCCACCGCGTCCAGCTTTTCCGGCACGACATCAATCGCCACCACGGTTGCGCCCAGGGCGGCGGCGACCTGCACCGCATAACCGCCAACCCCGCCGGTACCATTGACGATCACCAGATCGCCCGCGCCGACCCCCGCCTGCACGGCGGCCTGATAGGGTGTGGTCAGCGCATCGGCCACGACCGAGACATCGGCAAGTTGCAGCCCCGCCCCAGCAAGGCGCCCCTCGTCCACAGGGCAAAGCCCACGGGCCGGTACGGTGATATGGGTGGCAAAACCGCCCTCGATATCGTTGCCCGGCATTTTCTGCGCCCGGCAGATCGTGCCCTTACCACGCTTGCAAAGATCGCATTCGCCGCAGGGCATCACCGCCGGAATGATGACGGCCTTGCCAAGCCACGCTTCTGCCCCCTTGCCCGCCTGCGCGACGGTTCCGCTGATTTCATGGCCCAGCGTCAGGGGCAGCGGCTGGTTCGTGCGTACCCCGTCATAATAATAGCCAAGGTCGGTATGGCAGACGCCACAGCCGGCAATTTCAACGACAACTTCGCCCGCCTGCGGGGCTGCGGGTTCGAAGGTCTGCCTTTCCAGCGGCTGATCCGGCGCAGTCATCACCCAGCGATGTGGCATTGCGTGGTTCCTTCTTTTCGGGGTGTCAGGGGGTTCGCATGCCCTGTGTTGACACCGTCGCAAATCCTTATTAGGTATTGTGGTATTCGAATACTTGTTTATGGTCAACAAGAAAAATCACCCCGACAGCGCCCCGGGGGAGGAACGCAGAAACAGGACGGCAACAAAATGGCGGAAACCGAAGCAAACAGCGTATCATTGGCAATATTGGGCAGCGGCGGCGCCGGCGCGCTGACTGCGGGCGGCATATTGCTGGAAGCGGCCGGAAAAGCCGGGCTTTACGGAATGCTGACCCGTTCCGTCGGCCCCCAGATTCGCGGGGGCGAGGCCGCGGCCCTGGTGCGGCTGGCCAGAGATCCCGTCGAATGCGCGGCCGAGCGCTATGACCTGATGATCGGGATCGACTGGAAAAACGCCGACCGCCTGGCCGCCGAGATCCCGCTTTCGCCCCAGGGGCTGATCATTGCCGATCCCGAATCGGGCCCAGTGCCCGAGGAAATCACCGCAAGCGGTGCGCTTGTGGTCGAATTTCCGCTGAAGCAAACCGCCAAGGCCATTTCTGGCGGGCGCGAAAACATGGTCGCGGCGGGTCTTGCGGCGGCATTGACCGGCATGGATATCGAGGCAGTCCGGCAGGTGATCCGCACCAAGCTTGCCCGCAAGGGCGATGACGCCGTCAGTTCCGGCCTTGCCTGTCTTGATGCCGGCATCAAGGGGGCCGAGAAAATGCCCCGAAGCTACAAGTTGAACACGACACCACAGTCAGATCGAGATCGCTGGCTGATCACCGGAAACGAGGCCGTGGGCCTTGGCGCGGTGCGCGGCGGCATCCGCTTTGCCGCGGCCTATCCGATCACCCCGGCAACCGAGGTTCTGGAATGGCTGGCACCCGCATTGGCACGCGTCGGCGGGGCGCTGGTGCAGGCCGAGGACGAGCTGTCCTCGATCAACATGGCGATCGGCGCATCCTTTGGTGGGCGGGCCTCCATGACAGCCACCTCGGGCCCCGGCCTTGCCCTGATGATGGAGGCTCTGGGCCTGTCGGCGGCATCCGAAACCCCGGTTGTCGTGGTCGATGTGATGCGCGGGGGGCCTTCCACCGGCATCCCGACGAAATCGGAACAATCGGATCTGAACATCGCCGTCTATGGTTTTCACGGCGACGCCCCGCATGTGGTGGTCGGCCCGTTGGGGGTGGCAGACTGCCTGTTCACCGCGCAATGGGCCGTGCATCTGGCCGAGGCCATGCAGGTGCCGGCGATCGTGCTGTCGGACCAGGCCATCGGGCAGGCGCGCGCCGTGATCGACCGGCCTGCCGATCTGTCGTTTTTTGCCAACCGGCGTATCTGGCAAGGGGGTGATCAGGATGAACAGGAATATGCGCGCTATGCGCTGACGGCCGACGGCATTTCGCCAATGGCGCTGCCGGGCACGCCGGGCGGGCAATACACGGCCGACGGGCTGACCCACAGCATCACAGGCACGCCATCAAGCCGCATGAGCGACCAGAAGGCGCAGATGGACAAGCGCCGCGACAAGGTCGAACAGTTCGACTATGGCACCCATTGGGCCGAGATCGAGGGCGACGGCGACACCGTCATCCTGACCTGGGGCTCTACCACGGGGGCCGCGCGCGAGGCGGCGGCACGTTTGCGGGCCGAGGGCACCGATGTCAAGCTGGTCGCGCTGCGGCTGATCTCGCCCTTTCCGGCGGCGCAGCTGTTGCAGGCGATCCATGATGCAAGCCGCGTTCTTGTTGTCGAACAAACCCATTCGGGGCAGTTCGCCCGCCATGTTCGCGCCCATTGCGACCTGCCCGGCGAGGTTCGCCCCTTCCACCGCGAAGGTCCGCGTCTGATTGGACCTGCCGAAATCGTCATCGAAATCACAGATTGGATCAAGCCATGAACGCGCCAACCTGCCCTTCGTTCAAGGCCGGAGACTTCAAATCCGGCATCACCCCGATCTGGTGCCCCGGCTGCGGCGACTACCATGTGCTGCTGTCGATCACCAAGGCGCTGGCCGCGCTGGGGCGCCCGCCCGAAGATGTGGCCGTCGTGTCAGGAATCGGCTGTTCGTCGCGTATTCCCGCCTATACCAACTGCTATGGCTTCCACGGCGTGCATGGGCGTTCTCTGGCGCTGGCGGCGGGGTTGAAGGTTGCGCGCCCCGACCTCACCGTCATGGTCATGAGCGGCGATGGCGACGGGTTTTCCATCGGCGGCAACCATTTCCTGCATGCCTGCCGGCGCAATATCGACATGACCTATATCGTCATGGACAACCGCGTCTACGGCATGACCAAGGGCCAGCCCTCGCCCACGACCGAACCCGACTGGGATTCGGCCCTGTCGCCCGGCGGCACCGGCCTTTCACCCTTTCACCCGCTGGTGATCGCGCTGGCATCGGGCGCCAATTTCGTGGCGCGCGAATTTTCCGGCGACATCAAGGCCTGCACCAACACGATCCTCGAAGCCATCCGCCACCCCGGCTTTTCATTCGTGGAAATCCTCAGCCCCTGCGTGACCTTCCGGCCCGACGAAAAGGAATGGAAGCAAACCGTTCACAAGGCCATTGTCGACCCCACCGACGACCCGGCCCGCGCCGCGCGGCGCATCATGACCGATGATGGCATGAACACGGGCATCCTGTATCGCGGCAACCGCAAACCCTATGCCGCCCAGGTGTCCGACGAGGTGGGCGACATCAAGGCGCTGGAACAGGCATTCGCGTTGTGACCAGCTCGCCCGCCGACAATGTGGCCACCCTGCTTGCCTGGGCCCATCAGATGGAACTTGAGGCCCAGGAACGCTATTCCCTG
>JAUZRU010000018.1 GCA_030950185.1 Paracoccaceae bacterium | reverse complement strand
CACCCCGGCGTATTTTGGCAAGGAAGAAGGGCAGGCTGATGGTCGTTCAATTCATAGGCGCGGGGCCGGGGGATCCGGATCTGATCACCGTCAAGGGGCGGCGGCTGATCGAAAGCTGCCCGGTCTGTTTGTATGCGGGATCGCTCGTGCCCGAGGCGGTGGTGGCTTGTGCGCCAGACGGGGCGCGGGTGCTGGATACCGCCCCGATGACGCTGGACGAAACCCATGCCGAGATCATGGCCGCCCATGCGCGCGGGCAGGATGTGGCGCGCGTGCATTCGGGCGACCCGGCGCTGTATGGCGCCATTGCCGAGCAGATCCGGCGGCTGAAGGCGGCGGGTATCCCCTATGACATCACGCCGGGGGTTTCGGCCTGGTCGGCCGCGGCCGCCGCGATGGGCCAGGAGCTGACCATTCCCGAGGTGGCGCAGTCGGTCGTGCTGACACGCATGTCGCGCAAATCCACCGCCATGCCCGAGGGGGAAACGCTGGAAAATTTCGCCCGCAGCGGCACCACGCTGGTCATCCATCTGGCGGTGCGATACCTGCGGGAAATCGAGCGTCGGCTGACCCCGTTCTATGGCGCCGATTGCCCGGTCGTGGTGGCCTATCGTGTGGGCTGGCCGGACGAGATGATCCTGCGGGGCACGCTTGCCGATATTCAGGAACGGGTTCGCGCCGCCAAGGTGACACGCACGGCGCTGGTGTTTGTCGGGCCGGCCATGGCCGAGACGCAGGACTTTGCCGATTCCGCCCTCTATGACCCGACCAGGCCCCATGTCTTGCGCCCCGTTGCTGTTGCAGATCGGTCAAAAGACCGCAAGGGTTGAGCCGTTTCATCAAAACTTCACTTGCCTGTGAGAGGGAAAAGAGGTTCTCTTTCCCCATTGGGTGGGTATTGCGATGATCTATGATTTGCCGAAAGAAGTTCTTGAAGGCCTGAAGCAGGCGCGCAAGCGTGATTTGCGGCGGCGCAACAGGCTGAGGGTGTGCAGCGATGGCCAGGCCTATCCGATCGTCCGGTTCTGGGAGGATGGCTTTGCACTGGATGCCGAAAGCGCACCGCATCTGCGTGGCTTTGTCGATATCTATGACGGTGGGCGGCATCTTTATAGCTGTCTGGTGATCTGTTCCTCGCTGGAGGGTGGCGAGCGGATCTATGAATTCAAGCGCCACACGGCCGTGGTCGACAAGGCGCCGGTCGATTTCGAACTGGATGCCAACGCGCCGGTTGCGTTGCTAAGCTGATCATTCTTCCTGCGTTTTCAGCTGCAATGGCGCCGTCGGGGTGCTGCGCAGATCGTCGGTGTTCAGCGGCTGTGTGGGCCGCGACAACATGTAGCGCGTGACCCAGTGCAGGCGCTGTTCGGCGCGGGTAATGGCGACATAGGCCAGACGTTTCCACAGGGGAACGCCTGCCTCGCTGCGCCCGGCGCGGGCGGCGGCATACAGATCGGGGGCAAAGACCTGCACCTCGGGCCACTGGCTGCCCTGCGCCTTGTGGATCGTGACCGCCGCACCATGCAGAAAGGCGGCCCCCATGCGTGCAGCCGAGGGGATGAAAGGCTCTTCCCTGTCGGGGGATTCGATCTTGATGATGCTGGCGACGCTCACACGCGGGTCATCCGCGCCGAACACATGCAGCCGTGCAAAGCCCGGTTTGCGGCCCGCACCCAGATAGACGACCTGCGCCCCCTTGATCAGGCCGCGGGCCTCGAGGTCGATGCGTTTCTTGCGGTGCTTGGCGGGCAGTTCGATCCCGTCGCAGATCAGCGGCTCGCCCGGCAGCAGGGCGGTTTCGGGCGCGTCATAGGCGTGGCGGAAGGCGTGGATCAGGCGGATGCGGGTTGCGTTGCGCCACACCAGCACGGGCGAGCGCGCCATCATGGCGGCATCCACCCGCGGGGCGATGACTACGCGATCGTCACGGGCGGCGGCGGCGTGAACCATGCGTTCGAATTCCTCAAAGCCCAGATCCGGGTCGGCCAGCGCATGGGCAAGGTCGAGGATCGGGTTGTCATCCTTCTGGCGGTGGATGCGGTGCAGATGGATGCGCTGCCCTTCGGGGATGTTGTCAAAACCCATCGCGCCCGACTGCCCCACCGGGGCCAGCTGGGCCGGGTCGCCAAACAGGATCAGATTGGGAAAGATTTCCTGAAGATCCTTGAACTGCCGGTCGTCCAGCATCGAGCTTTCATCCACCAGCCCGATATCCAGCGGATCGTCGCGCCGGCTCCAGCCGATGATGAAGTCGGACCCCCGCAACCCCGCCGCCGCCAGCGCGCCGGGGATCGACTTGTTGTCGCGGTAAAAGGCCTGCGCGCGGTCAAGGGCGATGTCGGTCAGGCCTTCGATTGTTGGGCGGGGGCCGTCTTCGGCCAGCCATTCGGCGATCTTTTCATATTCCGGGTCATAGACAGGCGTGTAAAGGATCCGGTGGATGGTGGTGGCCGGCACGCCCTGGGCGCGCAGCACGCTGGCGGCCTTGTTGGTGGGGGCCAGGATGGCCAGGCGGCGCCGGTCCTTGCGGCGGCGTGATTCGTAGTCACCGGTGACCAGCTCGACCCCCGCTTCCGTCAGCTCGCGCACCAGATGGGCCAGCAGCATGGTCTTGCCCGACCCGGCCTTGCCCAGCACGGCAAGCATGTTGTTGCCTGCGTTTGTTTCGGGGCGGGTCGTGGCGTTGGCAAGGTCGATACCCGCCGCAAGCAGCATTTCGCTGATACGGTCATGGGCTTCGGCCTGATCTTCGGAAAACTGCATCGCGTGCCCCGTTTTCTGCCAGCATATCGGGGCACGCGCCAAGGTGCCAGCGGGATCAGGCGCAGATATACTCCCTTGCGGGCGCTGCCATGCCGAGATCGTCCCAGCACAGGAAACCGTTGCCTTGCAGGGCGGCGCGGCGCTGCAATGTGGCGGTGTCGATGTCGGCAAAGCTCCACAGCCCGATATGGATGCCCGCGCGGCCGCGCGACTGCAGCACCGGCTCCCACCCCAGAGAGCGGTAGATGCGTTCCATCGCCGGGTCGAAGACACCGACCGCGTGGCGCAGGTGAAAGCGTTTGCCAAGTGCCGCCGCCCCCAGCAGCAGCCGCGCCGCGATGCGCCGGGATGGGGCGCCGGGGGCGATGCAGAACCGGGTGCATTCCCAGATATGGGGGCTGGTGATGGCGACCCCGCCGGTGAGGTCGGGGAAATGATCGTTGACCATCACCGGCCCCGTCGTCGGCAGAAAACGCAGCGAGCCACCGTGCCGGCCGTCAGGTTGCTGCCAGATCACATAGAGGGGGTTCATGTTGTCATATTCGTCGCGCTCGAAACCCTGTTCATCGACCTGCACCGCCCATTTCAGGCGGCCCGAAAACTGCGCCGCGCGGTCGCGGAACATCGTGTCGCGCAGCAATGGTGCGCAGTGCAGCCTGTCGCCATAAAGAAATCGGATCATGGAAAGCCCCCTCATGCGTGGAAACGCGACAAGGGGTAGGGCAACAATCATTGAAGATTGGTAAACGCGCGCCGAAACAAAAAATCGGCAACGGCCTGTTTCAAAGGACGATCTTGCCGCGGGCAAGCGCCAGAGCAACCGCATGGGTGGCGTTCGCCGCGCCCAGCTTGAAGCGGGCCGATTCGATATAGACGCGCAGCGTGTGTTCGGAAATCTTCAACCTTTCGGCGGCCTGTGCGCGTGAAAGCCCAAGCCCGATCAGCGTCAGCGCATCGGTTTCGCGCGGCGAAAGGGTGGCGTCGGGCAGAATGTCCGACCCGGCCTCGATTTCCAGCGCCTTCTTGTTGATGTAATGGGCGATCAGGATGAGATCATGCACATGCGCGCGGGTGAAGCGGGCCCACTGCTCGTCGGAACATTTGTGATTGACGGTGAATAGCGCGAACTGCCCCTTGGGGCCGCGGATCGGGATCGAAAACCCCTGATTGCCCACCCCCGCATCAAGTGCCTCTTTCAGAAAACCACGCGCGGCCTTGCCCGACCAGTCAAGCTGTTTCCAGTCAACCGGATGGAAGCGCTGGTAACAGCCCAGCACGACCGGGTCGATACGGGCGTAATCCTGTGCCAGATAGTGATCGACCCATTTCAGATCATAGGTCAGCGCGGCATAGGGTTCGCCCGCGTGGTTGACCGAATGATAGATGAAATGATCGGCCTGGTAGAGGGCTCTCAGATGTTCGACGACGGCTTGCAGGTCATCAAGCGTTTCAGCTTGTTGCAGTTTTTCGACAAATTTTTCGATTCTGCTCTGCATCGTGGTTTGCCGCTGCCTGCGTTCGCCTCAGTTCCGTCGCAGCGATTCCCAGCGTTTCGTCCAGCTGTTCGGCCAATCCCATCAGGCCGTTTTGTCGGGCAAAACAGGTCAGGTCTTTCAGGACATCGATCATCCATTCCTGCGACATGGCAAACCTCTTTATGATTGGTTAATGAAGTGTTAATGCAATTTTAGCGGGAATATTGCAGAGATGAAATTCGCGGATTTCAATTCCCCATATTTGGCGGGCTCTGGTTCCTCAAGTCATTGAATAACAACGATAACAGGTTTGTCTGGCAAAGACCTGCAACGAAAAACACCCCCCGATCCGAGGGGTGTTTCCAAAATGGAAAAACTGTGTTTCCCGTGTTTCAGGGTTACCTTCTGGCCTCGACCGCGTCTTCGAGCGTCCGCAGCCCCGTTGTCGGTGCGCTGACCAGAACCGCCATGTTGCCCGGCTTGTGTTCATTGCGGCGCATCTTCATGTGGGCCTGCGGGATCTCGTCCCAGGGAAAGACCTCGGACATGGACGGGTCAAGTCGGCGTTCCAGCATCAGCTGGTTGGCCGCGCTGGCCTGTTTGAGGTTGGCGAAATGGCTGCCCTGCACGCGTTTCTGGTGCATCCACAGATAACGCGCATCCATCGTCAGGTTATAGCCCGTGGTGCCGGCACAGATCACCACCATGCCGCCCCGCTTGACCACAAAGACACTGACCGGAAAGGTTGCCTCGCCGGGATGTTCGAACACCATGTCCACATTGTTGCCCTTGCCGGTGATCTCCCAGATGGCCTTGCCGAATTTGCGGGTCTCGTTGAACCACTGCTTGTATTCGGGGGTGTTGACCTTGGGCATCTGGCCCCAGCAGTTGAAATCCTTGCGGTTGATGACGCCCTTGGCGCCCAGCGACAACACGAAATCGCGCTTGTCCTCGTCGGAAATCACCCCGATCGCATTGGCGCCTGCGGTGTTGACCAGCTGGATGGCAAAGCTGCCCAGCCCGCCGGACGCGCCCCAGACCAGCACGTTCTGGCCGGGTTTCAGCGTATGCGGCCGGTGGCCGAACAGCATCCGGTAGGCGGTGGCAAGTGTCAGCGTGTAGCAAGCGGATTCTTCCCATGTCAGGTGGCGCGGTCGGCGCATCAGCTGTTGCGACTGCACGCGCGTGAACTGGGCAAAGCTGCCATCGGGGGTTTCATAGCCCCAGATCCTCTGGGACGGGCTGAACATGGGGTCGCCGCCGTTGCATTCTTCGTCGTCGCCGTCATCCTGGTTGCAATGGATCACGACCTCGTCGCCCACCTTCCAGCGGCGCACCTTGTCGCCGACTTTCCAGACGATGCCCGCGGCGTCCGATCCGGCAATGTGGTATTCGGCCTTGTGTACGTCGAACACGCTGATCGGCGTGCCCAGCGCGGCCCAGACGCCGTTATAGTTGACGCCCGCCGCCATGACAAAGACCAGCACCTCGTGGCTGTCGATTTGCGGCACGTCCACGACTTCGACCTGCATGGCCTGGTCGGGCTCGCCGTGGCGTTCGCGGCGGATGGTCCATGCGTACATCTTTTTCGGCACATGGCCGAGGGGCGGGATTTCCCCGATCTCATAGAGATCCTTTTCGGGGGCGTCATAGGGGGCAATTTCGGTCGTCTCGTCCAGAGGGGCCATTGTCCGTTTCTCCGCAGTTTCGCTCTGCAATGCAGCATGCTGCGTCGCAGAATCGTCGTCAAGCCTTGTTTCCGGGTTTTTGACACCCTTCCACCCTTGACGCAATAGCAATAACAGAACTAATTGTCGCGACGTTGTGAAATAATGACATTGTTATAATGGCTTTTGTCGTAATTAAGTTGCTGGACGAAATTTTCTGCGGTGCCACCAGCCGGGTCGCGGAATTGGCTCGGAATTCCAGAAGGCGCCCTTTCTCTTTGGTCAGGATATGGCGCAGGGTCAAGCTGCCCACCCGGTCATCAGCAGGCGATCGAGAACAGCGATGGCGGCAAAGGCCACCGGAAAAAGCGAAGGCCAGTATTGCGCATGAACCAGATCGAACATGGAAAGGCAGATGATAAAACTGGTTCGCGACTCCGGTGCCCGTAAAGATGCAACGAAAATGCGCTTGCAGTTATTTCTGCGCTGCGGCAAAATGCGAAAGACATGAAATTACGCGGGCCGATTAAATGCTGCAACAATATTGCGACACACTCTGCCCGAGATAGGTAAAGGCCGAGCAATGACAAAGAACAAACCCCGCCCCTGGCTGTTTCGCACCTATGCCGGGCATTCCACCGCCAAGGCCTCGAACGAATTGTATCGCACCAATCTGGCCAAGGGGCAGACCGGGCTTTCGGTGGCGTTCGATCTGCCGACCCAGACCGGCTATGACAGCGATCACACCCTGGCGCGCGGCGAGGTCGGCAAGGTCGGCGTGCCCGTTTGCCATCTGGGCGACATGCGTGCGCTGTTTGACGGCATCCCGCTGGAAAAGATGAACACCAGCATGACCATCAACGCCACCGCGCCCTGGTTGCTGGCGCTGTACATCGCGGCAGCTCAGGAACAGGGGGCCGACATTGCCGCCCTGCAGGGCACGGTGCAGAACGACATCATCAAGGAATATCTTTCGCGCGGCACCTATATCTGCCCGCCCAGACCCAGCCTGCGGATGATTACCGACGTGGCTGCCTGGACGCTGGAAAACCTGCCGAAATGGAACCCGATGAATGTGTGCTCCTACCACCTGCAAGAGGCCGGCGCGACCCCTGAACAGGAGCTGGCCTATGCGCTGGCAACCGCCATCGCGGTGCTGGATGATGTGCGCGCCAAGGTGCCCGAGGGCGATTTCCCCCGCGTCGTCGGGCGGATCAGCTTTTTCGTCAATGCCGGTATCCGGTTCGTGACCGAGATGTGCAAGATGCGCGCATTCGTCGATCTGTGGGACGAGATCTGCGAAACCCGCTATGGGGTGGATGATCCCCGGATGCGGCGTTTCCGCTATGGTGTGCAGGTCAACAGCCTTGGCCTGACCGAGCAGCAGCCCGAAAACAACGTCTATCGCATCCTGCTGGAAATGCTGGCGGTGACGCTTTCGAAAAAGGCGCGTGCGCGTGCCGTGCAGCTGCCCGCCTGGAACGAGGCGCTGGGCCTGCCGCGCCCCTGGGATCAGCAATGGTCGCTGCGGATGCAGCAGATCCTGGCGTTTGAAACCGACCTGCTGGAATATGACGACCTGTTCGATGGTAACCCGGCTGTCGCGCGCAAGGTCGAGGAACTGAAATCCGGCGCGCGCGAGGAACTTGCCACCATCGATGCCATGGGCGGGGCGGTTGCGGCGATCGAATACATGAAGGGGCGTCTTGTCGAAAGCAATGCCGCCCGTCTGGCCCGGATCGAGGCCGGCGAAACCACGGTGATCGGGGTCAACCGCTTTACCGAAACCGCCGAAAGCCCCCTGACGGCGGGCGAGGGCGATATCCTCAAGGTGGACCCGGCTGCCGAGGCCGACCAGATCGCCCGCCTTCAGGCCTGGCGCGCGGCGCGCGACCAGGATGCCGTGCGCGCGGCACTTGACGATCTGCGCGCGGCCGCCGAAAGCGGGGCCAACATCATGCCGCCCTCGATTGCCGCGGCCCGGGCCGGTGTGACCACGGGCGAATGGGGCGCGGTGATGCGGCAGGTGTTCGGGGAATATCGTGCGCCCACGGGTGTCAGCAGCGCGCCCTCGAACCGCACCGAGGGGCTGGACGAGATCCGCTCGGCGGTCGATGCGGTGTCGGCGCGCCTCGGGCGGCGTCTGAAATTCGTGGTCGGCAAGCCGGGGCTCGATGGCCATTCCAACGGGGCCGAGCAGATCGCCGTACGCGCGCGCGATTGCGGCATGGACATCACCTATGACGGCATTCGCCTGACGCCCGAACAGATCGTGGCGCAGGCGGTTGAACAACGGGCCCATGTGGTGGGGCTGTCGATCCTGTCGGGCAGCCACCTGCCGCTGATCGCCGAGGTGATGGAGCGGATGCAGGACGCGGGCCTTGGCCACGTGCCGGTGATCGTGGGCGGTATCATCCCGGATGAGGACGCCGAAACCCTGCTGGGCTACGGGGTCGCGCGGGTTTATACCCCCAAGGATTTCGAGTTGAACCGCATCATGATGGATATCGTGGCACTTGTTGATCGGCGCGAGGCCGCCTGAGCGGGCCCGTCGATCAGGCCCGACGATCAGGCCCGTCGATCAGGTCGCTTCGAACACCTCGCCCACGCCGATCTGTTCCAGCGCGTCCCCGTTGCGCAGGATGAACAGGGCATTCAGCCCCCGATCCCGGGCCAGTTGCGGGCCGTCAACCTCGCCTTTGACCAGCAGCGCCGTGGCCCAGGCATCGGCGTCGATGCAATGTTCCGCCAACACGGTGACCGAGGCCACGGGCGATTGCGTCGGCCCACCGCGGCGGCGGTCCATCGTATGGGCCAGACGGATCTGCCCCAGATCGACCCAGTGGCGATAATCGCCCGAGGTCGCCAGCGCCGCGTCATGGATCGTCAGGATCGACAGCGGCAGGCGCTTTTCATAGTCGGGTTTTTCCACCGCCACGACCCAGTCTTGCCCGTCGGGCCGTTTGCCGCGCGCATAGATTTCACCATCCAGCCCCAGCAGCGCGCCGGCAATGTCCAGCGCGTCAACCGCGTGGGCCATCTGATCGACGCCAAAGCCCTTGGCAATGCCCGACAGATCCAGCGCCAGCGGGGCATGTTTGCGCGCGCGCTTTCCCGCGGGGTCGAGTTCCAGAACCTTGTGGGTTGGCTGGCGAGCTTTGCCAAGGTGGCTGCGAATCCGGGCTTCGTCGGGCTGCCCTGCCGGGCCAAAGCCCCAGGCATCGACGATGTCGCCCAGCCCGATGTCAAACGCGCCGTCGCTGGCTGCGCCGATTTCCAGCCCGCGTTCCAGAACGAAAAGCAGCGCGTCCGGCAGATCGACCCAAACCCCTGTCGGCGCGCGGTTCAGCCGCATCAGGTCGCTGTCCTCTTTCCAGGTGGACATCTGGCGGTCTACCAGATCGACGGCGCCCTCCAGCGCGGCCCTTGCCGTGTCGGCATCCATGCCGTCGGGCAGGGCCAGCTCGGCCGTCCAGCGGGTGCCCATGGTCGGGCCATTGAGCCGGGTTATGCCGTCGTCGCTGCCCTTGCCGTCAATAGACATCTTCGGCATAGCGTCCCTGCGCCTTTAGGGTGGCAGGCTCCAGCCCGGTCGGGGCAAGAACTTGTTCCAGCGCTTCCATCACGCCATTGGCCATGCTGCGCCCGCCACAGACCAGGATCTGGGCGCCGTTGTTGATCAGCTCGCGCAGTGTCTCGGCGTCCTGCTTGATGATGTCCTGCACATAGGAACGGTTCTCGACCCGCGAAAAGGCGGCGTTGAGGCCGGTCAGCTTGCGCTCGGCAAGCCATTGTTCCAGATCGTTGCGATACAGGAAATCCGATTTCGGATCGCGCGCGCCGAAATACAGATGCATGGGGCGTGCCTTGTCGTTTCCGCGGATGAATCCCGCCAGCGGGCCGATGCCGGTGCCGGCGCCGATCAGGATGACCGGGGCCTTGCCCTTGGCCGGGCGGAAATCGGGGTTGGGGCGGATAAAGGCCTGAACCGTGTCGCCGGGCTGCAATTCGTGCAGATAGCCCGAGCACTGCCCGCCGGGATGTTTCTTGACGCAGATTTCCAGCATCCCGTCTTTCGCTGAAGAGGCCAGAGAATAGTAGCGCGGTACATTGCTGCCCGGCGGGATGATGCCGACCAGATCGCCGGCCTCGAATTTCGGCATGGCGCGGCCCGTGATCCGGGCCAGCAGGCCGGATTCGGGCAGCGAAAAGCGCAGGATGCTTGTCGGGGCCTGCACCTCGGCGCCATAATCCTCGCGCGCAACCAGCGTCAACTGATGGCGGCGCGGCAGCACCGGGACATGTTCGAGCGCCAGCTCTTCGCCCAGGGCCTTGGCCACGTCGCGGCCCCAGCGGTTGAATTCCTGGGTGGACTGGCGGTCGATGAAATCGGTGTCCAGCAGACGTTCCCAGCCGCGGGATTCAAGGGCCGCATCCACGTCGCGGGCGAATTGCGCGAATTTCGGAAACTGGCGATCGCCAAAGCCCAGCACGGCAACCTTGAAGTCGGGCTTGCCATTGAAGGCCTTAAGGCGGGCCAGAAAGTTCTTGGCCGATTGCGGCGCTTCGCCGTCGCCATAGGTCGCGGTCAGGATGAACATGTTCTTCGCCTTGCGATAGGCGGGTTTCAAGCTGTTCATGGGCGCCGTATGCACCTTGTGCCCGGCTTTCGTCAGGCTGTCATGCAGGGTGCGGGCAAAACCCCAGGTGCTGCCACCTTCGGAACCGACCAGAATGATCGTGTCGGCGGCCTGCGCGCCCTGATTGGCACGGATGCGCGGGCGGCCCTTGCGTGCCCTCCACCACATGACGATGCCGGTAAACGCCATGACCGGAACCGTGGCCGAAGCCAGCCCCAGCAGCAGCGCGAGCCACCACAGGCCCTTGCCAGTGTGCAGCATGTAGATGGTTTCATAGATCTGCTGAATGGCGCTGTGAGGCTGCCAGGTCAGCATTTCACCGGTGGACTGGTCGATATAGCCGTCGCCGGTGTCGGTCGCCAGCGTATAGACATCGGTCGGATCCCCCGGATAGGGGAAGACGAGTTCGCGCAGCTGGCCGAGGTCAAGGTTTTTCAGTGCGTCGATCTGATCGACGGGCATGGTGGCGCCGCCATTCACCGATTCCGGGAAGGCCGGTGGCGTCGCCATGCCGTCGGGGATGATCTCGAAGGTTGCCAGCGTGATATAGATCCCGGTGAAGGATGAAAGGACCAGGCCGACAACCGCAAGGCGCGCAAGATCGACATGCAGGCGCTGCATTTTCGTGCCACGCGATTTCGACAGCAGTTTCGACCACCCGCCCATGCGGCGTGCGGTCATCCACAGCCCCGACAATGTCAGGATCAGCATGGCCGCGGCACCAACACCGGCGGTGATCCGCCCCTTGTCGCCCAGAAACAGCGAGCGGTGCAGGCTTTTCATCCACTGTTCGAATTTCGACCGGTCATAGGGGGCAATGGCCTTGCCCGTGGCCGGGTCGATCAGCGACGACATCGGCTGGTCGTTCTTGTAGTAGAATGCGATCACCTTGCCAGAGGGGGTTCGGGTGATGTGTTCGATCCCCGGAAAATTTGCCGCGATCTTGCCGGCTACCGTTGCCACGTCGGTCCCTGTCGCCGGAACGGCAGGGGCGCCCGCACGGTCAAGTGCGGGCAGAACCGACAGGACGACCCCACTCAGCGCCAGAAAGACGACAAGAAGAGAGGCAATCAGGCCTGGATATTTGTGTAGCTGGCGAAGCATCGGAAAAACCCTCCGGCAGGTGCGTTGATCACATGGAGTAGGTGAACGACTTGATGAAAGTCCGTCCACGCTTTGCCTTGCCGGCGCCCGCCTTGGTCAGCGGCACGACGATTTCCGACGGGCTTTCGCGGAAATTTTCCGCAGCGGCATCGATACGCAGCTTGTAGCCCGCATCGAAAAGCGCGTCCGGCAGGTCGAGGGTAATCTTGAAGGTGCGCCCGGCCCCGACACTTGCGCCGGTGATGCCGTTGACCTCGGCCAGGTTGCCGCGGGTTGCGCGGAACCAGTGCAGAAGGTGACGATAATATTTGGCATGTGTGCCAGCCATCCACAGGGTGCCCTGATAGACGCCCTTGGCGTTGGTGACGTATATGACCAGGTAGGCCCCACCGCCGCCATAGTTGTTGAGGGTGGTCGTCAGCGTGACCGGGCGCGCATTGGCAAGCGCCGGCAGGAGGCTGGTCGCAATGGCAGTGGTCAGGGCAAGTTTTCCAAGGGTCGGGGTCATTTGTCTTCTCCGGGTTTTGTTGTTCTGTTGCTTTGGACAATGTCTCAGCTATCTGAAGTTTTCCTGACGGGTTCACATATAATACTTCAGCTATCTGTCAGATTTGGGGCCTCATTTTGGCAAAGGCTCCACATTTTCGCATGTGGAGCCCTGTTTTGCTTGCGTCTCTGGTTTTTTCGTGCGGTGGTCAGGCCACATCGTCGGGGCCAGGCGCCTTCTTTTCCCCGGTGATCATGGCGCGCGCCAGGTTTTCGCGATGCCGCAACCCGGCAAGAATGACGCCGCCGACATGCAGGATCACAAGACCCATGAGGACGCTGGTGATCAGTTCATGCGCCCCTTTCACGAGGATCGAATGTTCATATTGGGGCTGGATCAGCATCCATCCCGTCCAGATCGTCACCAGCATCGTGACCAACAGCGCGATGATCATTGCCGCCCCGGCGGGGTTGTGACCCAGATATCGCTTTTCCTTGCCCTTGGCCATGTCCTTGAGATACTCGATCGTGGTGCGGGGTCCCTTGATGAAGTTGGTGAACCGGGCATAGCGCGGGCCGATAAAGCCCCAGATGATTCGGATGATGACCAGGCCGCCAGCTATGTAGCCAGACCATTCGTGAACGGTTTCAAGGCTTTCGGATGACAGCCATGCCACCGCGAACATGGCGACCAGACTCCAGTGAAAAATCCGCACCAGCGGATCCCATACCTTGACCATTTTTCTGTACTCCTGCTTCGAGGCGCGAAGACGATCAGTTGTCGTCCTTCTTTCTGCCGTGGTTGTCGTTTTCTTCCTCGTGATATTCGAAGGACACGATCTCCATTGTCTTGGGATCGATATAGGCTTCGAAACGAACACCGTTCGCGTCCCAGCCCTTCAGCTCGTAACAGCCGTCGTCGGTCTTGATCCGGCGGATCTTCCAGCCTTTCTGCTTGGCCAGTTCGCGAATCTTGTTGCGCGGCTGCCATTCGGCCATCGGCACGACGCATTTGTCGTCGCCGGGTGTGACGTGTTCGCGCTCGGCAACAGCCGGGCCGCTACCAACAAGTCCCATCAGGGCTGCGAGGACAAGGAATCTCGGTTTCATTTGCTTTGCTTTCGGTTTTTGCCGTAGCAGTTTCTGGGGCAGTTTCTGGGCACGCGCCTCGGGGTCATTTGTCGCACGCAAAGCTGACGTGGACCTGAACATCGCCGCAGCGGGGATATGTCTGTTGTAAAAATGTCGCGCCAAGGGGCCGGGCCGACAGAATTGCCGCCCCAGCCCCACGGGGCGCAGCCTGAGGAACCCGGCCGGTTCAACCGCTGCCCATGGGCGCAAGGCGGCAATCCGACCCTTGCCATACGAGGAGGGGGCGTCGGCAAGGGTCGGCAGGCGCAAGGCCGGTCCGGGTGTCGAGACTGGTTTGGCGGGTGGATTCATGACGATCCGGGCCCGCAAAAAGACCACGTTCACAGGACAGGGCAGAGTCATGGCGCGGATTGTCTTTTTCATTCTCGCGGCTTTGCGTTAGTCTCGACCTGTCTGTTATCGGTCGGAATACTGACACCTGCCTTAACGAACGGGCCGATTGCGTTCAGCTTCCTGTCAGGGACGGGCGGCAAGTGACAGGCAAGGAAAAGGAGCATGTCATGCGGGTCTTGCTGATCGAGGACGATACCGTGTTGGGGGCTGCCGTACGGGATCAGATAGCCGCGGATGGTCACACGATTGACTGGGTAACCCGGCTGGATGATGCGCGTGATCACATGGCTGCGGCCGGTTATGACCTTGTGCTGCTGGACCTGATGCTTCCTGATGGCAAGGGAATAAATTTTCTCAAGGATATTCGCGCCAGGGGCGATGTGACCCCGGTCATCATCCTGACCGCTCTTGATCAGATTTCCGACCGGATCGAGGGGCTCAATGCAGGGGCCGATGACTATCTTGTCAAGCCGTTCAACCTGTCGGAACTGACAGCGCGCCT
Source organism: Paracoccaceae bacterium (assembly GCA_030950185.1). Classification (GTDB taxonomy): domain Bacteria; phylum Pseudomonadota; class Alphaproteobacteria; order Rhodobacterales; family Rhodobacteraceae; genus UBA5972. The sequence goes on along the minus strand of JAUZRU010000018.1, from coordinate 17,649 downwards.
TAACGCGGTTTCGCGCCGTTATGCGGGCAATCCCAATCCGCTGATCTGTATTGGCGACCTGGAAATCGACCTGGCAGCCCGGTTCATCAGCAAAGGCGGCAAGTCGGTTTCCCTGACCGCGCGTGAATGGGTTCTGTTCGAGGCCTTTGTCCAGCGGCCCGGCCAGATCCTTTCAAAGGCGCAGCTTGAGGAACGGCTGTACTCGTTCGATTCCGAGGTCGAAAGCAACACGATCGAGGTTCATGTCAGTCGCTTGCGCAAGAAGCTGGGCAAGAAGGTTCTCGAAACCGTCAGGGGCGTCGGCTATCGCCTTGGTGACGGGCAGGAGGAGGGGGCGTGATCCCTCGCAGCCTGCTGTGGCGGCTGTCGCTGGGCGTTGTTCTGGCAGTTACGCTGCTATGGGGCGGAACTGCGCTGGTGACATTCGCAACCCTTCAAAACGAGGTTGCCGAGGTCTTTGACAGCGCCCTGCAGGAAACGGCCCAGCGTATCCTGCCACTTGCGGTTCTGGACATCCTTGACCGCGAGGAAGAGGGCATGACCCGTTCGGTGGCGGCGCTGAACAGCTATGACGATTTTTTCGCCTATGTGGTGCGCGATGCCAAGGGGAAAACCCTTCTCAGGTCGCGGGGGGCGGAAAAGGTCAGTTTCCCCCCCTATCAAAGCCCGGGGTTCATCACCACGGACACGCATCGAATCTATTATGACGCCGCGATGCAGGAAAGTCTGACCATCGCGATTGCCGAACCGCTTGCGCATCGCCACAAGGTTTCGCTGGAAATGATTTCCAGCCTGGTATCGCCGCTGGGCGTGCTGGTGCCGTTCACCCTGCTTGTCGTCTGGGCGCTGGTGCATTTTTCGGTTCGCAAGGTGCATGTTCTGCGTGCCGCCATCGAAAAGCGTGGCAGCGGGGATCTGGCGCCGCTCGAGGTGCAGGGGGTGCCGGTAGAACTTGATCCGGTGGTCGATGCTGTCAACAGGCTGCTGGAAAGGTTGCGCCGTGCGCTGGAGGCCGAGCGCAGCTTTACCGCCAATTCGGCGCATGAGCTGCGCACCCCCGTTGCCGCCGCCCTTGCCCAGACCCAGCGCCTGATTTCGGAAACCCGGGACAAGGCTGCCCGCGCGCGCGCCCGCCAGATTGAACTGTCCTTGCAGCGTCTTTCCCGCCTGTCGGAAAAGCTGATGCAGCTTGCCAAGGCCGAGGGCGGAAGGCTGCGGGCAGAGCAGGCGACCGACATCCGGCAGGTCTTGCGCATGGTCGTGGACGAAATCCGCATGACCGCCGAGGGCGCCGAGCGCCTGAAACTGAGCATGCCAGACACGGCGGTCATGTCCGAAATCGACCTTGATGCCTTTGCCATTCTGGTGCGCAACCTTGTCGAAAATGCGCTCAAGCACGGCTCGGCCGAGGGGTCGGTGACGGTCGAGCTGTCAGCGGATGGGCGGCTGGTCGTCACGAATGCCGGCATGACCGTGCCGCAGGATGATCTGGAACGCCTGTCACGGCCATTCGAGCGTGGCAAGACAGCCGCCGACGGTGCCGGGTTGGGGTTGGCTATTGCCCAGGCGATTGCATCTGGTGCGGGTGGCCGGCTGGAGCTGCACTCGCCGGTGCCGGGGGAAAAAGACGGGTTCCAGGCGGTCTTTCAGTTGAATTCCGGTGCGTAATTCCGGCTGTTTTGCGGTTGGAAACGTCGGCAACCTCGCCTAGGTTTTCGCCGTGAGCATGGCAGGGGGCAGGGCAATGACAGTGGCGGAAGAGGCGGATTTCATCATCATCGGAGCGGGGATTGCAGGTTCTTCGGTTGCGGCCGAGCTTGCAGCCGACGGCCGGCGTGTTCTTTTGGTCGAGGCCGAGCAACAGCCGGGCTATCACACGACCGGGCGTTCGGCGGCGATTTTCGCACCCACATACGGCCCCGCGCCGATCAGGGCATTGACCCGCGCGTCAGAGGCCTTTTTTACCAGCCCGCCCGCGGGGTTTTCGGATCACCCGTTGTTATCGCACCGCGACATCCTGATGATTGCGCGCCCCGACCAGATCGCCGCGCTTGATGCGCTGATCGATGAGGTTGGCGGGTATGCCGATATCTCGCGTCTTGAAGTGCATGAAGTTTACGCGCGCCAGCCGCTGCTGCGCGACGGATATGCCGTGGCGGGAATGCTGGATGCGGGCGGGCACGATATTGATGTCGATGCGCTGTTGCAGGGGTATCTCAGGCGGTTTCGCGCCGAAGGGGGGCGGCTGGTGGCCGGTGCGGGGGCAAGCGACCTGCGGCGTGATGCGGGGCTGTGGCGGGTCAATGCCGGCGGCAGGGAATATGCGGCCCCGGTGGTCATCAACGCCGCGGGTGCCTGGGCAGATGAGGTTGGGGCGCTGGCAGGCGCCGGCGAGATCGGACTTGTGCCCAAGCGCCGCACCGCAGTCATCATTGCCGCGCCCGAAGATGTTGAAACCGATCATCTGCCGCTGACCGTGGACGTTGACGAGAAATTCTATCTCAAGCCGGAGTCGGGCCGTCTGCTGATATCCCCGGCCGACGAAACCCCTACGCCACCTTGCGATGTCCAGCCCGAAGAGCTTGATATCGCCATCTGCGTGGACAAGATCGAGCGTGCCTTTGACCTGTCGGTGCGCAGGGTCGAAAACAGCTGGGCAGGCTTGCGCAGCTTTGTTGGCGACAAGGTGCCCGTGGTCGGATTTTCGGCCCGTGCCGAAGGGTTCTTCTGGCTGGCGGGGCAGGGGGGCTATGGCATTCAGACCGCGCCGGCAATGGCGCGGCTGGCCGCGGCACTTGCCCAAGGCAAACAGCCCCCCGCCGATATCATCGACGAAGGGCTGGATATGGCCGCCATGTCGTCGGCGCGCCTGGGGGTGTAGGCCGTCAGGCCATGCCCTTTTCGACCAGATCGCGGGCGATCTTGTGGTAAGCCTCGGAAACCGGCCCGTCCTGTGTCACGATCGGTTCGCCCGCATCCGAGGCCAGCCGCACACTGACATCCAGGGGAATTTCACCCAGGAAGGGGATGCCCAGCTTGCCGGCTTCGTCGCGGGCGCCGCCATGGCCAAAGATGTGATCCTCGTTGCCGCATTTCGGGCAGATATACATGGACATGTTTTCGATCATGCCCACGACCGGCGTGTTGGTCTTGCGAAACATCGAGATGGCCTTTTTGGCGTCCAGCAATGCGACATCCTGCGGGGTCGAGACGATCACCGCGCCGTTGACGATGGTTTTCTGCGCCAGCGTCAGCTGCACATCGCCCGTGCCCGGCGGCAGATCGACCAGCAGGACGTCAAGCTCGCCCCACTGCACCTGCGTCAGCATCTGCTGCAGCGTGCCGATCAGCATCGGGCCGCGCCAGATCACCGCCTCGTCATCCTGAAGCATCAGCCCCATCGACATGAAGGTGACACCATGGGCCTTCAACGGGATGATGGTTTCGCCATCGGGCGATTTGGGGCGTTCGTTCTTGCCCAGCATGCGTGGCTGGCTGGGGCCGTAGATATCGGCATCAAGCAGCCCGACCCGGCGACCCGCCATTGCCAGCGCGACCGCCAGATTGCTGGAGACAGTCGATTTGCCGACCCCGCCCTTGCCCGAGGCAATGGCCAGGATGCGGTCAACGCCCTTGATGGGGACAGGGCCCTTTTGCGGTTTCGGGTGGCTGCCCAGCTGTAGATCCGGCGGGGGCGGTGCTGCCTTCGGGTCGGCGACATGGGCTGTCAGGATGGCCGAAACGGTGGCGACGCCCTCTAGCCCCTCGACTGCCTTTCGGGCGGCCTCGACCACCGTGTTCATTTTTGGCGCCAGCTCGGGGGCGACTTCCAGAACAAAGCTGACCTTGTCACCCTCGATTGTCAGGGCGCGCACGATATCGGCCGAGACCGGATCGCCGCCATCGGGCATGGCAACGGTTTTCAGTTTCTCAAGCACGGCTTCGCGTGAAACGGTCATGTTGTTCGGTCCCCTTTGTTTGCTTCGCCCCGTTGGGGCGTGTTGCATAGATTGTGCATCCCGCTGCAAAGGGCAAGGGGGCCGTGACGAAGTGACCGGGAAACATGCGCGGGGCAAGGTTTTCGGCCCCATGCAGAAAATGCATAGCGGGTTTGAGGAAACTCGGGATTGTGCAGTTGCAGCATCGGACTAAATAGCAGCGCAGAAGATACATCGAAACACGCTCAACCCCAGTGAGGCTCAAAATGGCATTCGCGCTGACCACCACCACTCCGCAGACCGGCGTTCTTGCCCCGGCCTTTTCCGCCCTGAAATCCGCAATGCGTGCGGTCGCGATCAAGCGTGACTATCGCGCCACGCGCCGCCAGCTGATGGCGCTGACCGAAGAGGGCCTCGCCGATCTGGGTGTTTCCCGCGGTCAGATCGATCGCATTGCACTTGAGGCAGCGATTGGCTCGGCCCATCACTGATTGAACGAATTCATTGTTTACCTCCCTGTCGGAAGCCCGCCCCTCCCTCGGGTTTCCGAAATCGAAACGGCAGCGCGCCCTCCCTCGCGCTGCCGTTTTATTTTTGTCTTGCCGTATGGATCAATCTTCGCGGGTCACGTCATGGCCGTACAGCCAGTCATAGCGCCCAAGCAACATGCCCGGGGCTGCGCGTGACGTCAGGCGCATCCCTGCATGCAGCGCGGTGCGCAGCGGTGCCGAGGCCATGTGATAGACGCGGGTATTGTCGGCCGCGCCCCTGACGATCTTGCGCACGCGATTTTGCCGGCGTTTCTGATAGGCGGCAAAACCGTCCTGCAACTGGTCATGGCGATCCATTTCCTCGGCCAGAACCCAGGCGTCCTCGAGGGCCATGTTGGCACCCTGAGCCAGAAAGGGCAGGGTGGGATGTGCCGCATCGCCAAGGATGGCGGCCCCACCCTGATACCAGTTTTCGGCCACGGGGTGTGAAAACAGCCCCCAGAGATAGACATTTTCGCACAGGGAAAGCAGGCGGCGCACATAGGGCGGGAAAGACGAGAACGCTCGGCGCAGATTGGCCGGATCGTCATGGTGGTTCCACCCTTCGGCCACCCATTTCTTGCGCTCTTCGACGGCAACGATATTGATCAGCCTGCCATCGCGCAGTGGGTAGATGACCAGGTGGCGCCCCGGCCCCATATAGACCGTCGCAACCTTTGGCATGTCGTGAATCGGCACATAGCGCGCCTCGACCGTTGCGCGCCAGGCGACCTGCCCGGTGAAGTCGGGCTCGCGCGGGCCGTTCATGGCCTGACGGGTGACCGAATGGATCCCGTCCGCCCCGATCAGGATGCGGCAGTTGCGCTGGCTGCCGTCTTCAAGCGGAAGGTTCGCCTGGTCAAAGCCTATGGCAACACCGGTTACCTTTTTCCCGAACAGCAGCGTTACCCCGTGCCGCAGGGCGGCATGTGCCAGCATGTCAACCAGATCGGCGCGATGCAGCAGCAGATAGGGGTTGTCGTTTCCGTGCCGGGCCTCGCGCATGTCAAGGCGGGTCACCAGCTGCCCGCCGCGATAGTCGCGCAGTTCGACCGCCTCCAGGGGGACGCCGATACTGGTAACACGCTCGGCCAGGCCAAGGGCGGCCAGCACCGCTGTTCCGTTCGGGGTGATCTGCAGCCCGGCGCCGACTTCGGTCAGTTCGGGCGCCTGGTCCATCACCGTGACCCGCGCCCCGCGTCGGGCCAGCGCAATGGCCGCGGTCAGCCCGCCTATGCCGGCCCCCAGAATGGTGATGCTCTTGCCCTTCAGTGCCATGTTCTGTCCGTCAGATGCCAAAACACCGGAGCGTCGCCACCCCGGTGCCTGAAAGTTTCGCCTGCCTTGTCGGCATCAGTCGTCACGGTGAACGCGTTCGTTGCGCTCGTGGCGTTCCTGTGCTTCCAGGCTGAGCGTTGCGATGGGGCGCGCTTCCAGACGCTTTAGCGAGATCGGCTCGCCGGTTTCCTCGCAGTAGCCGTAGGTGCCTTCCTCGATCCGGCGCAGCGCCGCATCGATCTTGGCGATCAGCTTGCGCTGGCGGTCGCGAGTGCGCAGTTCCAGCGCGCGGTCGGTTTCCTCGCTGGCGCGGTCGGCAATGTCGGGGATGTTGCGTGTGCCCTTTTGCATCTCTTCGATGGTGTCGCGGTTTCCTTCGAGGATGCTGTTCTTCCAGTCCAGAAGCTTGCGCTTGAAATAGGCCAACTGGCGCTCGTTCATGAAGGGTTCGTCTTCGCTGGGGGTATAGTCCTTGTCGAGTACGGTATCCACTTTCACTTGATCCTCCCAAGGAATACAAATCTGTGACGCAGGGACCTGGTCTCGGTCCGAAAAACAGGGCCGCTCGCGCACCGATTACAGAATGTCGCAGGCTTTGTCACCCCGCGAAATGCACGGCTTGAAGCTTTGTGATCAGGTGATAAACTCGCGCGCAGCACTAATCGCCAGAGGCTTGCAGGCATTATGAAATTTTCAGGCACGGACAGTTATGTTGCAACAGATGATCTCACTGTTGCCGTAAACGCATCAATAACCCTTGAAAGGCCCTTATTGGTGAAAGGTGAGCCGGGCACCGGCAAGACCGAACTGGCCCGCCAGGTCGCCGCGAGTCTGGATCTGCCCATCATCGAATGGAACGTCAAGTCCACCACCAAGGCGCAGCAGGGGCTGTATGAATATGATGCGGTCAGCCGCCTGCGCGACAGCCAGCTGGGGGACGCGCGCGTCAACGATGTGCGCAACTATATCCGCAAGGGCAAGCTGTGGGAGGCTTTCGAGGCCGAGCAGAAGGTCGTGCTGTTGATCGACGAGATCGACAAGGCCGATATCGAGTTTCCCAACGACCTGCTGCAGGAACTCGACCGGATGGAATTCTATGTCTACGAGACCGGCGAAACCATCCGCGCGCGCCATCGGCCCATCGTCATCATCACCTCAAACAACGAAAAGGAATTGCCCGACGCCTTTCTGCGGCGCTGTTTCTTTCACTATATCAAGTTCCCCGATGCCGAGACCCTGCGCCAGATCATCGAGGTGCACCATCCCGGCATCAAGCCCCAGCTGGTGACCGAGGCGCTGACCCAGTTCTTCGAGATCCGCGAAACGCCGGGGCTGAAAAAGAAACCCTCGACTTCCGAGGTGCTGGACTGGCTCAAACTGCTGCTGGTCGAGGACCTTGATCCCGAGGACCTGAAGCGCAAGGGCAAGGATGCGCTTCCCAAGCTGCATGGCGCGTTGCTCAAGAACGAGCAGGATGTGCATCTGTTCGAGCGCCTGGCCTTCATGGCCCGCGGTGGGCGCTGAGGGAAAGCCATCGGAAATCACCCTTGGGGCGGGGTGATGGGCAGGTGATTCGGGTAATCGAATCAGTCATTTCATGGGAAATCATGGTCGTCGGGCGATATGTTCCCGATGTGTTCCTGTTGCTTGCTGATCCAGCCGTGCCACCGGCTGGATTTTTTAGGTCAGCCGGCCTGCCACAACATCTGGGGATTTATCCGCGTGCAGCTACTAGGTGGGCGATAATCATGCGTATTGTGCCGATTATCGCGGGTTCGAGGGGTCGTGATTGATGATGGAATCCATGATTTCCCATATCGTGGTGCTTGATTTCCATATTTTCCCATAGTATCCCTGATACCACGATGAGGAACGGGGCAGACTAGGGCAACAAGACCCGAAATACCAAAGTCAGGTTTCATACAGGCACCCGCTTTTCATCACCAAGAAGATCCGGCGCGTAAGCGAGCAGACACCCCCCCAGGTGGCAACGCAGCCGGACCGGTCCGAAGACGGGACGAGGGCGGCGGATCAAGCACTGGCAGCAGCTTGATCCGCCGTTTCCCGTTCATAAGGACCCCGAAACAAAGGAGTTGGGCAGGCCGGTGGCACGCAGATTCAGAGGCGAAAGCATCCACAAGGTGGATGCCAAGGGCAGGGTTTCGATCCCTGCGGCCTTTCGTCGTGTGCTGGAAGAAAACGATCCCGAGTGGGTCGAAGGTGAAAACCCCAGCCTGGTCATCGTCTATGGCAACAAGCACCGAAAGTTCCTGGAAGGCTATTCCATGGAGGCCATGAACGAGGTTGACGAAAAGATCGCCCGCCTGCCGCGTGGCTCGCGCGAACGCCGCCTTTTGGAACGGATGTTTTCCGGTCAGGCCGTGCATACCCAGGTCGATGAAACCGGCCGTCTGGTACTGTCGCCCAAGCTGCGCGAAAAGGTGGGGATCACGAACGAGGCTTTCTTTATCGCCTCTGGCGACACCTTCCAGATCTGGGAGCCGGCGACCTACGAGGCCGAAGCCGCCAAGTTCGACGCCATGTTCGACGAATTCGACGAGGATTTCGATCCGCTGGTGCTGCTTGAAGGGGCACCGGATCGCGCGCCGGAGGGCTAGGCCATGGCATCAAAGGTCGAGAACACGTCCGACACCCCCCCGCATGTTCCCGTTCTTCTTGATCCCATTCTCAAGGCAATTACCCCTGTCACGGGCGTCTGGCTGGATGGCACCTTTGGTGCGGGTGGCTATACGCGCGCATTGCTGGATGCTGGTGCCGACAGGGTGCTGGCCGTCGATCGCGACCCCGAGGTGTTTGCGCGCGCCCGTGCATGGGCCGGCGATTATGGTGACCGGCTGGTTCTGGTCCAGGGGGAATTCGCCCGGCTTGACCAGCTGGCCCAGGCGCATGATGCGTTGCCGCTTGACGGGGTGGTTCTGGATATCGGGGTTTCATCGATGCAGATTGACCAGCCCGAGCGCGGCTTTTCCTTCATGAAGGAGGGCCCGCTTGACATGCGGATGAGCCAGTCCGGCCCCTCGGCCGCCGATATCGTCAACCGGGCCGACGAAAGGACGCTGGCCGACATCCTGTATCAATATGGCGAGGAACGGGCCTCGCGCCGGATAGCGCGCCGGATTGTCGAGGCCCGTCGCCAGGATCCCATCACCACAACCACGCGGCTTGCCGAAATCATCCAGTCCTGCCTGCCGCGCCCCAGGCCGGGGCAGGTGCATCCGGCAACCCGCAGCTTTCAGGCCCTGCGCATCGCCGTGAATGACGAGCTGGGCCAGCTGGTGCGCGGGCTGGAAGCGGCCGAGCGCGCCCTGCGCCCGGGCGGGGTGCTGGCGGTCGTGACGTTTCATTCGCTGGAAGACCGGATCGTGAAACGGTTTTTCCAGCTGCGCACAGGCGAGGGGCCGAAAGGCAACCGCTTTGCGCCGGTGCAGGAAACCGAACCGGCGCGTTTCGAAAAGCTGCTGCGCAAGCCGGTCGTTGCCAATGAGGCCGAGATCGCGGCCAACCCGCGCGCGCGTTCGGCCCGTTTGCGCGCAGCTCGGCGTCTTGATGGCCCGGCGGGGCCAGTTGACCCACTTGCGCTGGGCCTTCCCCGTATCGCCTTGCAGGAGGTTTCGTGATGCGTCTGTTGATGTATACCCTTTCGGCAATGGCCGTGATCGGCCTGGCATACTGGGCCTATAACGAGAACTACGCGACCCAGCAGGCACTGAAGCGGGTCGAGGCATTGCAGGCCGAAATCGGAAGAAACCGCGAAAAGCTGGGCGTGCTGCGCGCCGAATGGGCCTATCTCAACCGTCCCGAGCGGCTGCGCGAGCTGGTGGATCTGAATTATGACTCGCTGGGTCTGGTGCCGCTTTCCGCGGGTAATTTCGGTGATGTCGGGCTTGTAGCATTTCCTCGCGATACTGGTCCCGAGCTGAAGAACCCGATCGATCTGTCGGCCCAGACGCCCCAGCCCCAGCAGGAGCAGACGAAATGAAGCGGGTGCCCCTCAGGCCGTTGGCGCGGATCATTTCTGCGCGCGAAAAAGGCGAAGATCCGGATCTGATCGAGGCGGAAAACCTGCGCAAGCGCAATGCCGAACTGTCCGAGCGCGACCGCTTTCAGGCCGAGCGCAGGTTGTTGCTGATCGCTGGCCTCTATCTGCTGGCCTTTGTTGTCGTGGCCGTGCGGATGGGGGTTCTGGCATCCGTCAAACCACAGGAACCTCATGCCGAGCTGGCTGGCTCGCCGCTTGTGACGCAGCGCGCCGATATCGTTGATCGCAACGGGATGATTCTGGCGACAAACCTGGTGACCAACGCGCTTTATGCCCAGCCCGACCGGATGTTCGACAAGGCGGCTGCGGCCCGGCAGCTGGCCAGCATATTCCCCGACATGAACGCGGCGGATCTGCTGCGCAAGTTCAATTCCAAGCGCAAATTCATCTGGCTGCGTCGCAAGCTTTCCCCGGAACAGCAGCAGCGTGTGCATGACATCGGCGATCCGGGGCTGGCCCTTGCCCCGCGCGAAATGCGGCTTTACCCCAATGGCCGCCTCGCGGCCCATGTTCTTGGCGGGGCCGGCTTTGGCCGCGAAGGTGTGCAATCGGCCGAAATCGTTGGTCGTGCAGGGGTGGAATACTGGTTTGATTCACAGCTGCGTGACCCTGCCCGCCAAGGGCGCCCGCTGCAGTTGTCGCTTGATCTTCCAGTGCAGGCGGCAACCCGACGTGTGCTTGCCGGCGGCATGAAGCTGATGCGCGCAAAGGGCGCCGCCGCGGTTCTGATGAATGTCGATGACGGTGAAATCCTGGCGCTGGTATCCTTGCCCGATTTCGACCCCAATGACAGGCCGGCAATCAACCCGAAGGGCAGACCCGAGGATCAGCCGGTCTTCAACCGTGCGGCCCAGGGTGTGTACGAGCTGGGTTCCACCTTCAAGGCTTTCACGGCCGCGGCCGTCATCGACAAGCGCATTGCCGGGCCTGATACCGTGGTCGATACCAAGGGGCCGATCAGGAAAGACGGGTTCACCATCAAGGACAGCCATTACATGCCAGCGCGCATGAGCCTGACAGACGTTGTCGTCAAGAGCTCGAATGTCGGTGCGGCCAATCTGGCGCTGGAGCTTGGCAGCGATGCGCAGAAGGCCTTTCTCAAAACCCTTGGGCTGCTGGATCCCTCGGGAATAGAGCTGCCCGAGGCCCGCAAGGCCCGCCCTCTGGTGCCAGGGAAATGGACTGATCTGGCAACGATGACGGTTTCCTACGGGCATGGCATTGCCGTGACCCCGGTGCATCTCGCCGCTGCCTATGCAAGCCTTGTCAATGGCGGGGTGCGCGTGCGGCCGAGCCTTGTTGCGCGCGAGGACGGGACCGGGCACCGCGGCGAAAGGGTCATTTCGCCCGAAACCTCGGCGACCCTGCGCCGGATCCTGCGCCAGGTGGTCACGCGTGGCACCGCGACGCTTGCCGAGGTTCCCGGCTACGAGGTCGCCGGCAAGACCGGCACCGCCAACAAGCCCAAGCCTGATGGCACCTATTACAAGGACAGGGTCATTTCGACCTTTGCATCGTTCTTTCCCGCATCCGACCCGAAATATGTGCTGGTGGTCACGCTGGACGAGCCGGTCGAGTCTTCGGGTCCCAAGCCGCGGCGCACTGCCGGATGGACGGCGGTGCCGGTTGCCGCCGAGATCATTCGCCGCGTTGCCCCCCTGCTGGGCCTGCGGCCAAAGATTGATCCCGGCGCGGGGATGAATTACACGCTGTCCAGTTACTGATCGTCCCTCAACAAAAAGGCTGGACCATGGCCAACGCCCCGGCGCAGATGAAACAGCTTGCAGCGCTGGGCCTTGTGGCAAACGGGGGCGCGGATCCCCTGATTTCCGGCCTGTCGGTAGACAGCCGCGATGTCAAGCCCGGCCACCTGTTTGCAGCCCTTCCCGGCGTCAACCGCCATGGGGCCGAGTTTATCAGCTATGCGCTGCGCATGGATGCGGCAGCCATCCTGACCGACAAGGCGGGCGCGCGCATTGCGCAAGATGCGCTGAAGGCCCATGATGTCGCACTGGTCATCTCTGACAATCCCCGCCGCGATCTGGCGCTTGCCGCTGCCGCCTGGTTTTCCGCCCAGCCCGAGGTCATGGTTGCCGTCACCGGCACCAACGGAAAGACCTCGGTTGCCAGCTTTACGCGCCAGATATGGGAGGCCGCTGGCCTGCGCGCCGTCAATTTCGGCACGACCGGCGTCGAAGGTGCCGTCAGCGCGCCGCTGGGCCATACCACGCCCGAGCCGATCACCCTGCATGCCTTGCTGCGCGATCTGGCCGATGAGGGGGTGACCCATGCCGCGATGGAGGCCTCCAGCCACGGCCTGGCCCAGCATCGCCTTGACGGGGTGCGGCTGCGGGCGGCAGGGTTTACCAATTTCACGCAGGATCATCTGGATTATCACACCGATTTCCAGGATTATTTCCGCGCCAAGTCGGCGCTTTTCACGCGCGTTCTGCCCGTGGGCGGCACGGCGGTCGTGAATATTGACGACCCAAGGGGTGGCGACATCTGCGCGCTTGCGCGCAAGCGGGGGCAGGATATCCTGAGGGTCGGGCAAGGGCAGGGCGCGGATCTGCGCATCCTTGGCATGCGCTTTGACGCGACGGGGCAGGATCTGCGCTTTTCCTGGCAGGGGCAGGTGCATATGACACGGCTGTCGCTGATCGGCGGGTTTCAGGCCGGCAATGTGCTGCTGGCGGCGGGGCTGGCGATCGCCTCGGGGGGCGATGCGGCGCAGGTCTTTGGCGCGCTTGAAGGGTTGCAGACCGTGCGCGGCCGGATGGAACTTGCCGCCACGCGCCGCAACGGGGCCGCGGTGTTTGTCGATTACGCGCATACGCCCGACGCGCTGGCAACGGCCCTTCAGGCCCTGCGCCCGCATGTGATGGGCCGCATCATCGTCGTGTTCGGCGCAGGCGGCGATCGCGACCGCTCCAAGCGCCCATTGATGGGGCAAGCTGCCGCGCGTCACGCCGACATGGCGATCGTGACCGACGACAACCCGCGCAGCGAAGATCCGGCCGCTATCCGGGCCGAGGTCATGCAGGGCTGCCGTGATGCGACCGAGGTGGGTGACCGGGCCACGGCCATTCTGACGGGCGTTGATGCGCTGGGGCCCGGTGACGCGCTGCTGGTTGCGGGCAAGGGGCATGAAACCGGGCAGATCATCGGCGATGATATCCTGCCCTTCAACGATGCCGAACAGGCCTCGGTTGCTGTCGCGGCGCTTGACGGATTGGGGGCATAGGCATGTTGTGGACATCGGCCGAGGCACAGGCCGCGACAGGCGGCAAGGCGCGTGGTGACTGGCAGGCAAGTGGTGTGTCGATCGACAGCCGCGATTTGCAGCCGGGCGATCTGTTCATAGCGCTGCGAGATGTGCGTGACGGGCATGATTTCGTTTCGGCCGCCTTTCGCGCCGGTGCGGCCGCGGCGTTGGTCTCGAAGGTTCCCCTTGATGTGCCGGCGGATGCACCGCTGTTGATCGTGGATGACGTGCAGGCCGCGCTGGAAGCGCTCGGTCGCGCTGCCCGGCAACGCACCAATGCGCGGGTGATTGCGGTTACCGGTTCCGCCGGCAAGACGACGACCAAGGAAATGCTGCGCAGCGCATTGGCGGGGCAGGGCCGTGTCCATGCCGCCCATATGAGCCTCAACAACCATTGGGGCGTGCCGCTGACGCTGGCGCGGATGCCGCAGGAAACCGATGTCGCGCTGGTCGAGATCGGCATGAACCACCCCGGCGAGATCACCCCGCTGAGCAGGCTTTCCCGCCCCGATGTTGCCATCATAACCACGGTGGCACAGGCCCATATGGCGGCTTTTGACGGTATCAAGGGTGTCGCCCGCGCCAAGGCCGAGATCTTTGACGGCATGGCGCCTGGTGCCACCGCGATATTGAACCGGGACATCCCGACATACCGGCTGCTGGCCGATGCCGCGGGCGATGCCGGGCTGGATATCGTCACCTTCGGCAGCCATGAAGAGGCCGATTTCCGGCTGATCGAACATGCTGGCAAAGGCAATGTCACGACCGTCAGGGCGCGGATTGGGGATTCCCCGCTTTTGTTCAGGATAAGTGCCCCCGGCGGGCATCTGGCCATGAACGCGCTGGCAACGCTGGCCGCGGTGCAGGCGGTGGGTGGCGATGTCGCCGTTGCCGCGCTTGATCTGGCCCGCTGGCAACCTCCGGCCGGGCGGGGGCAGCGCCATGTGGTGCGGCTTGACCCGGTGGTTGACGAGCTGTGCCTCGAGCTGATCGACGAATCCTATAACGCCAACCCGGCATCGCTGGCGGCCGCGTTTGATGTTCTTGCGGCAAGCACCCCCTGCGATGGGGTCGGACGCGTTGATCGGGGCCGTCGCATCGCCCTGCTGACGGACATGCTGGAACTGGGCGATGACGCGCCGGCCATGCATCGCGGGATCGCCGATCTGCCAGCACTTGCGGCGGTGGACAAGATCCACGCGGCTGGGCCATTGATGCGCGAATTGATTGATGCCCTGCCATACGACAAGCGGGGCGAGTGGCATGAATCCGCCGAAGAACTGGCGGCGCGCCTGCACCACCTGCTTGACGCGGGCGATGTGGTCATGGTCAAGGGGTCAAAGGGGTCAAGGGCGTCGATCCTGGCGCGGGCGGTGCTGAAACTGGATCGCGCGGACGAGCAATAACAAGAGGGAAGCCAATGCTCTATTTTCTCAGCGATTTCTCGGATGGAGGCGGTGTCTTCAACCTGTTTCGCTATATCACCATGCGTTCGGGCGGGGCTTTCTTCACGGCGTTGCTGTTCGGGTTCATGTTTGGCCAGCCCCTGATCAACCTGCTGCGGCGGCGGCAGGGCAATGGCCAGCCGATCCGAGCAGACGGCCCGGAAAGCCATATCCTTGAAAAGGCGGGCACCCCCACCATGGGCGGTGTGTTGATCCTGGGGGCGCTGATCGTTTCCACACTGATCTGGGCGCGCCTCGACAACCCCTATATCTGGCTTGTCCTGTTCGTGACCATAGCCTTTGGCCTGGTCGGCTTTGCCGATGATTACGCCAAGGTCAGCAAGAACAACACCAAGGGGGTTTCCAGCAGGATCCGCTTTGGTATCGGGCTGGTGGTTGCCGGGATTGCGGGCTATTGGGCCACGGTGGTGCAGCCGGATGCGCTGTCGGGGCAGCTGGCGGTGCCGTTCTTCAAGAACGTCCTGATCAACATGGGGTTTTTCTATATTCCGTTCGTCATGCTGGTGATTGTGGGCTCGGCCAATGCGGTGAACCTGACCGACGGGCTTGACGGGCTGGCGATCATGCCGGTGATGATCGCGGCCGCCACGCTGGGGATCATCGCCTATGCTGTCGGGCGGGTGGACTTTTCACAGTATCTTGAGGTCCATTATGTGCCCGGCACGGGCGAGCTGCTGGTCTTTTGTTCCGCGCTGATCGGGGGCGGGCTGGGTTTTCTCTGGTATAACGCGCCGCCTGCGGCCGTGTTCATGGGTGATACGGGCAGTCTTGCGCTGGGCGGCGCGCTTGGGGCCATCGCTGTCGCCACCAAGCACGAGATCGTTCTGGCGATTGTCGGCGGGCTGTTCGTGGTCGAGGCGCTGTCCGTCATCATCCAGGTGCTGTATTACAAGAAGACCGGCAAACGCGTCTTTCTGATGGCGCCGATCCACCACCATTTCGAAAAACTCGGCTGGGCCGAAAGCCAGATCGTGATACGGTTCTGGATCATTTCGCTGGTGCTGGCGCTTTTGGGGCTGGCGACGCTGAAGATCAGATAGGGGGCGTTGTGGGGGCTGTGCTTGTGAAGGTCGGAGATGCGCATGAGGCAGGGGTGCGCTGCCCATGATCCCCGTACGCGGATATCGTGGCCACAAGGTTGCCGTTCTGGGGCTGGGGCGTTCCGGCCTGGCGGCGGCGCGCGCGCTGGAGGCCGGGGGCGCCATCGCCCTGTGCTGGGACGACAACGCCGAAAGCCGCGACAGCGCCGAGGCCGAGGGCCTGCTTCTGCACGATCTGCGTCGTGAT
This sequence comes from Paracoccaceae bacterium, assembly GCA_030950185.1. Taxonomy (GTDB): domain Bacteria; phylum Pseudomonadota; class Alphaproteobacteria; order Rhodobacterales; family Rhodobacteraceae; genus UBA5972. Next base: position 1,825 of record JAUZRU010000018.1, on the reverse strand, counting down.
CGCGCATTCGACGATGTCGCCGCGCTGATCGTCTCGCCCGGCATTCCCCATCTATACCCCGCGCCACACCCGGTGGTGCGCGCCGCCTGGGAGGCGGGGGTTGTGGTGGACAACGATATCGGGCTGTTCTTCCGTTCGTTTTCAAGTACCGATTGGGACGATTTCGAAACCCTGCCCAAGGTTGTGGCGGTGACCGGCTCGAACGGAAAATCCACCACCTCGGCCCTGATCCACCATATCCTGCGCGAACAGGGGCGTGCGACCCAGCTGGCCGGCAATATCGGGCGCGGCGTGCTGGATATCGAGCCCGCGCAGGAAGGCGAGGTCGTGGTGCTGGAACTGTCCAGCTATCAGACCGAACTGGCCCGCGCGCTGGCCCCTGACATTGCCGTATTTCTGAACCTGTCGCCCGACCACCTTGATCGCCACGGCGGCATCGGCGGCTATTTCGCAGCCAAGCGCCGCCTGTTTGTCGAGGGCGCCCCGGAACGCGCCATCATCGGCGTGGACGAGGACGAGGGCCGCTTTCTGGCCAGCCAGCTGCGCGAAGGCGCGGGCAGTGGCGACCCGGTGATCCGCATCTCCACCTCGCGCAAGCTCAAGGGCCCCGACTGGACGGTATTTGCCCGCAAGGGCTTTCTGGCCGAATGGCGGCGCGGCAAGCAGATGGCGGCGATCGACCTGCGCGAAATGCAGGGCCTGCCCGGCACCCACAACCACCAGAACGCCTGCGCCGCCTATGCAGTCTGTCGCAGCCTTGGCCTGGCCCCGCGATTGATCGAGAAAAGCCTGGCCTCCTATCCCGGCCTGCCGCATCGGGCGCAGTTCCTGGGCGAACGCGATGGCGTGCGTTTCGTCAATGATTCAAAGGCGACCAATGCCGACGCCGCCGCCCGCGCGCTGGCCGCTTTTGGTAATATCCGCTGGATACTGGGTGGACAGGGCAAGGAAGGCGGCATTGCCGGCATTTCCGAGCAGATGCAAAACGTGCGCAAGGCCTATCTGATCGGCGAGGCGGCGCCTGATTACGCAGCCCAGCTTGGCGATCTGCCCCACGAGATCTGTGAAACCATGGACCGCGCCTTTGCCCGCGCCGTGGCCGAGGCAGAGGCGGGCGACACCGTGCTGCTGGCCCCGGCTGCCGCAAGTTTCGACCAGTATCGCGATTTCGAGGCCCGTGGCGAGGCCTTCATGGCGCTGGTCGCGGATCATCTGGGCAGTGGCTGACACGCTGCTTTCCGCCAATACAGACAGAAATTTCTTGCCTTCGCCGTTCATTTGGTGAAATGGAACCGGCAATCCCGCAAAGGGCCCTGAAAAGGGAAATATCCGCAGCTATCACGAGTGGTGCCAAAATTGGCTTCTGATCCCCAGCACAGCACGACCCCCGAACTGACCATCGTGGTGCCGACCTATAATGAACGCGACAATGTGCGTCCGCTTGTGGGTCTGCTTGAAAAGGCGCTGAAGGGGCATCGCTGGGAGGTGGTGTTTGTGGATGATGACAGCCCCGACGGCACCGCCCGCGAGGTGCGCGCCGTAGCACGCGAAAAGCCCAATGTGCGCGTGATCCACAGGATCGGCCGGCGCGGTCTTGCCGGCGCCTGTATCGAGGGCATCCTGTCCAGTGTCGCCCCGATCGTGGCGGTCATGGACGGTGACTTGCAGCATGACGAAACCATCCTCGCGCAGATGCTGGAAATGATGCAGGCCGACCCTGATCTCGACCTGGTGATCGCCAGCCGCAATGTCGAGGGCGGCAGCAGCGGCAATGGCCTTTCGGCCGTGCGCAAATGGGGCAGCGATACCGCCACCGCCATTGCCC
>JAUZRU010000017.1 GCA_030950185.1 Paracoccaceae bacterium | reverse complement strand
ATGCACCCGGGGCGGCAAGGATCCCGGCCCCCTTGGGCACGTTCCAGAAGCTTCGCGCGGCAGCGTTCAGCGCCTGTGTTGCCCCCTCGTCGGGCAGTGCCGTCCAATCCTGCGGTTCAAGCCCTGAAACCGGCCAGGGGCGGGGGTTGATACCGGTGGAAAGATCAAGCCAGTCACCGCGCCGCCCGCCATATCTGCGGATGGCCGCGTCAATTCCCCCGCCGTGGTCGCGGGCGGGCAGGGCTGGCGTCTTTCCGGTCAATCGGTGCCCCCCAGCTGCGGCAGACGGGCCACGAAATGGCCCTTGACGCCTTGCGGCCAGCTGCGAAAGGGCACCTGTCCGCTGTCGCTTTCGGCATGTTTGCGGGCATATTCCACGATCGCCGAGGCACTGGCCTCGTCAACCTCGAAACGTCCAAGCACATAGGTCAGCTTTCCCGCGGCCTGGATGGCGACATTGCAGGCGCGCTCGCAGCCCATGAGGCAGGAATGGCGGCGGGTTTCGAGCAGCGGCTCGTCTGCTGCTGCGGCCTCGATCAGGGTGGCAAGGCGTTCGCCGTCGGTCTTGTCCATCCCGCGCGCGGCCCAGTCGTCGCGCTTGCAGGTGTCGCATATGGTGATCACTGTTTTCATGGGTGTTCCTTGATGGCTGTTGCCGCAACATCAAGCGGATTCGCGCCCCTTGCGCAATGGCAAAGGCGCTGATCCGGTCAGCACGCCGCATGGGGCCAGGCCCGATGGCCTCAGCCGATCCTGCCCCGGTTTTCCCCGACCTGCCCGCGGTGCAGCAGGATGTGATCCAGCAGAACGCAGGCCATCATGGCCTCGCCCACGGGCACGGCGCGGATGCCGACGCAGGGGTCGTGGCGGCCCTTGGTGACGATCTCGGTTTCTTCGCCCGCCTTGGTGATGGTGCGCCGCGGTTTCAGGATCGACGAGGTCGGCTTGACCGCGAAACGGCAGACGACATCCTGCCCGGTCGAAATGCCGCCAAGGATGCCGCCGGCATGGTTTGACGAATATTCAGGCCCGTCTTGCCCCATGAAGATCTCGTCGGCATTGGCTTCGCCGGTGAGGGCGGCCGCGCCAAAGCCTGCGCCGATCTCGACCCCCTTGACCGCGTTGATCGACATCATCGCGGTGGCGATGTCGGTATCCAGCTTGCCATAGACCGGCGCGCCAAGGCCTGCGGGCACGCCACTGGCCACCACCTCGACCACGGCGCCGACCGAATTGCCCGATTTGCGCAGCTGCGAAAGATATTCTTCCCATGTCGCGGCAATGTCGGCGTCCGGCGTCCAGAAAGGGTTGCGGGTGATCTCGTCCATGTCAAAGCGGCGGCGGTCGGCCTTGTGGGGGCCCATCTGCACCATGTAGCCGGTGATCTTCAGATCGGGCACCAGCGTCTTGAGCGCCTCGCGCGCAACCCCGCCCGCAGCCACGCGTGCCGCCGTTTCACGCGCCGAAGACCGCCCGCCGCCGCGATAGTCGCGGATACCGTATTTTTGCCAATAGGTGATGTCGGCATGTCCGGGGCGGAATTTCTCGGCGATTTCCGAATAATCCTTGCTGCGCTGGTCCGTGTTGCGGATCATCAGCTGAATCGGCATGCCGGTGGTCAGCCCCTCGAACACGCCGGAAAGGATTTCGACCTGATCGGGTTCCTGCCGCTGGGTGGTGAACTTGTTCTGTCCTGGTTTGCGCCGGTCCAGCCAGTGTTGCAGCATCGCGGCCTCTAGCGGCACACCCGGCGGGCAGCCATCCACAACCGCCCCCAATGCGGGGCCGTGGCTTTCACCCCAGGTGGTCACGGTGAACAGGCGTCCAAAACTGTTGGTCGACATGGGGCGGCCCCTCCTTTTGGGGCTTTATGCCCGACTGAAAACACCCTGCCAAGGCGCTTTCACACAGAGAAAGGGGCCGGAATGGTGGTTTCCGGCCCCGATATCGTTACACAAAAACATGCGACTGCCCCGAATGGGGGACCAGCGGCAACGCAGCTCAGTTGGGCATGTACAACCTGACGCGATCGCCCGGGTCAAAGCTGTTGCCGGTGCGAATGCGATAGATCTGCCCGTCGATCCTGACCTGGGACTCGTAGTAAAGCAGATGCTTGGCCCCCTTCTTCTTGGTCGTGTGACAGCGTCTGACCGTCTTGTAGCCGACAATGCGTTCCTGGTTCTTGTTCGCCCCGGCGATGCCCCCGATGACGGCACCGGCGGTGGCGCCATTCTTGTTGCCGGTGACAATCTGGCCCAGCGTGCCGCCAATGATCGCGCCGGCGATCACGTTGCCTGCCTGCTGATCTGGTGGCGGTTTGCGGTAGATCGGTACGCGGACATTCTTGCAGACACGTTTTTTTCCGCCCGATTCAGCCGAGTAGACGGGATAGCTGTCAACGACCGTCGCGATCACCGGATGGGTGTCATAGGTCTGGGTCAGCGAAGGAAAAGTCTGGGCCAAGGCCGGGCCTGACAACGCAAGAGCAATGCCAAGCGCCAGCGCTGCAGGGATTCTCGAAGGTTTCATTTTCTGTTCACCACTAGTTACTGGTTTGACTGGTTTCCGTCTGTCCATGGGCAAGTTAACATGGAAGGAAAGCAAAGTCATTTCCCGAAAACAGGAATTCTGTGCCGGCAAGGGCTTGCGCATTCGGGCACTCTCGTTTGCACCGGGTCGTTTCCATTTCCCTTCTTGCCGGGGTCCGTCGCGAGTTGAGGGCAGCGCCCGTCCCGAGGGGGGCGCCTGAGCGCCCGCCTGGGGGCGGGGCGGGCTGCCGCCGGGCGCTGGGGTCAAAAACGCTGTGGGGAAACCCTGAATGCAATCACCCTGTGTGCCGGCAAGGGGGCCCCTTGCACCTGCTTTCCCCGGCGCCTATGCTGGCCCCACCTCGGGGAGCCCGTCTTGGGCTGAGATTTGCATCACGCATGACCCGTTGAACCTGAACCGGACAATACCGGCGGAGGGAAGGTAAGACATTTCGTCCTCTACCCAACCTGCGCCTGTAGCTTATTGGAGGATGGAAATGATCCGAATCTCACTGATGGCTGCGGGACTGGCGCTTACCCTTTCGGGGGCGTCGACGGCCGCGGAAAAACCCGTACTCAACGTCTATACCTATGACAGTTTCGCATCCGACTGGGGGCCGGGGCCCAAGGTCGAAAAGGCGTTCGAGGCGATCTGCGATTGCGACCTGAAATTCACCACCGCCGGCGATGGCGCGGCGCTGCTGGCGCGGGTGCAACTGGAGGGCAAGCGGTCCAAGGCCGATGTCGTGCTGGGGCTGGATACCAACCTGACCGCGCGTGCTGCCAAAAGCGGGCTATTCGCAGCCCACGGGATCACGCCGAAAAACCTGGCCGTACCGGGGGGCTGGAACGATCCGCTGTTCCTGCCTTTCGACTGGGGCTATTTCGCCTTTGTCTATGACAAGACCAGGCTCAAGACGGTTCCCCACAGTTTTCGCGAACTGGCCGCGGCACCCGACAGCCTGAAGATCGTGATCGAGGATCCCCGCAGCTCGACCCCCGGTCTGGGGCTGCTGCTGTGGGTCAAGGCGGCCTATGGCGACAAGGCGCCCGAGATATGGAAGGGGCTGGCGCCCCATATCCTGACCGTGACCAAGGGCTGGTCCGAGGCCTATGGCATGTTCCTCAAGGGCGAGGCCGACATGGTGCTGTCCTATACCACATCGCCCGCCTATCACCTGATTGCCGAGAACGACGACAGCAAGGCCGCCGCGATCTTTGACGAGGGGCACTACATGCAGATCGAGGTCGCTGGCAAGATGGCCACGGCGCCGCATCCCGCGCTGGCCGACAAATTCCTGAAATTCATGATGTCGGAAAAGTTCCAGTCGCTGATCCCCACAACCAACTGGATGTATCCGGCGGTGGCGCTCAAGGATGGCCTGCCCAAGGGCTTTGCCGCGCCGATCCCGGCCGACAAGGCGCTGATCATGTCGCCCGAGGCTGCGCAAGCGGCGCGTGACGCAGCACTGGCCGAATGGCAGAGCGCGCTGAGCCAGTAATCACCCCGGCCCTTGTGGCCGGTCTGGGCGCGGCTGCCCTGGTGGCCGCGCTTTCGCTGGGAACCGTTGCGGTTGTCGCCTGGGCCGCCGTATCCCCCATGCGCCTGGGGGCTGGCGACTGGGCCGCGGTGAAATTCACTCTGTCGCAGGCGCTGGTCTCGGCCGCACTCAGCACCGCCCTTGCCGTGCCGGTTGCCCGCGCGCTTGCCCGGCGGCAATTTCGCGGGCGCGGCCTGCTTGTTACCCTGCTGGGGGCGCCCTTCATCCTGCCGGTGATCGTGGCCGTTCTGGGGTTGCTTGCGGTCTGGGGCCGTGGCGGGCTGATCAGTGCGGTGCTGGTTCATTTCGGCCTGGCGCCGCTGTCGATATACGGCTTTCGCGGCGTGGTGCTGGCGCATGTTTTCTTTAACCTGCCGCTGGCAACGCGGCTGTTGTTGCAGGGCTGGCAGCGCGTGCCGGGCGAGCATTTCCTGCTGGCTGCCCAGCTGGGCATGAGCAGTCGCGACATCAACCGCGTGATCGAGCGCCCGATCCTGCGCGCGGTTCTGCCTGGCGCATTCGCCACCATCTTTCTGCTGTGCGTCACCAGTTTTGCCGTTGCGCTGACGCTGGGTGGCGGGCCAAGGGCAACCACGATCGAGCTGGCGATCTATCAGGCATTCCGTTTCGACTTTGACATGGGACGCGCGGCGTTGCTGGCCCTGATGCAGTTTTCGATCGGGCTGGGCGCGGCTGTTCTTGCCTGGCGCCTTGCCCGTGATGCGGCGCAGGATCCGGGGCTCGGGCGGGCGGTGCGGCGCTGGGATTGCCTGCATCCGCTTTCACGGGCTGGCGATGTTGCGATTCTGGGGGCGGTGTCGCTGTTCCTGCTGGCGCCGCTGGCGATGGTGGGCCTGCGCGGGGTGATGGGGCTGGGCCTGCTGGATGCGGGCGTACTGGCCGCATTGATGCGTTCGGTCATCGTGGCCCTGATGTCCGCCGGGTTGACGCTGGCGCTGGCGCTGGCGCTGGGGGCGGCGGTTGCGCGGCGCCGGGCGGGGCGGATGGCGCCCTGGATCGAAAGCGCCGGACATCTGAGCCTTGCGGCCTCGCCCATGGTGATCGGTACCGGGCTGTTCATCCTGCTGTATCCTTTCGTCGATCCGGCAGCGGTGGCGCTGGCCGTGACCGCGCTGGTCAACGCGGTGATGAGCCTCCCCTTTGCCCTGCGCGCGCTGGTGCCGGCGATGCGCCATGTGCAATCGGTCGAGGGCGCACTGGCCGACAGTCTGGACATGGGGGGCTGGGCGCGCTTCCGTCTGGTCACCTGGCCTGTCATCCGGCCGGCGGCTGGTTTCGCCACAGGGCTGGCGGCGGCGTTGTCGATGGGTGATCTGGGCGTGGTCGCGTTGTTTGCCGACCCCGACGCCGCGACCCTGCCCCTTTACCTTTACCGTCTGATGGGGTCTTACCAGATGACCGCCGCCAGCGGTGCCGCGCTGTTGCTTGTAGTGTCCTCGCTTGCGTTGTTTGCCGCGTTCGACCGATGGGGAAGGGCCACCGGATGATCCTGCAGCTGGACAAGATGACCATTCGGCAGGGCGATTTCAGCCTGTCGGCAGACTGGGCGGTGAAACGCGGGACGCGCCTTGCCCTGATCGGGCCATCAGGGGGGGGGAAATCCACGCTTCTGTCGCTGATCGCCGGATTTTTCGAACCCGACGAGGGCCGCCTTCTGATCGAGGGGCGCGACATGCGCGGCGTTGCGCCGGGCAAGCGGCCGGTCAGCTTGTTGTTTCAGGAAAACAACCTCTTTCCCCATCTGAGTGTCTTGCAGAATGTCGGGCTGGGAATTCGCCCCGACCTGCGGTTGGCGCGCGAACAGCACCTGGCCGTTGAACGCAGCCTGCAAGAGGTCGGGCTCGAGGGTATGGGCGACCGCATGCCTGCCCAATTATCCGGTGGCCAACGTCAACGTGTGGCGCTGGCGCGCGCGCTGTTGCGTGACAAGCCCCTGCTGCTGCTGGACGAACCCTTTGCCGCCCTTGGCCCCGCTCTGCGGGCCGAGATGCTGGATCTTGTCGCGCGTCTGCTTGCGCGCACCGGCGCGACACTGCTGATGGTTACCCACGACCCGCGCGATGCCGAACGCATCGCCGATCAGACCGCGCTGGTCAGCGATGGCAGGGTAACCCCACCGATGCCGACGGCCGAGTTGCTGGCGGATCCGCCCGCGGCATTGCGCGCCTATCTCGGCTGATCCCTTGCCACGAAAAAGGGGCGCGCCGATCCGGCACGCCCCTTTGCAATCATGTCAGGCGACTCAGCCCTTGCGCTTGGGTCCTGCCCACAGCTTCTTGTTGGCCAGGTAAAGAAGCGATGTCAGCAGCACCAGGAACGAGATGACCACAAAGCCGGTTTTCTTGCGGATGGTCATCTTGGGTTCAGCCGTCCACATCAGGAAGGCGGCAACGTCCTGCGCCATGCTTTTGACGTCATTCGGGCTGCCATCGGCGAATTCGACCAGGCCATCTTCCAGCGGCGGCGGCATTTTCATCCAGCCGGACGGGAAAGCCTTGTTTTCGTAAAAGGTCGAACCGGCTTCTTCCTTGGTCTTTCCAGTGAACTCGGTCAGGATCGAGGCGATGTATTCAGCACCGCCCATACCCTTGACGAGCTGGTTGATCCCCAGACCCATCGGGCCGTGGAAACCGGCACGCGCCTTGGCCATCAGGCTGAGGTCGGGGGCGCCGGCACTGGTGTTGGCCGGGAAGTGATCGGCAGGCTTGGCCGGGCGGGTGTCGTCCAGCTCCTTGTCATAGACCTCGATTTCCTTGGCGTAGGCCTTGACCTGCTCGGGTGTCAGTTCCAGGCCGCCCGGATCGCCGAGGTTGCGGAAATAGACCTGCCGGATGCCGTGACAGGCGGCACAGACCTCGGTGAACACCTGAAGACCGCGTTGAAGCTGGGCCTTGTCATAGGTGCCGAACGGCCCCTCGAAAGAGAAGGAATAGTCAATAACGTGACCACCCTCATTTGCGGCAACCCCGGTTGCGCCCATGCCGAATGCAACGAGTGCTGCGAGTATGGTATTTCTGATCATCTCGTCTGTCCTCTCATTCAGATCATTCGGCCGCAGACGCGGATGCGTCCTTGGGCGGATAGTGGGCGTCGAAATCTTCCTCGATGGTGGCAGGCACCGGGAGGGGCTTTTCGAAGATGCCCAGCAGCGGCAGGATCACCAGGAAATAGGCGAACCAGTAGGTGGCCCCGATCAGCGAGATCGCCGGAACCATGCCCTGCGGCGGCTGCGAACCGGCCCACATCAGCACGATGAAGTCCAGAGCCAGCATCCAGAACCACCACTTGAAGCTGGGGCGATACTTGCCCGAGCGCACCCGCGAGGTATCAAGCCACGGCACCAGCAGCATGACGATGATGGCGCCGAACATGGCGATCACGCCAAAGAACTTGGCATCCACGATGCCCCCGGTGATGAAATTGACGAGTTGTACCACCCAGACATCCGCGGTGAAGGCGCGCAGGATTGCGTAGAACGGCAGGAAATACCATTCGGGAACGATATGTGCAGGCGTCGCCAGCGGGTTGGCCTCGACATAGTTGACCGGCTCGCCCAGGAAGTTGGGCATGAAATAGACCAGCGTGAAAAAGCCGATCAGCACCACGCCAAGGGCGAACAGGTCCTTGACCACGAAATAGGGCCAGAAGGGCAGGGTGTCGCGCTGGGCCTCTTCCTTGGAACCGCGGCGCACCTCGACCCCGGCGGGGTTGTTGTTGCCGGTGGTGTGGAAGGCCCAGATATGCACGACAACCAGTGCCGCCAGAACGAAGGGCAGCAGGTAATGCAGGCTGAAGAAACGGTTCAGCGTGGCGTTGTCCACCGCCGGCCCGCCAAGCAGCCAGGTTTGCAGCACGTCACCGATGCCGGGAATGGCCCCGAACAGGCCGGTGATCACGGTCGCGCCCCAGAACGACATGTTGCCCCAGGGAAGGACATAGCCCATGAAGCCCGTTGCCATCATCACCAGATAGATGATCATGCCGATGATCCAGGTGATTTCGCGGGGCGATTTGTAGGAACCGTAGTACAGCCCGCGGAAGATATGCAGGTAAACGGCAAAGAAGAACAGCGACGCGCCATTGGCATGCGCATAGCGCAGCGCCCAGCCCGCATTGACGTTGCGCATGATGCCTTCGACGGAATCAAAGGCCAGATCGACATGCGGTGTGTAGTGCATCGCCAGAACGATGCCCGTTGCGATTTGCAGCACCAGCGCAAATGCCAGAACGATGCCCCAGATCCACATCCAGTTCAGGTTCTTGGGGGTGGGGATCATCAGCGTGTCATAGGCAAGCGCCACGATGGGCAGACGCTCGTGCAGCCATTTCTCGAACCCGGTCTTGGGCTCGTAATGATCGTGTGGAATACCGGCCATTTCGTTTCTCCCTTAACCGAGCTTGATGGTGGTGTCGTCGATGAACTTGGCCACTGGCACCTGCAGGTTGCGCGGCGCCGGCCCTTTGCGGATGCGCCCGGCAGTATCATAGTGCGAACCGTGACAGGGGCAGAACCACCCGTCGAAATCGCCCGAATTGTCGCCAAGAGGCACACAGCCCAAATGGGTGCAGACACCGATCATCACCAGCCATTCGCCCTTTTCGTCAAGCGTACGGTTCTGGTCCAGCGCCTTGGCGCCCGGCTTGTTGTCGTTTTCCGCGTTCGGGTCCACCAGATCCTCGAGCTTGACCGCGCGGCCTTCCTCGATTTCCTTGTCGGTACGCCGACGGATGAAAACCGGCTTGCCGCGCCATTTTACGGTCAGCTGCGTGCCGACCTCGACATCCGCGACATCGACCTCGATCGAGGCCAAGGCCAGCACGTCCGCGCTGGGGTTCATCTGGTTGACCAGTGGCCAGACCGCCGCGCCGGTCGCAACTGCCCCGGTAGCCGCGGTGGCTACATAGAGGAAGTCCCGGCGGGTACCTGCGTTGTCTTCTGCATGAGACACGAGATTCTCTCCTTTGCCCGGCCCGAAAAACAGGCCAATAGTGAATTCCTGAGCCCCGAATTTGCCCTGAAGGCTCCGTTGGGGTTACTACAACCTGAAAACGCCAAGGTCCAGCGGACATTCGGGCGCAGCACGCAGAAAGGGAAACATGATCGGACTTGCGGCTTACCAACCCGACATCGCCCCCAACCTTGGCGCCATGATCCGCATCAGCGCGTGCTTTGGCCTGCCACTGGACATCATCGAACCTTGCGGTTTCCCGCTTTCGGTCAAGGCCTTGCGGCGCAGTGCCATGGATTATGCCAACATCGCCGACATGACCCGCCATGATTCCTGGGAGGCATTCCGCAAGGCGCGTGCGCAGCATCGGCTGGTGTTGCTGACGACGGCCGGGGCGACGGGGCTTTGGGATTTCTCGTTCAGGCAGGGCGACATCATCCTGACGGGGCGTGAAAGTGCGGGGGTGCCGCCCCAGGTTGCCGAGGCCGCCGATGCCCGGCTGCGGATCCCCATGCCCGGTGGCGGGCGCAGCCTGAATGTGGCGGTAGCCGCTGCCATCGCGCTGGCCGAGGCCATGCGCCAGCTGCGACCGGAGGGCGCGGAATGAGGGTTTCGCAGAAATGGAAGGTCGGGCTGATTCTGGCCGGGCTGGTGCTGACCTTTGTCCTTTCCCCCAAGCAGATCGAGCGCCTTGGCGACCGCTATCAGGTGGCACTGCCGGTGCTGGCGCTTGGCTGTTCCGTCATGAATGGTGAAACGGCCGACTACCTCGTTCGTTATGTCGCGCAGTGGAGCATCGTGCAGGGATCCAAAAGCGCACTTGGCACATTGCCCATCAACCGGCGCCCGAACGGCAACTATCGCGGCATGCCGTCGGGCCATACCGCGACGGCCGTGTTCGGGGCCAGCAATCTGGCGCATCGCTGCATCGCGGGCAATCCGGCGGTCAAGGCGGTGGTCTGGGCAACGGCGGGTTTTGTAGGGGGATCGCGCATCTATGCGGATGCGCATGATATCTGGCAGGTGCTGATCGGGGCGCTGGTCGGTTTTCTGGGCGACAGGGCGTTTCGCAGGGTGTCACCGCGCCAATGGTGGCGCAGGCGGTTCGGCAAGCAATGAACCCGCCTAATCGAGGCGCAGATTCGAAATGCTGGCGATGACCTCGCTGTCGGTGTTGTCTGAATCGGCGGCAAGCGCGATGCCGACCAGCGCCTGTGGGGCGGTGCCAAAGGCGCGCTGGAAATCGGCAGCCAGGTCAACGGTTTCGGAAAATGCGCCCGTCATGGCCGGCCGGCGGATGATGATCGCACCGCGTTCGCCCAGATAGGGGTTGGGCAGCAGGCTGCCGGCGGGCCGATCCCCGCCAAAGGTATAGACCAGGATGCGCGCGGCACGGCTGGTCAGCAGCTTGCGGATGCTGGCGGTGCGCCCGATGCGCCCAGCGGTTTCGCGGTCGAGAAACACGAAATACAGCGCCGCGTTCCGATCATCCCCGCCCTTGACCGAAAGATCGGTCGGCGGCACGGAGCTTTCCACGGCCCAGTCCCAGCTGGCACGCCGTGCCGGCCAGTCGGCCTCGGGCAGGGGGGTATAGATGACCGACGAGCTTTGCCGCGCGGTGATTTCCACGCTGGTTCCGTTCATCCGGTATTTGGTTGCGGGGATGCGAAAGAATTCCAGAGATTTCCATGCGGGCGTGAACAGGACAGCGCCGGCTTGAGCTGGCGGGGCGATGAAAAGGACGCCTGCCAGCAGGGCCGCTGGCAGGACGACAAGTCGACGAGAGAAAACGGAAAGCTTTGCATGAAACATGCAGCAGTGATCGCCGTTCCGGTGCCGGTCTGCAAGGTCGATCGGGCAACGCTCGCGCGATTGTCAGAAAACGAGAGGGCTCACTCGACCGGCATTGTCGCCTTCATGCTGTCGCGCATGGCAAGATTGCGTTCCCAATCGGCAAGGCGGGGGTGGTTCTTGCGCCAGTTGCGAGAGTTGTGCCGGAAGTCGATATAGGACAGCGCACAGCCAAGCGCGATCTGCCCCATGCAGAGCGGCCCGGCAAGATATTCGATCCAGCTGCCTTCAATCGCGTCGAGCGCACGGGTGATCTTGGCCCATTGTCCCTCGATCCAGCTTTCCATCTGCAAATGCGAATCCCGCAGGCGCGATTCGTAAACCATCAGGATTGCGGCATCGACCATGCCGTCGGCCAGGGCCTCCAGCGTCAGGCATTGCCACAGGCGCGGGGGCTGGGGGTAAAGGCGGTTGCCCGCGCGTGCGTCCAGGTAGCGGCAGATCACACGGCTGTCGAAAAGGGCGCTGCCATCATCCAACACCAGCGCCGGAATCTTGCCCAGCGGGTTGTGGGCCGTCGGCATGGTGCCCGGATCCAGCGGGTTGCCGCCGGCCGCAATCAGTTCGAGATCGTCCAGCTGGCCGGTTTCGCGTGCCAGCACCAGCGCCTTGCGCGCAAATGGAGAGGTCGGAGAATAGAACAGTTTCATCATTCACACCCTGCGGATTCTGACGCGCCCGATTACGGTTGCGTCGATTTCAATGCCCGGCCCGTTATTACCCACCCGAAAGATCCGCCGCCAGCGCCCCGAGGCATTGACCTGCGCGCCGCCATCCGCCCGGTCACAGGGCCGGTGCGCGGCAAGCCCGTCGTCCACGCGGTCCAGCGCATCCTCGGTTGGCTGGTGGGTGGCTGATTGCCTGATCTTGCGCGCAACCGCATAAGAGGCAAGCGCAACACCGCCATATCGCAGCGCGATCGAGGCCAGTGGGGCGATGGGCAGAGGCATGGTGGTTTCCTTTTCGGTCTGCTCCAGCGTAGCGCGCAAATGCTGCCTCGGCAATCACCCTGGCCATTGTGCGGGGCAGATGGTTGTCTCAGGTGGTGCCGACCAGCTGGTTGCCATCCATACCGGTGATCTGCGCGGTGATGATCTGGCCCACGGGCTGATCGCTGTCCAGAAACACGGGGGCAAAGCCGGGGGTGCGCCCCATGCGGGGGGTTTCCATCAGCAATGGCGCGCTTTTGTCAATCTGTGCCCTCAGATATTGTGCGACGCGGGCTTCGCCGGCCTCCCGCAGACGCGCGGCGCGGGCCTTGATCGTTGCCTTGTCCAGCTGCGGCATCCGCGCGGCGGGCGTGCCCTCGCGGGACGAATAGGGGAAGACATGCAGCCAGGTCAGGCCGCATTCCTTTACCAGCTTGAGCGAGTTTTCGAACATCTCGTCGGTTTCGGTAGGGAAACCCGCGATCAGATCGGCGCCAAAGGTGATTTCCGGGCGTGCGGCGCGGATGGTTTCACAAAAGGCAATGGCGTCTTCGCGCGCGTGGCGGCGTTTCATGCGTTTGAGGATCATGTTGTCACCTGCCTGCAGCGACAGGTGCAAATGCGGCATCAGACGGTTGCGGTGGCAGATGGCCTCGATCAGCGCCGGGTCGGCCTCGATCGAATCGATCGAGGATATGCGCAGACGCGGCAGGTCGGGCACGCCGTCGAGGATGCCCATGACCAGATCACCCAGCCGTGGCGCGCCTTCCAGATCGGCGCCCCAGCTGGTCATGTCAACGCCGGTCAGCACGATCTCGTTGAAGCCCTTGTCGCGCAACCGGCGCACCTGCTCGACCACGGTCGCGGCAGGGACGGAACGCGAATTGCCCCTTCCATAGGGAATGATGCAGAACGTGCAGCGGTGGTCACAGCCGTTCTGCACCTGCACATAGGCGCGCGCCCGGGTGCCGAACCCGTCGATCAGCGGGCTGTTGACCGCCTTGCGCGCCATGATGTCGCTGACCTGAACCCGGTCGTTTTGCCCATGTGCTACGCGCGCCCAACTGGCGGGGTCAAGCTTTTCATGATTGCCGATCACCAGATCGACCTCGGCCATGGCGGCGAAATCATCGGCCTTGACCTGCGCGGCGCAGCCGGTAACGACCAGCTTGCGGCCGGGATGCTCGCGTTTCAGGCGGCGGATCTTCTGCTTGGCCTGGCGCACCGCCTCTTTGGTGACGGCGCAGGTGTTGACGACAACCGTATCACTTACGCCCGCCTGCTGCGACAGCTTGCGCATGGCCTCGGTTTCATAGGCGTTCAGCCGGCAACCGAGGGTTTCGAAGATGGGGGCTTGGCGGGTCATTTTGTGCCCGATAACAGGCTGCCATCCAGCACGCCCTCGAACACCCGCGCGACGGGGCCGGTCATCCAGACGCCATCGCTGCGCCAGTCGATTTCAAGCTGCCCACCATCCAGATGCACCAGCACCTTGCGCCCGGTCAGCCCGCGCCGTGCCGCCGCCACGACCGCCGCGCAGGAACAGGAACCGCTGGCCATGGTCACACCGGCGCCGCGTTCCCAGACACGCAGGCGGATTTCGTGATCGTTCAGCACCTGCACGAATTCGACATTTGTGCGTTCGGGAAACAGCGGGTGGCATTCATAACGGGGCCCAAGTTCATCGAGCGCGACAGATTCGGCATCTTCGACGAAAAAGGTGCAGTGCGGGTTGCCCATGCCGGTGGCCGCGGGGCTGCCCTCGATGGGCAGATGCAGCGTATCCACCTGGTGCGAAAGGGGGATATCGTGCCAGTCGAGATGCGGCGCGCCCATGTTGACGCGATACAGCCCGTTGCCGGCATCCTCGCAGGCCAGCAGCCCGCGGTCGGTTTCCAGCGTCAGCGATTTCGTGCCCCGTTCTTCCAGCAGCAGCGAGGCGATACAGCGGGTGGCGTTGCCGCAGGCCGCCGACAGCGAGCCATCTGAATTCCAGAACTGAAGGCGGGCGGCCGCGCGGTCGGAATCAAGGATCACCGCCAGCTGGTCAAAGCCGACGCCAAGATGCCGGTCGCCCACCGCGCGCGCCAGCCCTTCGGTGACGGGGTTGCTGCCGCCACGCGCGTCGATGATCACGAAATCATTGCCCAGCCCGTGCATCTTGCGAAACCGCAGGCCGGCATTTTGCGTATCCTTTTCCATGTGCCGCATATAGCGTGCCCGGCCTCGATTGGCCAGATTGCAGACGCGCGCCCTTTTCTCGCAATTTTCCCGTCCTTTTTCCGAATTGCCCCTTGACCAAAATCGACATGGCTTATACCTACCCTCTCGCGAGTGGGCCCGTAGCTCAGTTGGTAGAGCAACTGACTTTTAATCAGTGGGTCACAGGTTCGAATCCTGTCGGGCTCACCATATCCAGCAGCATGTTTTGCATGCCGGCAACACCGGTTGTTGTCAGAGTTCCCTTGCCGCCCGCGCAGGGGGCTTTTATGGTTTGCCCGATGCAGTGATCGCCGAAGCAGGAGATTTTCAGACCATGAAATGCGTTTTCGTCCAGATCCGGTGCGCGCCGGGCAAGACCTACCAGGTTGCCGATGAGATCTATAATCGCGAAATCGCGTCCGAGCTGTATTCGACAAGCGGCGAATACGACCTTCTGGCCAAGCTGTATATCCCCGAGGATCAGGATATCGGCAAGTTCATCAACGACAAGCTGCTGGACATTCCGGGAATCAATCGCTCGCTGACGACGATGACCTTTCAGGCGTTTTAGGCCTGCAAGCGCCAGGTTGCACAACCAGGCGCCCCTGTCACGAGAGTTTCAGAAGCCGGAAAATGGTGGACGCCAGCCAGCCCGCCAGAATGGCGATCGCCAGCGACAGCAGGCCATAGATCAGCGGCCTTTCATGGGCAAGATTGTAGATCCAGCGTTCCATACCGACCTTGCGAACGGCGATGGTCTTGGAAAAGTCGTCGATGACCCGCCCATCGCGCAGCAGGAATACCCGTGCCTTGTAGTCCCCTTCGACCAGTGCCGATGGCAGGGCGATCTGGGTGTCGAACAGGGTCTGGTCGGCAAGATTCACCTTGCCGCCCTTTTCGGTGTACAGGCCGTTGTGCTGGCGTATGCGAATGACTGCCGAGGCGAACTCGTCAATATTTGACAGACCGTCCGCGGCAGCCTTTTCGGCAACCATCCGCGGAATGGTGATCTTGTAGCGCAGGTCTTCGGATTTGCTGAGGATCTTGGGCAGGGGGCCGGTCGATGCAATCGCGTAAAAACTGGGGGCGCTGGAAACGGTTCGTGATTCCTTGTTGACCCAGATTCCCAGTACCCGGGCCTTCTTGCGCACGACGACGGGTCGCTCGGGGCCCGACACGGCGATGATGACATCCAGCGGTCCGGTGGTCGGCGGCGGAGCCTCGCGTTTGACCGCGCCAAAGATCAGGATGCCGGTGCCGTCGAAATTTGCGGTGATCGCCACGCGGTTCTGGCTGAGCCCGGCAATGACCTTTTCCGAGGCATGCGCAGGGCTTGCCAGCAGGAAAAGTGCAAGAAGAATTCGGATCATCATTCGCCTCCGGCGCCAAGAATAAACAGTTCTGAGGGTTCGATCAGAAGTTCGAGCCCAAGTTTTCCGCAGACCCCCAGCACGAGAGTGGCAAGCAGAAGGCGCAGCGATTCGGCCTTCATCTTGAGGCCGATGCGGGTGCCGATCTGTGCGCCGACGACGCCGCCGAGCAACAGCAGTACGGCGAGCGCCATGTCCACGGTGTAGTTTGTTGTTGCATGCATCAATGTGGTGAAGGCCGTGACAAAGATGATCTGGAACAGCGATGTGCCGATGACCACCTTGGTCGGCATGCCAAGGATATAGATCATCGCGGGCACCATGACAAACCCGCCACCGACCCCCATGATGGCGGCCAGAATGCCCACCAGGGCGCCAATCGCCAGCGGCGGGATCGCGCTGATATACAGACCCGAGGTGCGGAACTTGAGCTTGAACGGCAAGCCATGGATCCACAGGTGGCCTCGGCGGGGCGCCGGTTTTCCGGCCCGCGTTTTCGATTTTTTCAACGCATTCAGACCCTCGATAAACATCAGGCTGCCGATGATTCCCAGAAAAATCACATAGGTCAGCTTGACCAGCAAATCGACCTGCCCGATTTCCCGCAAGGCGCGAAAGATCTCGATGCCGACTCCGGCCCCGATCAGGCCGCCGATCAACAGGACCAGCCCCATCTTGAGATCGACCGTCTTTCGGCGCAGATGGGCCAGAACCCCCGAAAACGATGATGCCACGATCTGGTTTGCCTCGGTCGCAACTGCCACTGCCGGGGGAATGCCGATGAAGAAAAGAAGCGGCGTCATCAGAAAACCACCGCCAACGCCGAACATGCCAGAGAGTATCCCGACCATCCCTCCCAGACCCAGCAGCAGGAATGCATTTACGGAAATCTCGGCAATGGGAAGATATATCTGCATGGTATCCAGTGTTCCTTGAGGTCCGATTGCATTACAACCTTTGCATATAAGTAAGCAAAGGGGGTATCTGCGGCAAATCGGAGCGACACCACCATTTTTCCGCCAAGTGACATTCGTTGAACCCGGTTTCCCGAGGGGGTTGCAGGGTTTTCAGGCCCCGCTTCCCGCTTTTCATATTCTGACCGGCGCCCCGATCAGAGGGATCAATACGCGATCGAGAACAGTTCTGACGGCATCAGAACCAGTTCGAAGGCCAGCTTTATGGCGATGGACAGAACCATTGCCGCCAGAAGGATCCGCAGGGTGTCGGCCCTGATCTTTTCGCCGATGCGGGTGCCGATCTGTGCGCCGATCACGCCTCCGATCAGCAGGACGAATGCCAGCACCATGTCCACGGTCTGGTTTTCGATGGCGTGCAGAACCGTCGTGAATGCAGACATGAAGGTGATCTGGAACAGCGAGGTGCCAACCACCACCTTGGTCGGCATGCCGAGGATATAGATCATCGCGGGCAGCATCAGGAACCCGCCGCCGACCCCCATGATCGCCGACAGGATGCCCACCATGACACCGATGCCAAAGGGCGGGATGGCGCTGATATACAGCTTGGAGGTGCGGAAACGCATCTTGATCGGCCAGCCATGCACCCATGAATGATGCTTGCGCTTGGTCACCTTTCCCCCCTTGGCGTTGCGCCGTTTCAGGGCCACCAGCGCCTCGACCAGCATGAGGGCGCCGATGATGCCTAGCAGCAGGACATAGGCCAGCTTGATGACCAGATCGACCTGCCCAAGCGCTGTCAGCAGATGAAACAGCCTGACACCCAGAGCCGACCCGACCAGACCGCCCGCCAGCAACACCAGACCCATACGGAAATCGACGGTCTTTCGCCTCAGATGGGCCAGCATGCCGGAAAAGGAAGATGCCACGATCAGGTTGCCTTGCGTGCCCACGGCCACGCCAGGGGGAATGCCGATCATGAACAGCAGCGGTGTCAGGATAAAGCCGCCGCCGACACCGAACATGCCTGAAAGAATGCCGACGGTGGTGCCAAGGCCGAGTAAAAGAAAGACGCTCACCGAAACTTCGGCGATGGGAAGATAGCTTTGCATGGGGCTGATCCTTGAAGGAGGCCGGGATTGAGGGTTTTGACAAAGTGAGCCCGGCATGCCTGTGACCCGTCTCGCTTCAACGCGACATGTTGCGCCGAAACACTGGTCCGGCCTCTGTTTTCGGGGCTGGGCCAACATGAGTCGCCTGATCATGCGAGGCGATACTGGCGATGCTATATTATATTCGAATGTATTTGTAAAAGGGGCGTCGGCTGCGACAAAAAGAGGCCCGGAATCCGGGGATTCCCGGCCTCTTTCTGTGTTGTCAGTCCGGATTATCGTTCCTTGACATAGGGCTCGCCCCCGGCGCGCGGGGGCACGGCCTTGCCGACAAAACCCGCGAGGATGACCACGGTCAGGATATAGGGCAGCGCCTGGGTGAACTGCACGGGGATGTCGAAAAGGCCGAATACGTTGATATTCGGATACAGGTTGCTGATTGCGCCCAGCAGGCCGAACAAGAGCGTTGCCCCCAGCGCGTAGAAGGGGCGCCACTTGGCAAAGATCAGCGCGGCCAATGCGATATAGCCGCGGCCCGCACTCATCTCGCGGCCGAAACCGGCGGCTTGCGATGTCGAAAGATAAGCCCCGGCAATGCCGCACAGCACACCCGCGATCATCACCGCGGTGAAACGCAGCCTGACAACCGAAATGCCCGCCGTGTCAACGGATTCGGGGTTTTCGCCCACGGCCCGCAGGCGCAGGCCGAAACGGGTGCGGTACAGGATCCACCAGGTCAGCGGCACCGCGGCAAAGGCGATATAGACGATCGGCTTGTGCCCGGAAATGACATCGGCATAGATCGGCCCGAGAAACGGCACATCGCGCAGAAGATCGGCAAAGGGCAGGGTGATTTCGTGAAAGCGTGCCGCGCCCGAAAGCGTGGGCGTGCGTCCGCCCTGATGATACCAGGCATTGCCCACGACCACGGTCAGGCCCGATGCAAGAAAGTTCAGCGCCACCCCCGAGATCAGCTGATTACCGCGGAATGTGATCGAGGCCAGCCCGTGGATGAGGGAAAACACCATCGACCCGCCGATACCGGCCAGAACCCCCAGCCAGACATTGCCACTTTCATAGGCAACTGTTGCGGACAGGAATGCCGAAAACAGCATCTTGCCTTCCAGGCCGATATCAAAGATGCCGGCACGTTCGGAAAAAAGCCCCGCAAGGCAGGCCAGCGTCAGCACCGCCGAAAGGCGGATGGTCATGTCGGCGGTCAGCAGCAGCTGAAGAAAGATATCGGTAAACTCCATCAGCCTTTCCCCTTTCTCATCCGCAGGAACAGGCGTTCCACGGGGTCACGCACCATGTTGTCCAGCGCGCCGGTAAACAGGATGATCAGCGCCTGGATCACC
>JAUZRU010000167.1 GCA_030950185.1 Paracoccaceae bacterium | reverse complement strand
CCTTTCGCGCGAGGAAAGCGAGCGTCAGAACCAGGCCAAGGCCGCCTGACGACCCTTTCCCTTTCGACAGGGGTTTGAAAAAGCGCGTCCCTCGGGGCGCGCTTTTCGTATGCAGGATCGAGCGCCCGTGTCAGGAGGAGGGCTTGAAAGGGGCCATTCCCTTGCGGGCAAGCTCGTCGGCGATCTCGTTTTCCCGGTGGCCGGCATGGCCCTTGACCCATTTCCAGGTCACCTTGTGGGGGGCCTGGGCGGCATCCAGCCTTTGCCACAGATCCACGTTCTTGACGGGCTTGCGCGCCGAGGTCTTCCAGCCATTGCGCTTCCATCCGTCCATCCAGCCTGTGATCCCGCCTTTGACATAGGCGCTGTCGGTGACGATGGTGATTTCCGAGGGCCGCTCCAGCGCCTCAAGCGCGCTGATTGCGGCCATCAGCTCCATCCGGTTGTTGGTGGTGTTTGCCTCGCCGCCGCAAAGGCTGCGTTCGCGCAGGATCTTGTCGCCCTCGCGCGCCTGCAGCAGCACCCCCCAGCCGCCCGGCCCCGGATTGCCCGAGCAGGCCCCATCGGTATAGGCAAACAGTTGAGGCATCAGATCCCCTCGCGCAGGGCACGGGGCAGCTTGAATTCGACCGACTCGACTGCGGTTTCCACAACCTTTTCAGTCACGTCGAAACGGTCGCGGAAGGCGTCGATGACTTCGCGGATCAGGATCTCGGGCGCTGAAGCCCCGGCCGTGATCCCCACTGCCCGCACCCCTTCAAGCGCCAGCCAGTCGATGTCGCTTGCGCGCGGCACCAGCTGCGCATAGTCGCATCCGGCCTTGCTGGCGACCTCGACCAGCCGGCGCGAGTTTGACGAGTTGGGCGAGCCGATGACAAGCAGGGCATCGACATGCGGGGCCACCTCGCGCACGGCGGCCTGCCGGTTTGTGGTGGCGTAACAGATGTCTTCCTTGTGCGGGCCGATGATGTTTGGAAAGCGCGCCCTCAGCGCTGCGATGATTTCGGCGGCATCATCTACCGAAAGCGTGGTCTGCGTGATGAAGGCCAGCTTGTCCGGGTCGCGTGGTTCAAGGCGGGCAACATCCTCGGGCGTTTCCACCAGCAGAACCTCGCCCTCGGGCAGCTGGCCCATGGTGCCGATGGTTTCGGGGTGGCCGGCATGGCCGATCATCACCATCTGCAGGCCGTTGGCATGGTGACGCTCGGCCTCGATATGCACCTTGCTGACAAGCGGGCAGGTGGCATCCACCCAGATCATGTTGCGCCGCTCGGCGGCGGCGGGCACCGATTTTGGCACGCCATGGGCCGAAAACACGACCGGGCGATCATCGGGGCATTCGTCCAGCTCTTCGACAAATATGGCACCCTGTTCGCGCAGGCTGTCCACGACATATTTGTTGTGAACGATCTCGTGGCGCACATAGACGGGTGCGCCCCATTTTTTCAGCGCCATCTCGACGATCTTGATTGCACGATCAACGCCGGCACAAAAACCGCGCGGCGCGGCAAGATACAAGGCAAGGCTGGGCTTGGGCATGGACCGGTTCCCCTGTGCAAGACGGGCCGGATGGCCCGTCGAGCGGTGTTATAATCGGATCAGGGGAAAGATCACAACGGCCGTTTCCGGGCTGGCCGGTTCAATAGCCGCGTTTTGCGCTTTCACATTGCTCGTTGAAATCGGCCAGCACCCGCCGGAAACCCCGTACAGAGAAACTTTCGGTTGTCCCGTTGGGGGCGGCAACCTCGAATCTTGCGCTTTTGCTCTTTCTTTCGAGCGCGGTGATCGCGTTTACGATTGCGACCAGGGTTCGGCCATCGACAGGGGTCAGAATCTTGCTGGGTTTCTTTTCGTGGTTGCGAAGGCGGTATTTCTTGCCAGCGATCTTCAGCGTTGCTTCGGTGCCGGGGGGAACGAAAAAGTCATTGTTGAAGGACGGGATGACATAGGATTTTCCCGGCAAAGCGATCAGCAGGAAATATTTCCCAAGCCCGCACTGGCCGCTGCACTGCACCGCCTGACAGGAATAGGTGCCGTCGTCCAAGGCTACCCGGCCCGACTGCCAGCTTCCAAGAAAACGACCGGGTACGATCTGGGCGTTTGCCTGTTGAAATGACAATGAAAGAGCGGCGACCGCCGCAATGAAACCAAGCTTCATCTTGAAATTCCCTCGTATTCAATCCGTTTGACCCTGTGGAAAAGTTAATAAGTCTTTACGAGAGTTGCAACCCGGAAAGCTCAATCAGCACGTGCCACATGCAAAACGGCCCCCAACGTGTATTGGGGGCCGTCGATCTTGGAACAATTCCCAAAGAGCGGTCTTCAGTCCTCGGCCATCTCAGTACGATCTTCGCGCACGAAATTGTCGGGGCGCGGGGGGCGGCCGATGACCTCTTTCAGTTCGTCCAGCTCGATGAAATTGTCGGCCTGGCGCCGCAGTTCGTCGGCGATCATGGGGGGCTGGCTGCGGATGGTCGAGACCACCGAAACCCG
>JAUZRU010000166.1 GCA_030950185.1 Paracoccaceae bacterium | reverse complement strand
GTGATGTGTTAAGACAAGGTGGCACAGATGATGATATTCGCAGTGTATTTCTGCGCTCTGCGCTGATTAAACCTGAAATTGGTATCTATGATTTTTCTGTGGCCTGAAGGGTTTCGTCGTCAGGGCCGTCCAGAGACTGCTCGAACGGCCAGAAATAATATTGCGCGCCGGCGTCGATGGCGACGCGGTGGCCGTTGCGTGGCCAGCTTGCAAACAGCATGTTGGCATGGCGCGGGTGATTGATGGCGCCGTCGGGCAGGGCAGAGATGCCCTTTTCCAGACGTGCGGCGGCGTCATTGGCCTTGCGGGCGAGGTCCAGCCAGAGGTCGCCTTCAAGATAGGCCTCCATCTGGGCCGCCAGGTAGCGATGTTTCGAAAACAGATGCGCGGCACGTTTGCGACGCAGCTCGAATTCCCAGGCATTGGCTGGGTCAAAGATCACCACCGCCTCAACCCCCATCAGGCCGTTCTTGGTGCCGCCAAAGGACAGTATGTCGATTCCCGATTTCCAGGTCATCTCGGCCGGGGTGCAACCCAGCGCTACCAGCGCATTGGCAAAGCGGGCGCCGTCCATGTGGACGGGCAGGTCATATTGTCTTGCCAGCGTGGTCAGCGTGCGGATCTCGTCAAGCGTATAGACGGTTCCCAGTTCGGTCACCTGGGTGATCGACAGCGGGCCGCGCTGCACGCCATGCACGCCCTTTTCGGCGGTTTCCTGCAACGTGGTTGCCAGAGATTCCGGGCTGATGCGTGCCGAGGGGCCATCAAGCAGCGACAGCTTGCTGCCTCCGGTCATGAATTCGGGCGCGCCGCATTCGTCCTCCTGGATATGGGATTCCCGGTGGCAAAAGATAGCCTCCCACGGCTTGGCCAACAGCGCCAGCGCCAACGAATTGGCCGCGGTGCCCGTGCCGACAAGATAGACAGCCGCCTCGGGGGCCTCGAAGATCTCGCGGATACGGTCGCGTACACGGGTGGTTATCTCGTCGTCACCATAGGGCGCGGCATGGCCCTGGTTGGCTGCGATCAGCGATTCCATCACGCGCGGATGGACGGGGCCCGCATTGTCAGACGCAAAGAACATTTCAGCGCAACTCCTCGACGATATAGTGTTCGAGATCCTCTTCCTCGACCTCGAATTCATGCACCACGCGGTTATGCATGGAAATACCGGCTTCACGCACGGATTCGGCGCGGCCCGAGACCAGTGGATGCCAGTCGAACAGGGGCTGGCCCTCGTGCAGCAGGCGATAGGCGCATGTGGTGGGCATCCAGTAGGCGATGCGTTCAAGGTTTTCCGGGGTCAGGATCACGCAGTCGGGCACCAGCTGCTTGCGCAGCGCATATTGCCCGCAGGTGCAGTTGTCAGCATCGAAAAGGCGGCAGACCACATTGGTGTATTCGACTTCGCCCGTGTCGGCATCTTCCAGCTTGCGCAGGCAGCAGCGGCCGCAATTGTCGCAAAGGGCCTCCCATTCATCAGGGGTGAGATCCTCAAGGGGGAAACGTTCCCAGAATTTCCTGCGCAGCCCGGTCATGGTTGGGGCGGATTTGCAAGGATTTCACGACAGCGGCGGCAATCGTCCTCGATCTGGCGTTTCAGCGCCTCGATATCGGCGAATTTCACCTCTGCACGCAGATACGACACCAGCGCGACCGAGATTTCGGTGCCGTAAAGATCGCCCGAAAAGTCGAAGATATATGTTTCCAGATTGGGGAAATCTCCGCCGAAGGTCGGGCGAAAGCCGATCGAAGCGGCGCCCTGATACGAGCCCTTGAACGGGCCTTCCAGAACATCGATAAAAACCGCATAAATGCCGAATTTCGGCGGATGCAACCCGTCGATCAGCAGGTTTGCGGTGGGGTACCCCAGGTCGCGGCCGCGCTGATCGCCGCTGACGACAGTGCCGTCGATCCGGTGCCAGTGGCCAAGCATGCGCGCGGCATCCTCGGGGCGGCCTTCGGACAGGGCCTTGCGGATGGCGGTCGAGGAAAATTCGCCCCTGGCGTCGGCAACCAGCGGGGCGATGGTGACACCAAAGCCAAGATCGCTGCCCATTTCCGCCAGCATCTGCGCGTTGCCTTGCCGGCCCTTGCCGAAATTGAAATCCTCGCCTACGACGACATGTTTCAGGCCCAGCCCCTTGTACAGCACGTCGCGGGCGAATTCCCTGGCCGTCAGGTTTGACAGCGTTGCATTGAAGTTCAGCTCGTACAGCTTATCGACGCCCAGTTTTTCAAGCCGGTTCGCGCGTGTTCGCGCGTTCATCAGGCGAAAGGGCGGGGCGTCGGGGGTGAAATATTCGCGCGGGTGCGGCTCGAATGTGACGATGCCAAGCGGCGCGCCCAGTTCCTGCGCCTGCTTTCTGGCAAGATCTATTACCGCCTGATGGCCGCGATGCACGCCGTCGAAATTTCCTATGGCGGCCGAGGCGCCCCGGTCCTCCGGGCTGACGAACTGATAGTCGCGAATGATCCGCATGACGGCCCCCTTCTTTCAGCTTCAGCCGCGGCGCGGGGCCAGGACCAGGGCGTCGCCCTTGATGACCACGGTTTCCCCCACGGTTGCGATACATTCAAGGCCAACGCGCGCCTTTGCAAGGTTGATTTCGGTTACCGTTACGGTCGCTGTTACCAGATCGCCCGGTTTGACAGGTGCCGTAAAGCGCAGGTTCTGGCTGAGATAAATCGTGCCGTGGCCGGGAAGGCGTTCGCCGATGATGGCCGAAAACAGGGCAGATGACAGCATCCCGTGGGCAATGCGCCCCTTGAACATGGTGCCGGCGGCATAGTCGTCGTCCAGATGCAATGGGTTGCGGTCTTCGCTGATCTCGGCAAAGGCGTTGATTTCGGCATCCCCCATCACCTTGGACAGCGAGCGCGACAGCCCCACCGTAAGGTCTTCCAGAAAGATCGTGCCGATTTCGCTGTCAGTCATGTGTTGATCCCTTGAAAATCATGTGTCAGCGCAGGTGGCCCATCGCGAATTGTGGCGACAGCTGAGCCTTGTCAAGAAATTCCTTCAGCCGGGCCGGGTCGGGCTGTGCATCCTCGTCAGGCGCTGTGTGCGTTTCTTCGGCGGCCAGCCCGCCGGTGATGAACAGGCTGTCCAGATCTTCGGCCATGGCGCCCCGGATATCGGTGTTGATACCGTCGCCAATGCAGATGATTTCGCTGTCTTCGACATCGGCGATGGCATCAAGCCGCTGGCGCGCCAGGTCATAGATCGGCGGGTGCGGTTTGCCAAAGTAAAGGGAAACGCCCCCCATTTCCTCGTAGGCGC
Source organism: Paracoccaceae bacterium (assembly GCA_030950185.1). Classification (GTDB taxonomy): domain Bacteria; phylum Pseudomonadota; class Alphaproteobacteria; order Rhodobacterales; family Rhodobacteraceae; genus UBA5972. The sequence goes on along the minus strand of JAUZRU010000166.1, from coordinate 9,527 downwards.
GCGCGATGGCACCGGCGCAATAGATGCGGTGATCGCCCTTGTCGACGAACTGGTCGGGGTTGGTGCAAAGCAGCTTCATCCCCTTGTTTTTCGCATACAGCAGGGTCGCGCGGTAGTCCTCGGGGGTCTCGGTGTCGTCATCGAACAGGCCGGTGCAGACAATGCCTTCGGCCTGCTCCAGTGGCACACGCCTGATTTCGTGGCCTTGCAGCACATCCTCGGGCAGGTCGCGGAAAAATCCAAGGTCGCGTTCGGGGCCCAGGTGATAGACATTGTATCCCACAGCGCCCGAAGCCAGCGCAAATTGCGAGGCATCGCCCGAGGCGGCGATATCGTCATACAGATCACGCGGCACGCCGATCTTGTCGAGCTGCCGGATCACCGAGGGCCGCGGCCGGGGCGAGTTGGTCAGCAGGATGACCTTGCCGCCGCGCGCCCGATAGCGTGCCAGCGCCGCAACTGCCTGCGCGTAGGGGCGATAGCCATTGTGCAGACACCCCCACAGATCGACATAGGCGGCACGATAACGTGCCGAGATCTCGTCGAAACTTTCGATGATCCGGGTCAAGCCGTTCAGACCTTGAGATTCGGGATGATCTGCTTTTTCCGGCTGACGATACCGGGCAGAACCACCGTGTCGCCGGTGACGGTTGCGCCGAATGATTTTTCGGCCAGGGTCCTGACCAGATCGTTGGGCACCAGAAGGGTTGCCTCTTCGTTGAGGATATCGACGACAAACAGCAGCACCTGATCGACCCCATCCTCGGCGGCGACCTGCTCCATCGCGGCGATCAATGCATCCTTGCGGTCCAGAACGGCGGCGGGGCTGGTGGTTTCCAGGACGGAAACCCGGAATTTTTTGCCGCCGGATTCATATTTCTTGCTGTCCATGCGCAGCAGCTCGGCCTCGGAAAAACGCGAAACGTCGGATTTGGCGGCGAACATTTCGGCCGCATAGGCGGATATATCGATGTCCAGCTCGGCAGCCAGTCTTTCGACAACCGCGCGGTCGGTGGGTGTTGTGGTGGGCGAGCGGAATTCAAGCGTGTCCGAAAGAATTGCCGACAGCATCAGCCCCTTGATCGCATCGGGCATGCGCGCCATGTCGCGGCCGATCAGCCAGTGCATGACGGTTGCGGTGCAGGCGACCGGGCGAATGGTGATCTTGATCGGCCCCCGTGTCGTTAGCCCGCCGGCCAGCAGGTGGTGGTCGATGATCTCGGCGATATTGGCATCGTTGATGTTTGCGGGCAGCTCGGCCGGGTTGTTGGTGTCCACGATGACAACCTCGTCATCGGCCGACAGTTCGCCAAGCGTTTCGGGCATGTCCACGCCCCAGCGGCGCAACACGAACTGGGCCTCGGTGTTAGGCTCTTCCAGAACATAGGCGCGCGCGGGCTTGTTCTGAACCTCGGAAAGATACCAGGCCCAGATGAGGGCGGAACAGGTTGCATCGGTGTCGGGGGCCAAATGGCCGAAAATCTTGATCATGCGTCTCGATCACATCTGATAGGTGGAAAACACGGGTCTTATAGGCGCAGCGCAAGGGGATGTCATCACGCCGAGGATGGGAAATGGCGAAAAAATTGTCATCGCCAATGTTCGCGGATCTTGACTCGGGTGGTCCGCAGCCCTACATCCCGGCTGTTAGCACTCAAGGGTGGCGAGTGATAACAACGTTTTCATAAGGTCACCCGCGAAATTCTGGAACCTCAACTCTCAAGGAGCGATTTCCATGGCATTCACACCTTTGCACGACCGTGTACTGGTTCGTCGTATTGAAGGCGACGAAAAAACCGCTGGCGGACTGATCATTCCCGACACCGCCAAAGAAAAACCCGCCGAAGGCGAGGTGATCGCAGTCGGCGAAGGCGCCCGTGACAGCGACGGCAAGCGCATCCCCATGGATGTGAAGCAAGGCGACCGCATCCTGTTCGGCAAATGGTCGGGCACGGAAGTCACGATCGACGGCGAAGAGCTGCTGATCATGAAGGAAAGCGACATTCTGGGTATCATCAGCTCGTCTGCCGCCGCGAAAGCCGCCTGAACACCGAAATTCGTCTGATCCACGAAAACGGAAAACCTAGGAGAGACAACAGATGTCTGCAAAAGACGTAAAATTCGATATCGATGCCCGCAATCGTATGCTGGCCGGTGTCAACATCCTGGCCGACGCAGTCAAGGTGACCCTTGGTCCGAAGGGCCGCAATGTGGTGATCGACAAGTCGTTCGGTTCGCCGCGCATCACCAAGGACGGCGTGACCGTGGCCAAGGAAATCGAGCTTGAAGACAAGTTCGAGAACATGGGCGCCCAGATGGTGAAAGAAGTCGCCAGCCGCACCAATGACGAAGCGGGCGACGGCACCACCACCGCCACCGTTCTGGCCCAGGCCATCGTCAAGGAAGGCCTGAAATCGGTTGCTGCCGGCATGAACCCGATGGACCTCAAGCGCGGTATCGACCTTGCCGTCGAAAGAGTTGTCGCCAAGATTCGCGATATGTCGCGTGAAGTGAAAGACAGCGACGAAGTTGCCCAGGTTGGCACCATCTCGGCCAACGGCGAAAGCGAAATCGGTCGCCAGATTGCCGATGCGATGCAGAAGGTCGGCAACGAAGGCGTCATCACCGTCGAGGAAAACAAGGGCCTCGAGACCGAGACCGAAGTCGTCGAAGGCATGCAGTTCGACCGTGGTTACCTGTCGCCCTATTTCGTGACCAACGCCGACAAGATGACCGTCGAGCTGGAAGATGTGCTGGTTCTGCTGCACGAAAAGAAACTGTCGTCGCTTCAGCCGATGGTTCCGCTGCTCGAGCAGGTAATCCAGTCGGGCAAGCCGCTTCTGATCATTGCCGAAGACGTCGAGGGCGAAGCCCTGGCAACGCTGGTTGTCAACAAGCTGCGTGGCGGCCTCAAGATCGCTGCCGTCAAGGCGCCGGGCTTTGGTGATCGTCGCAAGGCCATGCTGCAGGATATCGCCATCCTGACCGGCGGTCAGCTGATCAGCGAAGATCTGGGCATGAAGCTGGAAAATGTCACCATGGACATGCTTGGCCGTGCCAAGAAGGTTGCCATCACCAAGGATGAAACCACCATCGTCGACGGTGCCGGCGACAAGGCCGAGATCGAAGCCCGCGTCAACCAGATCAAGGCGCAGATCGAGGAAACCACCTCGGACTACGACCGCGAGAAGCTGCAGGAACGTCTGGCCAAGCTGGCCGGAGGCGTTGCCGTGATCCGCGTTGGCGGCTCGACCGAAGTCGAGGTGAAAGAGCGCAAGGACCGCGTCGAAGACGCCCTGAACGCCACCCGTGCGGCCGTGCAGGAAGGCGTGATCGTTGGCGGCGGTGTTGCCCTGGTTCAGGCCGCCAAGGCGCTGGATGACCTGAAGGGCGACAATGACGACCAGAACGCCGGTATCCACATCGTGCGCAAGGCTCTGGAAGCTCCGCTTCGCCAGATCGCCGAGAACGCCGGTGTTGACGGTGCCGTGGTTGCCGGCAAGGTCCGCGAAAGCGACGATGTGCAGTTCGGCTTCAACGCCCAGACCGAAGAATATGGCAACATGTTCGATTTCGGCGTGATCGACCCGGCCAAGGTGACCCGCACCGCGCTGGAAGACGCGGCCTCGATCGCCGGCCTGCTGATCACCACCGAGGCCATGGTCGCCGACAAGCCCGAGCCCAAGAATGCAGCTGCCGGTGGCGGCATGCCCGACATGGGCGGCATGGGCGGCATGATGTAATCCCTGACGGGAAAACATCTACCGATTATCTGAAAGGGGCGGCATGTGTCGCCCCTTTTTCTTTTTGCGGGCGCTCGAAATTGCCGCATGCAGGAAGCATCAACTCCGGTGACCGGGGGCGCAACTCGTGCTAGGCTTGTCCCATGTTCGTTCGTCCAGCATCACCGCGGGACTACCCCCGGATCCCGCCCCTGATCGAGGCCGCCTTTGGTCGCCACGACGAGGGTCTGCTGGTTCAGGAACTGCGTGAACATGGCGATATCGCGCTGGAATATGTGGCAACCGACCGGGAAGAGCTGATCGGCCATGTCTTGATGTCAAAACTGGTCAGCCCAAAGGGATGTCTGGCGCTGGCGCCGCTTTCGGTTCATCCGGACCGGCAACGCAAGGGGATCGGTTCTACGCTTGTCCGCGCAATCACCGAAGCCGCCGAAGAACAGGGCTGGACCGCCGCTTTCGTGCTGGGAAACCCGCATTATTATGGCCGCTTTGGTTACGAGGTCGAACCGGCCGATGATTTTGACACCCCTTTTGCCCATGAATTCACCGCCGTATGTGTTTTTGACGAACCCGAATTCGGGTCACTTACGCGCGAACTGATCTATCCACGGGCGTTTTGATCTTTCACCGGGTGGGGTTATGCAGATGGGGGCGTTGCGACCGACCGCTCTGATCCTGCGCGTCCTTGCGGCAACTTTTGTCCCTGAATTCCTGGCCCAGGCCGATCGTCAGGCGATACCGCCCTCTCCCCAGCCATGCACTGCCGACCTGTCGGCAGGTCACTCGCTCAGCTTGGCGTGCACCTCGTCAAGGTCGATCTCGCCGATCGGCATCTTGTTCGACGGGTCATCGATATCATATTTGAACAGTTCGAAATCCTTGTGATAGATCTCGCGCACCAGATGCATTGAAAGGTCGTCGAAATAGTTTTCGACCGGGTGCGCCCGCTTGGGGCCGTGATCGGCGGATTCGTTGAAACGCGGCATGGTTTCGATGTCGATCGGGTGCTTGACCTCGATCTGGCTCAACACCTCTTTCATGCCTTGCTGGAAGTCCTCGGTATGGATGATCCGGTCATATTTTGCCCCGCCATGCACCAGCGTCGAGACATGCCCGGACATTGCCGACCAGTGAATATCGGGATCCATGGGCCGACGATAGCGGATGGTGTCTCGGGCAAACAGCAGGAAGCGACGGAAACTTGCGATCTGGTCGAAATCGCCCTCGACTTCGACGCCGTATTTCTGGATCAACATCGGCACCAGCTTGCCCCGATAACGGCGGCCATTACGCTGGATTCCGCAAATCTTGTCGAAGAATGCCGACAGGATGCGGGTATAGGGGTTGCGCACACAGGTAAAGACATATGCGCTGCCTGATGTGACGACATCTTCGATCCGCGCTCTGGAATGATCGAGCGCCCATTTGTGAACGCCGGTAGTGGCATCGTGGATATCGCCATCAAAATATGCACCGTGGTCGATATAGTGCATCACCTGCCCGATGGTCGAGCAGGCGCATTTGGGAACGACCCGATAAACCAGCGTCTCGCTTTCGGTCATCCATGTGCCGGGAAATCCCATGATATGCTCCTCAAGCGGGCGGGGGATCCTGGCCCCCACCGCACGATTGTTCCAGTATCGGGGATAATGATCAAAGAAAGGGTGTTTTTTCAACGAAACTTTGGCCTTATGAAGGCAATAACAGGAGCAGGCAGGAAAAAGGGGGCGAAAACGCAGGCCTATGGCGAAGATTGCCTTCATCTTGCTCTGTCACCGTGACCCGGCTGCCGTTGTCAGTCAGGCACAACGCCTGACTGCCACTGGCGACTATGTTGCGATTCATTTCGATGCGCGCGCCGGCAAGGGCGCGTTCGAGCGGATCCGCACCGGTCTTGCCGGGAACGGGAACGTCGTCTTTGCCCGCCGGGAAAAATGCGGTTGGGGGGAATGGTCTCTTGTGCAGGCGACATTGAACGCCGTCACGGCTGCCGAAGCCGAATTCCCGGATGCCACCCATTTCTACATGGTTTCGGGTGATTGCATGCCGATCAAGTCGGCCGCGTATCTGCATGCCTTTCTGGATGAAAACGACAAGGACTTTATCGAGGCGTTCGATTATTACACCAGCGGCTGGATCAAGACCGGCCTGCAGGAAGAACGGCTGATCTATCGCCATTATTTCAACGAGCGAAAGCACAAGGCCCTTTTTTACGCCTCGATGGAGATGCAGAAACGACTTGGCCTGACACGCCAGCCCCCCAGGGATCTGAAGATGATGATCGGTTCCCAATGGTGGTGCCTGCGGCGTGAAACCATCGAAAAGATGTTGCGGTTCATCAGCAAGCGTCGCGATGTCACGCGGTTTTTCAGGACGACCTGGATACCGGACGAGACCTTTTTCCAGACACTTGTTCGCCGGCTGATCCCGTATGGCGAGATCGAGTCACGCACCCTGACCTTTCTGATGTTTTCCGACTATGGAATGCCGGTGACATTCTACAACGACCACTATGATTTTCTGCTGTCGCAGGACCAGATGTTTGCGCGCAAGATTTCACCGGATGCACACGACCTCAAGGCACGTCTCGGCGATCTCTATGCCAGCGGGCAGACCAGGTTCAACATTTCCGGCCAGGGGCGCGAGCTGTATCAGTATCTGCGGGTGCAGGGCCGGAATGGCCGGCGCTTTGCTCCCCGCTTCTGGGAGCAGGAAAGCACCCTTGGTCGTGATCGCGAGTTGCTGGTAGTCGTCTGCAAGAAGTGGCATGTCGCGCGCAATCTGGTGCAGGCGATCCGTGACAATACAGATTTGCGCACGGTGGGATATGTGTTTGACGACTTTGACGCGGGTCTTCCCCATCTGGGAGGGATCGAAAATCGCATGGAAAAACGAAACCGGCACCGGCGGGCAACCATGCGTCTGCTGTTCGATCATTATGGCACCGACCGGCTTGTGATCTGTGTGGATCCCTGCCGGCTTGATCTGCTGCGTGATTTTCATTCTGATCGGTGCCAGACCCGGGTTCTCGAGATCGACTGCAATCTCAGTGACGATTATCTCCTCGGTCATGCCAAACGCGCCGGCCTTGTCTCGGATGGGATGCCACGGGCCACGCTGGCGCGTCTGTTGCCGGCCATCCGGCGAGAATTCGAGGCCGAATCCGAAGCATTGCGGGATGCGGGTTTTCCCGGTTACTCCCTGTTCAGGGAAAACGGGGACACCGCCCGAAACATATTGGCACTGGCCCGTTTTCTTGGCGTGCCTCAGGCCACGGCTTCACGGATCATCGAATCCACCAACCTGTTTGCGGAGTAGCAGATGCCATACGAATATGACGACCAGAACATTTTTGCGAAAATACTGAGGGGCGAGATCCCCTGCGACAAGGTGCTGGAGACCGAGCACAGCCTTGCCTTCAACGACATCAACCCGCAGGCGCCCGATCATGTTCTGGTGATACCCAAGGGGGCGTATGTGTGTTTCGACCATTTTGCGGATGCCGCCACCGACGCCGAGATCGTTGATTTCAACCGCGCCATTGCCGAGGTTTGCCGTATTCTGGGGGTCAAGCCGGGCGAGGGCGGCGGCGGTTATCGCCTGATTGCAAATGCCGGCGACAATGGTGTGGCAGAGGTTCCGCATCTGCATGTTCACGTCGTCGGCGGTCGCTGGCTTGGCCGGATGTTGCAGCCGCCGGGGTGATGCGGGCGACTATACTTCCGGATCGTCGTGTTTTGATGTCAGCGACACAAAGACATCTTCAAGATCCGGCTCCTCGCTCGACAGATCGCGAATGGTCAGGCCGCTGCCACACAGGGTATCCAGAATCGCCTGGGCATTCAGGCGTGCGCGCGAATATGTCAGGGCGATGCTGCCATCGGCGCGGATTTCTCCGCGCACGCCTTCTGGAAGGGCAGGCAGGGCGGATGTCGGGGTTTCGGGAACAAGAACCAGTGTCTTGCTGTCCATTGTGGCGATCAGGTTTCTAGTGCTGTCCTGCGCCTTGACGCGCCCGCGGTCGATGATGGCGATTTCGTCGCACATCTCTTCGGCCTCTTCCAGATAGTGGGTGGTCAGGATGATGGTTGTACCCTGCGCGTTCAGCTCGCGTATATAGTTCCACAACATGCGCCGCAGCTCGATATCGACGCCGGCGGTGGGCTCGTCCAGCACCAGGATGGGGGGCGAATGCACCATCGCCTTGGCCAGCAGCAGCCGGCGCCGCATTCCCCCTGAAAGCGAACGTGCATAGGCATCGGCCTTGTCGGCCAGCCCGACGCGGGAAAGGATTTCATCTGTCCGGCGGGCGGATTTCGGGATGCCGTACAGCCCCGCCTGCACCTCGACCGCCTCGCGCGGGGTGAGGAAAGCGTCAAGGTTCAGCTCTTGCGGCACGACACCGATGGATGCGCGTGACTGGCGCGGGTTCACGTCCTGATCAAAGCCCCATATCGTGACCTGCCCGGACGTCTTGACGACCAGCCCTGCCAGAATGTTGATCAGGGTCGATTTTCCGGCCCCGTTCGGCCCCAGCAGGCCAAATACCTTGCCGGTACGGATGTTCAGGTCGATCCCCTTGAGGGCCTCTTTGCCCGTTGTGCGCCGCGTTGGGGCATAAGTCTTGCGCAGGTCTGAAATCTGGATGGCGAAATCGGTCATGAAACCCCCGTTTTGCGCGTGTCGGCCCCTTGCCCCCGCGCTTTCGTTCGCTATCATGGCGCCGATCCCGGGGTCAATTCACCCCTTAGCGACAAGACGGAGTCAGACATGACCATTGAAGCCCCCGAAACCGAAACCGTCACGACCGCGCGCGTGTCCTGTGATGGCGGCGGCGGGCCTCTGGGCCACCCGCGCGTCTGGCTGCATATCCCTGCCGACAAAGGCTGGGTCGAATGCCCCTATTGCGACAAGCGGTTCGAGATGGCCGAGGGCGCAAAGGCAGCTGCGCACTGACGCGGCGGTCTGAAACCTGCGGCCTATCGGCATCTATTGGGGTAGAAACGTAACCCGTATCATTGGGCCAGTATCATTGGGAACGTCGGGCAAGGCGAGGGTCACGCCCGACCCCGAGGGGGGCACGAACTGGATCACAAGCGATCCGGTAGTGCGGAAATCCAACGTGGCGCAGTTTGGATTCAGGTGACCATGTTCGGGTGGGGCCCGTGTAGCGGGATCAACTGATCGGTATTTCCTGATCGCCACACATAAGCCGTGCATCGGGTTTGCCCGTTTCGCGCGAGATATACGCCTTGATGTTGTTGCCCGACCATGCCCTGATCGCCTGCCCCAGATTGGTAAGGCCACGGCCCGTGGCGGTTCCGGTCAGGCTGTCTTGCCAGGTAAAGAAGACGGTTCCGGTCATGCCGTTGTCACAACTCATGCGCGCTTCACCCACCCCCAGAAAATTGCGCCCGACCCAGCTTCCGGTGCAGTTGGCCCCGTCCAGCTTGCCGGTGATAGTCCCGTGATTCCAGCCGAATCCGCGCCCGACGAACACCATATCGGGCGGGGTTACGCAGGCAACGATGCGTGAACAGCTGGTCATCTTGCCCTGATCAAGCTTGCAGGGCAGCAGCTCGTCGGCAGGTGCAAGGGTGGGAATGAAAAGAGCAAGAAACAACGCCCTCGAAAAGCCCGTCCGTGTCATGTAGAAAACCCTGAAATCCGATGACGCCAGATTAGGTGGGACAGATGTCATGAGCAACAAAAATTTCGGCCCCAGCTTCGGCCCCGGCCACCATCTGCACCTGATCGACGGTTCGGGTTTCATCTTTCGCGCCT
>JAUZRU010000165.1 GCA_030950185.1 Paracoccaceae bacterium | reverse complement strand
AAATCCTGCTCGAATCGCAGGATGTTGCCCACCTCGGCGCCGCGCCAGCCATAGATCGACTGGTCGTCATCGCCCACACAGCAGATATTGCGATGTTCGCTGGCCAGCAGGCGCAGCCACAGATATTGCGCAACATTGGTGTCCTGATACTCGTCCACCAGAATATAGCGAAACCAGCGCCGGTATTGCGCCAGCACATCCGGCTGGCGCTGAAAGATCGTCACAACATGCAGCAGCAGATCGCCAAAATCGACGGCGTTCAGCACCCGCAGACGCTGTTGGTATTGTTCATAGATTTCGGTGCCACGATTGTTGAACAGGGCGGCATCAGGGGCCGGCACGTTCTCGGGCGTCAACGCGCGGTTCTTCCAGTTGTCGATGATCCCGGCCATCATCCGCGCGGGCCAGCGCTTGTCGTCGATTCCGGCGGCCTGGATCAGCTGTTTCAGCAGGCGAATCTGGTCATCGGTGTCCAGAATGGTGAAATTGCTTTTCAGGCCTGCCAGTTCCGCATGCCGACGCAGGATCTTGACGCACAGCGAATGAAAGGTGCCCATCCAGGGCAGCCCCTCGACGGTTTCGCCCAGCATCTCGGCCACGCGGGTCTTCATCTCGCGCGCGGCCTTGTTGGTGAAGGTCACGGCAAGAATTTCATTGGGCCGCGCACGCCCCGTGTTCAACAGATGCACCAGCCGCGCGGTCAGCGCCCGCGTCTTGCCGGTGCCGGCGCCCGCCAGCATCAACACCGGGCCGTCAAGGGTTTCGACCGCCGCCCGCTGCGCCGGGTTGAGCGCGTCCAGATAGGGCGTCGGACGCGCGGCCATGGCGCGCGCGGAAAGGCCCGAAGGCGGCGGGGGGGAAAGGTTATCGCGAGTCATGGCACGACCCTAGCGGACAGGCCCGGAAAGAGGAAGATCCGTTCGTGATATGTTCGCAAAAACCATGGAGCTTTCACCTGCCCTTAATACATTCCCGCCACTCTGGCCGGGACACGCCGTTTCAATTCAAGGCCGCCACCCTGTGAACCAGCTCAAGATCTTCCTTCGCCCCCTTATTCTGATCACATTGGTGATCGCCTTCAGCATCGGCGCGATACTTGTCATGCCCGGCCCGATCTCGGATCGCCTGCTGCAGGATGACATGGCCCAGCGCGCAAGACAGTGGAGCCAGCGACTCATCCACATCCTGCCTGACGGGATTTCCATCTTCCGAACCGCCCGTCTGAACGCCGATGAACGCAACCGGCTGACGCTTTTCATCGAATCCACGGATGTCTTCCGTTTCAAGATGTTCGAACCCGACGGAACGATCTTCTATTCATCCCATCCGCGCGAAATCGGCACCAGGACGACACAACCCCGTTTCTTTGACTCCATTGCACGGGGCAAGACCTTCTATCACCAGAAATGGGTCGCGGATATCCGGGATGAGGATATTCCCGCCCCCGCTCGGCCTGCTGCCGACAAGCGGCTGATTGCTGAAATCTATGTGCCCGTCATGCAGGCAGGCACGTTCCTTGGCGCGGTTGAATTCTACCGCGACATCACCGATCTGCGCGCGACTTTCGTGCGTCGGATTCGCATGGCCATCACGATCTTTGCGGCCCTTGGCGTGGTTCTTGCCAGCGTCGGCATCATGGCCGTAACCCTTGCGGCACAAAAACAGATGCGGCGCGAACAGGACCGCGCGCAAATGGAAAGGACCCTGCTGGAGGAACAGGCCCGCCTGGCCCGCGAGGTGCGTCTTTTGTCCGAACTGAACGAATGGCTGCAATCAAGCCGCTCGCTTGAAGAACTGTTCGCCATGGTCAGCACCTTCATGTCACGCCTGCTGCCCGGATGTGCCGGCAGTATCTATGTCTATTCCAATTCGCGCGACGTGCTGGACGGCGCGTGCAGCTGGAACGGCGGCGAACTGCACGAACATATCCGCCCCGAATCCTGCTGGGGCCTGCGCCGGGGGCGCACCTATGCCTATGGCTCCAGCGAAATCGATTTCGCCTGCGCCCATGTCAAGACCCGCGATGATCGTCCCTATTTCTGTTTCCCCATACTTGCCCATGGCGAAACCGTGGGGCTTATGACATTGATGTCCTGCCGCAAGGCCGACAGCGACGGGTTCACGAAACTGCGCAAGCTTGCCCAGATGTGCGCCGAACAGATCAGCCTGGCCATCGCCAACGTAAAACTGCGCGACCAGCTGCAACAGCAATCGATCATCGACCCGCTGACCGGCTTGTACAATCGCCGCCATTTCACGGAATCCCTGCGTCGCCATATCCAAGGCTCTCGTGATGGCAGCCGCCCATTGTCGCTTGTCTCCATCGATGTGGACCACTTCAAGAAATTCAACGACAATCACGGCCATGACGCGGGCGACATGGTCTTGCGGGCCGTGGGCACCACACTGAAACGGCTCTGCACCGGCGACGCCCTGCCCTGCCGCCTTGGGGGCGAGGAATTCATGGCCCTGCTTCCGGATACCGACCTCGACAATGCCACCCGCAAGGCCGAGGAGCTGCGCCGTGCCATTCAATCGGTGGCGGTACGCTATGGCGAACGGAACCTGCCCCGCATCACGATTTCACTTGGCGTTGCCACCTATCCTGAACACGGCCTGACCCCGCAGGAGCTGATGAAATCGGCAGACAATGCCCTGTATGACGCCAAGGCGCGGGGCCGAAACCAGACATGCGTTGCCGGGCAGGGCGAGGCCGACATACCGGATTCGGAAATCGAAACCGCCATACATGACTCCACCGAAAAGAGCAGCGAAAGCCCTACACCCGATCCGATAGATCGGAAGA
>JAUZRU010000164.1 GCA_030950185.1 Paracoccaceae bacterium | reverse complement strand
GGGGGCGCTGCCCCCGTCGCTGACGCGACTCCCCCGGAGTATTTGGGCAAAGAAGAAGCTATGTGCGTTTCAGCGCACGGCGCAGCCGGGTGCGGTCGAGGGCGCCGGTCAGAATGGCTGCCGCGGCGTAGATCGCCACGCCCCCGCCCACCAGCAGCAGCAGCGCGCCATAGCGCAGCCCGGCCTCGGCCAGCCATGGGGTCAGCCAGCATGACATCAGCCAGAGAGCGGCGCCCATGATGGCCGAAGACAGCAGGATGCGCGGCAGCACGCGTTTCAGGCGGCTGTCCATGCGCGCGGCATCGCCCATCTGGCGCGAGCCGCGCCACAGCAGCAGCACCATGGCCCAGCCCGCAACCGTGGTGCCGATGGCCGAGGCGAGGAAGCCGACAACCCCCATCAGGCCGATGGCCAGCGCCGCGTTGACGATCATCGCCACCACCGCGTAACGGAACGGGCTGCGGGTGTCTTCGCGCGCGAAATACAGCGGTTGCAGCACCTTTTGCAGCACGAATGACGGCAGGCCCAGCCCGTATATGGCCAAGGCGCTTGCGGTCATGCTGGCGTCATGGGCATCGAAGGCGCCGCGCATGAACAGCACCGACACCAGAGGCGCCGGGATCACCACCAGCGCCACCGCGGCGGGCAGGGTCAGGGCAAGGGAAAATTCGGCCGCGCGGTTGACGGCATCGCGCCCGCCCGCGTCGTCGCCCGCGCGCAGCTTGCGGGAAAGGTCGGGCAGCAGCACCACCCCGATGGCAATGCCCACCACCCCCAGCGGCAGTTGATAGAGGCGATCGGCATAGTTCAGCCAGGCGATGGCGCCGTCAAAGAAACTGGCGACCTGGCGACCGACCAGAAGGTTGACCTGCACGACGCCTCCGGCAAGGGCGGCGGGTGCGGCGATGGTGGCCAGACGTTTCAGCTCGGGCGTCAGGCGCGGGCGGCGCGGGCGCAGCACCAGCCCTTCGCGCGCGGCGGCCCACCACACCAGCGCCAGCTGGGCGATGCCGGCCAGCGGCACGGTCCAGATCAGCGCGGTGCCGATGTCCCGGCCAAGGCCGGCGGCCAGCGCCATTGCCCCGATGAACAGCACGTTCAGCAGAACCGGCGCCGCGGCCGCGACCCAGAACCGGCCCATGGCGTTCAGCGCGCCGGAAATCAGCGCCGCCAGCGAGATGAACAGGATATAGGGGAACGCGATGCGCCCGAAATGCACGGCCAGATCGAAACGGTTGTCCTGGGTGAACCCGCTGGCCATGGCCAGCACCAGCCAGGGCATGAACAGCTGCGCCAGCAGCGTCAGCGCCAGCAGGATCGTCATCAGCCCCGACAGCGCGTCGCGGGCGAATTCGCCGGCGTCTTCGCCGGCCTCCAGTTTCTTGGAAAACATGGGCACGAATGCCATGTTGAAGGCGCCCTCGGCAAAGAAGCGGCGGAACATGTTGGGCAGGGAAAAGGCGATCAGAAAGGCCTCGGCCACCGGCCCGGCACCCAGGAAGGCGGCGATCATGATGTCGCGCGCAAAGCCCATGATGCGGCTGAGTAATGTCCAGCCGCCGACCGTGAAGAACCCCGAGATCAGGCGGATCGGGCGGCTCATGGGGACATGGCCCCCCTGGCGCCGCGCTCGATGGCCTCGATCAGGCGCCGTTTCAGGGTTTCGCGCTTGTGTTTTGAATGCAGTTTCAGGCCGAACATGTCTTTTACATAGAACACGTCCACCGCCTGCACGCCATAGGTCGCGATCACGGCGCTGGCGATATAGATGTTGTTGGCGCTGATGGTGCGCGTCAGGTCATAAAGCAGGCCGGGGCGGTCGCGGGTATCGACCTCGATGATGGTGTAGATTTCCGAGCCTTCATTGTCGAAGGTGATCTCGGTCGGGACGATGAAATCGCGCTCGCGCTTCTTGATCTTGTCGCGGGCCTTGAGTGCGTCGCGCGCGATGACCTCGCCCCGCAGCGCCTTTGCGACCATGGTTTCAAGGCGCTTGAGGCGGGATTTCTCGTAAGGGCGGCCGCGGCTGTCCTGCAACCAGAACACGGCGGTCGCAAATCCGTCGGATGAGGTATAGGTCTTGGCGTCCACCACATTGGCCCCGACCAGCGCCAGCGCGCCGGCCAGACGCGAAAAGATGCCGGGGTGGTCTTCCAGCGCGAAACAGGCGCGGGTGGCGTCGCGGGTGGCGTCCTGCTTGAAATCGGTCATGATCTCGCCCGGTTTCAGGCGGTCCAGAAGATGCGCGAAAATGACCTGTGTTTCGGTGTCGAGCCCCTGCCAATACGGGTCGTAATGGCGTTCGAGCTCGGCCAGCACCTTTTCGGGGGGCCATTTCTTCATGGCGGCGCAGAAGGCATTGCGTGCGTCATCAATGCGGCGCGCCCGTGTGGTCGCGTCGTCGATGCCGCTGGTCAGGGCCTCGCGGGTCGAATGATAGAGGTCGCGCAGCAGCTGGGCCTTCCAGTTGTTCCACACGCCGGGGCCTACGCCGCGGATGTCGCAGACCGTCAGCACCGTCAGCAGCTTGAGCCGCGTGCGGCTTTGCACCGCGCGGGCGAAATCGCGCACTGTGCGGGGGTCGGACAGATCGCGCTTTTGCGCCACGTCCGACATCAGAAGGTGGTTCAGCACCAGCCATTCCACGGCGTCGGTTTCGGCCTCGTTCAACCCCAGCCGCGGGCAGAGGTTGCGGGCGATTTCCGCGCCCTTGACGGAATGATCCTCCTTGCGGCCCTTGGCGATGTCGTGCAGCAGCAGCGCCACATACAGAACCCTTCGGTTGACACCCTTTTTCAGGATGCCCGAGGCAACCGGCAGATCCTCGACAAGGTCGCCATGTTCGATCTGGCTGAGGGTCGAGATGCACTGGATCGTGTGTTCGTCCACCGTATAGTGGTGATACATGTTGAACTGCATCATGGCGACGATGTTCTGGAATTCGGGGATGAAGGCGCCCAGCACGCCCAGCTCGTTCATCCGGCGCAGGCCGCGTTCGGGGTTGCCGTGGTCAAGCAGCATGTCAAGGAATATGCGGTTGGCCTCGGGGTTGGCGCGCATGTCGTCATCGATCAGGTGCAGATTGGCCGCCACAAGGCGCATCACATCGGGGTGCAGCAGATAGCGGGTGCGCAGGCCTTCTTCGAATACGCGCAGCAGGTTCAGCGGGTCGGACAGGAATTCCTGTTCGTCGGTGATGGTCAGGCGGCCCTGTTCCAGCGTGTAGCCGGGCGACAGGCGGGTGCGCAGACGCCTGCCGGCGCGTGACAGCATCTCGCCCATGCGGGGCTGGCGCTTGACGTGGCGGGCTTCCAGCGCGGTCAGAAAGATGCGGGTCAACTCGCCCACGCGGGTGGCGTGGCGGAAATAGTCCTGCATGAAATGCTCGACGGCGCGGCGGCCGTCATGGTCGCGATAGCCCAGGATTTCGGCAATCTCGACCTCGGCGTCAAAGGTCATCTGTTCGGTCGCGCGCCCCGAGATCAGATGCAGATGGCAGCGCACTGTCCACAGGAATTCTTCGGCGCGCTCGAAGATTTCGTATTCGGCGGCGCTGAACATGCCAAGGCTGACAAGCTCGCGCGGGTGGCGGACGCGGTGCAGATATTTGGCGATCCAGAACAGCGATTGCAGGTCGCGCAGGCCGCCCTTGCCCTCTTTCACATTGGGTTCGACCATGTAGCGCTGACCGCCCTGCTGCTTGTGGCGGCGCGCGCGTTCTTCCAGCTTGGCCTCGATGAATTCGGGGCCGGTATCCTTGAACAGGTTGTTCCAGAGCTTGTCGTCAAGTTCGTCCGCCAGTGCCGGGTCGCCGCCAAGAAAGCGCGATTCCAGCAGCGCGGTGCGGATCGTGAAATCTTCGCGCCCCAGACGGATGCAGTCGCCGGGGCTGCGGGTGGCGTGCCCGATCTTGAGGCGCATGTCCCACAGGATGTAGAGCATGGTCTCGATCACCGTTTCCACCCAGGGCGCGCGCTTGTGCGGAACCAGGAACAACAGGTCGATATCGGAATAGGGGGCCATTTCGGCGCGCCCGTATCCGCCCACGGCCAGCACGGCCAGACGCTCGGCCGCCGTGGGGTTGGGCTTGGGGTGGATATGGGTGGTGGCAATACGCAGCAATTCGCGCACCATGCCGTCGGTGAGCCAGGTATATGAACGGATCGCCTTGCGGGTATCACGCGGGGCCGCGCGCAGGGCGTCGGAGACGGCATCAAAGCCCGCGCGCCACGCCTGCCTGAGATGGCGCACCGCGACCGCCCGCCGGTCCTGCGGGCTTTCGGCATCGGCCATTTCCGCGTCGATGGCGGTGGCGACGGCATTGGCGTCGAAAATGCTGTCGGCAGGGCAGATCAGCTGCGTGAAATCGGGCGCATCCGCGCGGTCATTCACAGGATCAGAATCCGACGGAGGCAAAGCTTCCGGGCGCAGGGTCAATGACTTCCACCTTCTTGTTGCGGATCTCGACCACCGCCAGCGCACGTTCGTTGGTGCCATCGGGCAGAAGGCGGAACACCCCGTTCACCCCGGCAAAACCCGCCGGCTGGGTCAGGTTGCCGCGCGACAGGGCATTGGGTTTGCCGGACGAGATCAGCGCGCCGATGGCGGCCACGGCATCATAGGCGATCCCCGCCAGAGGATGCGGTCGCTGCCCGAATGCCTGCATATAGCGATCGCGGAAGGCGCCGCTGAGCGCGGGATCGGGAAGTGCGAACCAGCCGCCCTGCAAGCCGCGCAGTGAAAGCGTCTGGGTGGGGATGTCCCAGCGGGTCAGGCCCATGAACTTGATCTTTTTCGGATCAACCCCGTTTTCCGGCAGCAGCTGCGCCAGAATTGGCAGGGCGCCTGCGGTGCTCGAGGCAAAGACGATGGCATTGGTGTCGGTATCCTTCACCTGCGTCGCGATTTCCTTGACCGCATCGATCACCCCCTGTTGGGAAAACTTGTACGAGGCCGCGCCTGTGAATGTGGCGCCGGCTTCGTTCACGGCTGTCTCGACGGCATCGCGCCCGATCCCGCCCGAGACATTGTCGGCATGAACGACCATGACCCGGTCGAAGCCCTGGCTTTTGGCATAGCTGACCAGACGTTTGGCGGTGTTCTTGAATGTGTGCCCCAGAACAAAGACATTGCCGCCGGCGATCTGCGGGTTGTTGGAAAAGGAAAGAACCGTGATCCCGCGCGCCGCCACGGCCTTGCCCGCGGCATTTGCGGCGCTGGCATAAACCGGCCCGATGATGATCTTGGCCCCTTCATTGGCGGCCTTGGTCGCCGCCGCCGCCGCGCCCTCGGGGGTGCCCTTGGTCGGATAGACCCTTAGATCGACCTTGGCGCCTTCCAGGTCGTTCACCGCCAGCTGCGCCCCATTTTGCAGGCTGGTGGCCAGTACGTCATTGTTGGGATCGCCCGACTCGAACGGAACCAGCAGCGCAACCGGCACCGTCGCACCGCTGTTCAGCAAGGGACCGGTGCCGACGACATCCTGACAGGACGCCAGAAAGACAGAGGCAAGGGCAAGAACAAGCAGCCGGACAGGCCGCAGGATTCGCGGAAGAACATATGACATTATGGACGTGCTCCTATTTCTCTGGCCAGCCGAGTCCCGATTGTGGCAAAACCTAAAGAAACCCGTCGCGCAAGTAAACGACCAGAGTTGCCGTTGGAGGAAAGTTGACAGATCGAGAACAATCGCTTGAGGCGGGGCTGTATTTCGTGGCCACCCCCATCGGGGCCGCGCGCGACATCACCCTGCGCGGGCTGGACATCCTGCGCCAGGCCGACGTGCTGGCGGCCGAGGATACACGCAACACCCGAAGGCTGCTGGACATCCACGGCATCGCGCTGGAGGGGCGCAAGCTGATCGCCTATCACGATCACAACGGCCCGAAGGTGCGGCCGAGGCTGATCGGCATGATCCGCGAGGGGCTGTCGGTGGCCTATGTTTCGGATGCGGGCACCCCGCTGGTGGCCGATCCCGGCTATGCGCTTGCGCGTGCGGCAACGGAGGCGGGGTTCAAGGTGGTAGCCGCGCCGGGCGCCTCTGCGGTTTTGGCGGCACTGACCGTTGCCGGGCTGCCGACTGACCGGTTTCTGTTCGCCGGATTCCTGCCGGCAAAGCAGGGCGCAAGAAAGGCGTTGCTGGAAACCCTCGAGATGGTGCCGGCAACGCTGGTATTTTTCGAAAGCCCGAAACGTGTTGGCAAGACACTGGACCTCATGGCGCAGGTTCTGGGCCCGGAACGGGAAGCGGCGCTTTGTCGTGAACTGACCAAGAAATTCGAGGAAACCGTCCGCGGGACACTGGGCGAACTGGCAGAGCGCTATGCACAAACCCCTCCGCGCGGCGAGGTGGTTCTGCTGGTCGGCCCGCCGGTTGCACGCGAGGCGGATGACGGGGATATCCGGCAGGCCGTGCGCAAGGCGATCGAGCAGGGCACCAGCCGTCGGGATGCAGTTGATCAGGTCGCACGGGATATGGGGGTGCCGCGCCGGCGCGTCTATGCGCTGGCGCTGGAAGGCAAGGAATAGCCGCAGGCAGGCGAATAAGGAAAATATTAGCATTTCACATGCAATCCTTCTGCAAATGGTATCGGAAGGAAAATCAATGGGCGGACAGCTTGCGTATCATGATGGTCTGAATGCCGAGGAATCGGTGGCAAGGCATTACCACGCCGCAGGGCATGACATCCTGGCCCGACGCTGGCGCAGCCGCGCAGGCGAAATCGACCTGATCACCCGCAAGGATGGCAATGTCATCTTTGTCGAGGTCAAGAAAAGCCGCGATTTTGCCCGCGCAGCCGAATCGCTGCGCCCCCGGCAGATCGCCAGAATCTATGCTTCGGCCGAGGCTTTTCTTGGGGGTGAACCCGACGGGCTGAACACCGCCGCCCGTTTCGATGTCGCACTTGTGAATGCCAAAGGTGAAATCAGCATCCTGGAAAATGCCATTTGCGCATGAGCGCCGGGTTGAATCCACCCGCCGCATGGTTCAGACAGGGCCTGTGTTTCAACAGATGAGGACAGGCTCATGGCGCTGCGGGTGGCGATCCAGATGGATCCGATCGAGCTGATCGATATCAATGCGGACAGCACCTTTCGGATTGCCGAAGAGGCCCAGCTGCGCGGGCACGAGCTGTTCTATTTCACGCCGGACATGCTGGCCTTTCAGGAAGGGCGCGTGACCGCCAGGGGATGGCCGCTGACAGTGCGGCGCGAGGTGGGAAACCATTTCTCGCTGGGTGAAAGGCAGGAAATCGATCTTGCCGGCTGGGATGTTGTGTGGTTGCGCCAGGACCCACCTTTCGACATGGCCTATATCACCACGACGCATCTGCTCGAGATGATCCACCCTGACACATTGGTCGTGAATGATCCGGTCTGGGTGCGCAACTATCCCGAAAAGCTGCTGGTTCTGCAGTTTCCCGATCTGACCCCGCCCACGACCATCGCGCGCGATATCGAGACCCTGCGCGAATTCCGCGCGCGCCATGGCGACATCATCCTCAAGCCGCTTTACGGCAATGGCGGGGCCGGCGTGTTCAGGCTTGACCCCAATGACGGCAATTTCAACGCCCTGCACGAGATGTTTTCGGGCCTCAGCCGCGAACCCCTGATCGCCCAGAAATTTCTGCGCGATGTCGAACAGGGCGACAAGCGGATCATTCTGGTTGACGGCAAGCCCGTCGGCGGCATCAACCGCGTGCCCGCCAAGGGCGAGACGCGTTCGAACATGCATGTGGGGGGCAAGGCGGAAAAGACCGCGCTGACCGAGCGAGAGCGCGAGATCTGTGATCGCATTGGTCCTCTTCTGCAAGAAAAGGGCCTGATTTTTGTCGGCATCGACGTGATCGGCGGGATGCTGACCGAAATCAACGTGACCTCACCCACCGGCATTCAGGAACTTGAACGTTTTGACGACATCAATGTCGCGGCGATGATCTGGGAGGCGATCGAGAAAAGGCGCGCCGGTTGATGAGCCTGCGCCTGAAAGCCCTGAACGCGGGTCTGAGGCTGATCGCAAGGCGGTATCTTGCCCATGTGCGCGAGCCGGAAAACCTGCGCCAGAGCTTTGCCAGAACGGCGCGCCTCTATGCCGCGGTCCCCTGGTCCTGGCTGTTGGAGGATCGCCTGACGCAGGGGGGGCATTCGGTCAACGCAACATGGGTCATGAACCGGCGCAGTGCGGGCACAGGGGTGATCCTGTATTTCCACGGCGGCGGCTATATCGCGGGCACGCCGCAGACACATGCGCGCCTTGGCGCCCGGCTTGCCCGGTTGAGCGGAATGCGCCTTTGTCTGCCTGACTACCGGCTTGCCCCTGAAAACCCGTTTCCTGCGGCGGTAGATGATGCCTTGTGCGCCTATCAGACGCTGCTGCAAAGGGGCTATCCGCCCGACCGGATCGTGTTGGGGGGCGACAGCGCGGGGGGCGGGTTGATGCTTGCGCTGCTGCATCTGATCGGTCGCAAGGGCCTGCCCTGGCCGGGGCGGGTGTTTGCGTTTTCGCCATGGACGGATCTGACCTTGTCCCGCAATGCCGCGGCAGGGGTGGCCGTCGATGACCCATTGCTGCCTGCCGAACGCATGGCCGAGCTGCGCGACATGTATCTGCAGGGGACGGATCCAGATGATCCGCGCGCCTCGCCCCTTATGGGAGAGTTCGCTGGCGCCCCGCCGGTGATGATTCAGGTTGGCAGCAACGAGATCCTGCTTGACGACAGCCGTCTGATGGCCGCGCATCTGCGGGGGCAGGGGGTTGAGGTGCGTCTTGATGTCTGGCCCGGCGCACCGCATGTCTGGCAGATGTTTCACGGCCGCTTGCCCGAAGCCGATCGCGCCCTGTCCGATCTGGCCGGATTCCTTGCGGCAGACAAGGGCGCTGGGGGTGCGGCAGCGGGTCAGCCGCGCTGATCGGGCAGCCGAAAGGCAATGGCCTCGGCCAGATGGTGTGCCTGCACGCACTCACATTCGTCGAGGTCGGCAATACTGCGCGCAACCCGCAGGATCCGGTGGTAGCCGCGCGCGGAAAGGCCGAATCTTTCGACGGCCTTGTCCAGTAACGCCTTGCCCGCAGCGTCGGGATGACAGATTTCATCAAGCAGGGCGCCTTCGGCGTCGGCATTGACGTGGCAGCGGTCATTTTCCGCGAAACGTTCGGCTTGAATCGCCCGCGCCCTGGAAACGCGCTGGGCAACGGTTGCGGAATCCTCTCCGGTCAGGTTCGACGCCAGCATGTCAGGCGTGACCGGGGGAACCTCGATCCGCAGGTCGAAACGGTCCATAAGCGGCCCCGAGATCCTTCCCATGTAATCCTGCCCGCAAAGGGGCGCGCGGTTGCAGGTCTTGTCGGCATCAAACAGCTGCCCGCAGCGACAGGGATTCGCCGCGGCGATCAACAGAAAGCGGCAGGGATAGCGGATATGGGCGTTGGCGCGGGCGACGATGACCTCGCCGGTTTCGATGGGCTGGCGCAGGGTTTCAAGGACCGGGCGGGAAAATTCGGGGAGTTCGTCAAGAAACAGCACGCCGTTATGAGCGAGCGAAATCTCGCCCGGTCCCGCATTGCGCCCGCCGCCGACGATGGCTGCCATGCTTGCGGTATGGTGCGGCGCGCGAAAGGGCCGCTGGCGGGAAATGCCGCCATCCTTCAGAATGCCGGCCAGAGAATGGATCATCGAGGTTTCCAGCGCCTCGGAGGGGGAGAGCGGGGGCAGAATGCCGGAAATGCGCGCGGCCAGCATGGATTTGCCCGAGCCGGGCGCGCCCACCATCAGCAGGTGGTGTCGCCCCGCCGCGGCGATTTCCAGCGCGCGCCTTGCACGTTCCTGCCCCTTGACGTCGCGCAGGTCGGGCATGTCGGTTTCCGGTGCAACCTCGCCGGGGGTGGCAGGGGGCAGCACGCAGCGTCCGGCGAAATGATTGATGCAGTCAACAAGACCTTCGGGGGCGATAACCTGGGCTGCGTCAACCCAGGCGGCCTCGGCACCGCAAGCGGCAGGGCAGATCAGGCGCAAGCCGTTTTCGGCTGCGGTCAGCGCGGCAGGCAGGGCGCCAGTGATCGGTATCAGACGGCCGTCAAGAGACATTTCCCCCAGCGCGACGCTGGCGGCAACCGCGTCGGCGGGCAGGGCGCCTATGGCCGCGAGCAGTGCCAGCGCGATGGGCAGATCGAAATGCGATCCCTCTTTCTGGATGTCGGCGGGCGACAGGTTTACGGTGATCCGTCTTGACGGCAGCGCGATCGACAACGCGGTCAGCGCCGAGCGCACCCTTTCGCGGGATTCGGAAACAGCCTTGTCGGGCAGGCCGACGATGGAAAATGCCGGCAGGCCTGCGGTGATGGCGCACTGAACCTCGACAAGGCGGGCCTCGATCCCCTGAAAAGCCACCGTATAGGCCCTTGCAATCATTCGGCCCCCTTTCTGACGGGTCATGCAAGGGGTGGCAGAAAACCATTGAAGATTGATGAATGCGTCACCACCAGTCGGGTGGGCTTGACAGTTTCCGGACCATCATCTAGTGAAAATGCAAATCAGTCGCAACTGAGATTGCTGAGACAGCTTCCCTGCAGGAGATGACCAAAATGCCGGAACTCGAAGGCTGGCGACAGGAAAGAAGCGTGCCAAGCCTGCCGGAATCACACGCATCCGTGCCGGTCACCGGGCGTATCCTGCGGCGCATGGCGGCCTTTTTCGGCCCCGGCTATCTGGTGGCGGTCGGCTATATGGATCCGGGCAACTGGGCGACCTCGATCGCGGGCGGTTCGGCCTTTGGCTATACCCTGTTGTCGGTCATTCTGGTGTCCAATTTCATGGCCATCCTGTTGCAGTCCCTGGCGGTAAGGCTGGGGATCGCCGGCGGGCGCGATCTGGCACAGGCCTGTCATGATTCCTATCCCCGCTGGGCCAGCAACATCCTGTGGGTTCTGGCCGAGGGGGCGATCATCGCGACGGATCTGGCCGAGGTCATCGGCACGGCCATCGCGCTCAATCTTCTTTTCGGCATCCCACTGGGCATCGGTGTGGTGCTGACGGCACTTGACGTGTTTCTGATCCTGTGGCTGCAAAATCGCGGTTTCCGCTATCTCGAGGCCATCGTGGTCGCGCTTACCTTGATCATCGCCGCCTCTTTCGTCGTGCAGATCATCTATGCCGACCCTGTGCTGGGCGACGTTCTGGCCGGGTTCATTCCGCGCCAGGAGCTGTTGCACAATCCGAACATGCTCTATCTGTCTCTGGGCATCATCGGCGCGACGGTCATGCCCCATAACCTGTATCTGCACTCGTCCATCATCCAGACCCGGCGCATTGCCGATACCACGGCGGGCAAGCGGCAAGCGATCTGGATGGGCACGCTGGATTCGACCGTCGCGCTGATGTTTGCATTGTTCATCAACGGTTCGATCCTGGTTCTGTCCGCCGCGACGTTCCATGCCACCGGTCGCACGGAAATCGCGGAGATCCAGGATGCGCAGCGCTTGATCTCGCCGATTCTGGGTGCACCGCTTGCGGCCACGCTGTTCGGTGTTGCGCTGCTTGCCTCGGGGCTGAGTTCGACGGTGACAGCCACCTTGTCGGGGCAGGTGGTGATGGAGGGCTTTATCCGGCTGCGCATTTCACCCGTCGCACGACGGCTGATTACTCGTGGTCTGGCAATCGTGCCTGCGGTCATCGTGACATTCCTGTTTGGCGAAAGCGG
>JAUZRU010000163.1 GCA_030950185.1 Paracoccaceae bacterium | reverse complement strand
TTTTTGCCGGCGGCATGGATCGGCCCGGGATCGACCCGACCGCCTTTGACGCAAAGACCCTTGCCCTGGCCCCCCGGATCTTTGCCCGGTTGGGCAAGGGCGACGATGCCCTGCTGCGCGCCATTGCCGAAATCTTTGCCGAAGAGGGGCTTGAGGTCATCGCGGCCCAGGACGTTCTGCCCGCGCTTCTGGCCTCTGGCGGTCTGATGACCCGCAAGGCCCCGTCGGCCGATGACCTGGGCGACATTTCGCGGGCCCGCGAACTGGTTGCCATGCTTGGCGCGCAGGATGTGGGGCAGGGGGCTGTCGTGGCGCAGGGGCTGTGCCTGGGGCTGGAAACCTTGCAAGGCACTGACCGGATGCTGGAATTCGTCGCACACACCGCCCAGGGCCTGCGCCCTGATCCGAATGGTGCGCGTGGCGTGCTGTTCAAGGGGCCCAAGCCGGGGCAGGACCGGCGCATGGATCTTCCCGCGATCGGCCCCGGCACGGTGGAACGCGCGCAGGCGGCGGGGCTGGCGGGCATTGCCGTGGTCGCGGGCGGCGTGATGCTGCTGGAACGCAAGCGCCTGCTGGCACTGGCTGACGAGGCCGGACTGTTCGTTTTCGGCGTGGCACCCGAGGCCGACCCCGACCCCAACCCAGGGGCCGAAGATGGGTAGCGGCCCGCATCTGTTTCTGGTCGCGGGCGAGCCTTCGGGCGACGCGCTTGGGGCCAGCCTGATGCAGGGGTTGAAACAGCTTGCACCCGAGGTCCGTTTTTCCGGCGTCGGCGGCCCGTTGATGGAGGCCGAGGGGCTGACCTCGCTTTTCCCCATGGCGGAACTTTCGGTGATGGGGCTGGCCGAGGTGCTGCCCCGCCTGCCGGCGCTGTTGCGGCGGGTGCGCGAAACCGCGGCCGAGGTGGTGTCGCAGGCGCCCGATGCGCTGATCACCATCGATTCGCCCGATTTCTGCCTGCGGGTTGCCGCGCGTGCGCGTGCGCAGGCGTCGGCGCTGAAAACCATCCATTATGTCGCCCCCACGGTCTGGGCCTGGCGCCCGGAAAGGGCGGCGAAGATGGCCCGCCATATCGATCATGTGCTGGCGCTGTTCCCGTTCGAGCCCCCCTATATGCAGGCCGAGGGCATGAGCTGCGATTTCGTCGGTCATCCGGTGGTTTCGATCCCGCAGCCGGGTGCGGATGAAATTTCCGCCTTTCGCCGTGAAATCGGGTTGCGTAAGGGCGACAGGATGCTGCTTGTCCTGCCAGGCTCGCGCGGGGGCGAGGTTGCGCGCATGGGGCCCGTCTTTGGCGAGGTTCTGGAGCATCTTGCCGCCGCGGGAAACGATCTGCGCGTGGTGGTGCCGACAACCGCAAACATGGCCGAAACCGTCGGGGCGCTGGCCGAACGCTGGCCCTTTTCGCCCCAGGTGATCGACCCGCGCAGTGATGCCAGCGCAGCAACGCGCAAGCGTCTGGCCTTTGCCGCCGCCGACGCGGCGCTGGCGGCCTCGGGCACCGTATCGCTGGAGCTGGCAGCGGCGCAGACGGCCATGGTGATCGCCTATCGCTTCAACTGGCTGACGACACGGGTCGTAAAGAAAAAGGTCAGGCTGGACAGCGCGACGCTGGTCAACATCCTTACCGAAAGCCGCGCTGTGCCCGAGTTTCTGTTCGAGGATTGCCGCGCCGATCTGATTGCGCCCAGCTTGGCCGCGATTCTGGACGATCCCGCGCAGCGGGAGGCCCAGCTGGCGGCGTCGCGTCGTGCGCTGGCGATGCTTGGCGCAGGGGGCGAGGCGCCGGGCCTGCGGGCCGCGCGTTCGGTGTTGCGTGTGGTTGGCCATGACCGCGGCTGAGGGGGC
>JAUZRU010000162.1 GCA_030950185.1 Paracoccaceae bacterium | reverse complement strand
GCTGGCCGGCGATGGATTCGGCAACGGCGATGCCCTCGTCCTCGGCCTTGTGGGCCAGCATCGGACCTGTGATCACATCACCGATCGCCCAGATGCCGGGCACCGAGGTTTTCCAGCCGTCGGTTTTCACCTGGCCACGCTCGGTCATGGCGACACCGACTTCCTCCAGGCCGAGGCCCTTGGTAAAGGGGCGGCGGCCGGTTGCGACCAGCACGATATCGGCGTCAAGGCTGGCAAGACTTTCGTCCTTGCGCAGCTTGTAGCTGACGGTCGCGCCCTTCTTGCCGCGCGTAACCTTTTGCACCGCCGCGCCCAGGACGAATTTGAGCCCCTGCTTTTTCAGGCTGCGTTGCAGGGTCTTGCTGATCTCGCCATCCATGCCGGGGGTGATGTGATCAAGGAATTCGACAACCGTCACCTGCGTGCCCAGCCGCGCATAGACAGATCCCAGTTCAAGCCCGATCACGCCGGCGCCGATCACCACCATGCTGGCAGGAACCTTTTCCAGTTCCAGCGCGCCGGTCGAGGAAACCACGAGTTTTTCATCAACCTCGACACCGGGAATGGTCGAAGGTTCCGAGCCTGTGGCGATAACGATGTTTTTCGCGTCATAAGTGGTGTCGCCAACCTGCACCTTGCCGGGGGCCGAAATCCTGGCCCAGCCCTGGATGCGGGTAACCTTGTTCTTCTTGAACAGGAATTCGATGCCCTTGGTGTTCTGATCGACCACCGACTGCTTGTAGGCGATCATCGCCGGGAAATCGATTTTCGGGGCATCCCCGACAAGGCCCATCCTGGCAAAGTTGTGGGTTGCCTCGTGATAGGAATGGCTGGCATGCAGCAGCGCCTTGGACGGGATGCAGCCCACATTCAGGCAGGTGTCGCCAAGGGTTTCGCGCCCCTCGACGACGGCGGTTCTCAGCCCCAGCTGGGCGCAGCGGATGGCGCAGACATAGCCGCCGGGGCCGGCGCCGATGATGATGACATCGAAATTGGTGGGTGTGTCGGACATTGGGGGAAGCTCCTGTTCAGCGGGTCGAGGGGGCTGTCTGCCCCCTCCTGGCCCCGGCCTGCGCCCGGGTCCAGTTCACCCCCGAGCGTATTTGGACAAAGAAGAAGGCGAATTACAGATCCATCAGCAGGCGGCGCGGATCCTCAAGCGCCTCTTTCACGCGCACGAGGAAGGTGACTGCCCCCTTACCATCGACGATGCGGTGGTCATAGCTGAGCGCCAGATACATCATCGGGCGGATGGTGATTTCACCCTTCACGACAACCGGGCGCTCCTGGATCTTGTGCATGCCGAGAATGCCCGATTGCGGCGGGTTCAGGATGGGCGAGGACATGAGCGAACCATAGACCCCGCCATTGGAGATGGTAAAGGTACCGCCCTGCATTTCGGCCATGGACAGCTTGCCATCGCGGGCGCGTTTGCCCAGCTCGGCGATGGTCTTTTCGATCTCGGCAAACGACATGCGGTCGGCATCGCGCACGACCGGCACGACCAGCCCCTGCGGGGTGCCGACGGCCACGCCCATATGGACGAAATGCTTGTAGACGACATCGGTGCCATCGATTTCTGCATTGACCTCGGGAACCTCGTTCAGCGCATGCACACAGGCCTTGACGAAGAACGACATGAAACCAAGCTTGACGCCGTGCTTTTTCAGGAACAGTTCCTTGTATTCGTTGCGCAGCTCCATGATCGCCGACATGTCCACCTCGTTATAGGTGGTCAGGATGGCCGCGGTGTTCTGCGCATCCTTGAGGCGGCGCGCGATAGTCTGGCGCAGGCGGGTCATGCGCACGCGTTCCTCGCGCGCGGCGTCCTCGGCCGGAACGGCGGCACGCGGGGCGGCGGCGGGTTTCGCAGCCGGGGCGGGCGCTGCCGGTGTGGCCGCACGAAGGACATCTTCCTTCA
>JAUZRU010000161.1 GCA_030950185.1 Paracoccaceae bacterium | reverse complement strand
AGGCAGAGGCCGAAATCGAGCGCATCATTGCCGGCGATATCGAGCTGTGCCAGCCCGCCGCCATCGGCAGCGCCCAGCGCATCGAGGACGGGCGCGGGCGCTATGTGGAATATGCCAAGACGACATTTCCGGGGCGCGGGCGGCTGGACGGGCTGAAGATCGTGGTCGATTGCGCCAATGGCGCGGCCTACCGCGCCGCCCCCGAGGTGCTGTGGGAGCTGGGCGCCGAGGTGGTGCCGGTGGGGGTGTCGCCGGATGGCTTCAACATCAACGAGGGCTGCGGCTCGACCGATACCCGGCTGGCGCAGCGCATGGTGCTGGAACATGGCGCCGATATGGGGATCAGCCTGGATGGGGATGCCGACAGGGTGATGATCATCGACGAACATGGCGAGGTGGCCGATGGCGACCAGATCATGGGGCTGATCGCCACCCGCTGGGCGCGCGAGGGCCGCCTGGTTGGCGGTACGCTGGTCACAACCGTCATGTCGAATCTGGGGCTGGAGCGTTTTCTTGACACACATAATATCCGCATGCGGCGGACGGGGGTCGGTGACCGCTATGTTGTCGAGGCCATGCGCGCGGGCGGCTTCAACCTGGGTGGCGAACAGTCGGGTCATATCGTGATGACCGATTTTGCCACCACCGGCGACGGGCTGATCGCGGCGCTGCAATTCCTGGCGGCGATGGTGGAAACCGGCCAGCCCGCCAGCGCCCTGACCCGCCAGTTCGAGCCGTGCCCGCAGCTGTTGAAAAATGTGCGCTACACCCCTGGCAATGATCCACTGCTGGATGATGGCGTGCAAAAGGTCATCTCAAGGGCCGAGGCGCGCCTCAAGGACAAGGGCCGACTGTTGATCCGAAAATCGGGAACCGAGCCGCTGGTGCGGGTGATGGGCGAATGCGAGGATCCGGCGCTGCTGGAAGAAACCATCGGCAGCATCGTGGCGGCGGTGGAAAAGGTCGCCTGAGCGCCGTTCATGCAGGGCGGGGCGCAGGCGCTCGCTGGGAAATGGCCAGCCCGCCAAGGATCAGCGCCAGCGCGGTGATGAACTGCGTTGGCAGGGTTTCCGACAGGAACACGACCCCCATGATTGCCGCCCAGACTGGCACCTGGTAGTTCACCAGCCCCATGAAACTGGGCCCGGCCGAACGGATGATGCGCACCAGGATAACGGTTGCCAGCGCCGTCGGGATCAGGCCCAGATAGGCAACCGCCAGGATGGCATCTGTCGGCGCCGTGGACAGCGCCGCGATCGGTGTGCCTTCGGCAATCCATGCAAGGGGCAGCATGATCACGGCGGCGATGCTCAGCGCCGCGGCGCTGAAGGATATCTGCGAAACCGGCGGCGAAAGCCGTGTGACGATCGAGCCCAGCGCATAACAGACCGTGGCGGCAAGGCAGGCAAAGCGCGCCAGTGTTTCGGTGGTGGACGTGGCCCGCAGCAACAGCGTGTCGGGCCCGATCAGGATCACCACCCCGACAAAGCCGATCACAAAGCCGACCCCCTTGCGCGGGGTCATCTGTTCGCCAGGCACCAGGAAATGCGCCAGCGGCAGGATGACCAGCGGCACGACCGCCATGGTGATGCCGGCAAAGCCCGAGGTCACATATTGCTGCCCCCAGCTGAGCGCGACAAAGGGCAGGGCGTTGGTAAACAGGGCCATGCCAAGCGCGTGCAGCCAGATCTTGCGCTGAACATGCCCCCTTGTTCCGGGCAGACGGTGCCCGCTTGCCCATGCCAGCGCCAGCAGAACCACCGCGGCGATGGTGATGCGCAGGGCGGCAATGGTCACCGGCCCGAACCCGCCAAGGGCAACCGACACGGCAGGGAACGAGCCGCCCCAGATCACGCCAAGAAAGATCAGCAGCGACCAGTTAAGCAATCCGGGGGATGATGGCGCGTGTTGTTCGGGCATGGGACGTGTTTCGCTTCTATCAAAGGTTGCGTTGCTGTTGTTGGTGCCAGCAATAGATGTTCAGCCTTTCGATTTCGGCAAGGCGGCTATGCAGTTTTGCGCGTTGTCGATTGCGCCTCGGATGCATATTACTGCATTGCAGCAAGAAATACTGCGATGCAGAAAAAAACGAGGACATCATGGCCTATTCCAGCATTCACGCCCCCGCCACGGTTGGCAACCTGCTTGCAAGGGTCCGCAATTTCATCGCGCACGAGCGCGACGCCGTTCGTCTGGGCCTGAAGCGCCGCGAGATCTATCGCGAAACCCTGTGCGAGCTGTCTTCGCTGAGCGACCGTGAATTGCATGATATCGGTGTTGCACGCAGCGACATCCGCTATCTGGCAATGGAACAGGCCCGCAAGGTGACCCTCTGATCTGCCGCAGCTGCGGTTGTTTTCTCTCCCTGACAGCCAATTGAATCGGCGCCGTATTTCCTCCCATTTCCGGCGCTGATGAGATGAGGCGGCCCCGTCCTCCCCGGGGTCGCCTCTCATTTTTTGTGCGGTATCAGTTCTTGTCCTGATCCACCAGTTTGCCGGCCGAGATCCAGGGCATCATCCCGCGCAGCGTCTTGCCGACCTGTTCGATCTGGTGTTCGTCGTTCAGACGCCGCGTCGCCTTGAAGAAGGGCTGGCCAACGGCGTTTTCCTGCATGAAGTCGCGCACGAACTTGCCGGTCTGGATATCGGTCAGAACCTCTTTCATGCGTTTCTTGGTTTCCTCATAGGGCAGGATCCGCGGCCCCGAGACATATTCGCCATATTCGGCCGTGTTGCTGATCGAATAGTTCATGTTGGCGATGCCGCCTTCATAGATCAGATCGACGATCAGCTTGACCTCGTGCAGGCATTCGAAATAGGCCATTTCGGGCTCGTAGCCGGCCTCGACCAGGGTTTCGAAACCCAAGCGGATCAGCTCGACCAGACCGCCGCACAGCACGGCCTGTTCGCCAAACAGGTCGGTTTCGCATTCCTGGCGGAAGGTGGTCTCGATGATTCCCGAACGCCCGCCGCCGATGGCGGAACAATAGGACAGGCCGATTTCCATGGCGCGGCCAGAGGCGTCGTTTTCGACCGCCACGAGGCAGGGCACACCACCGCCCTTGACGAATTCACCGCGCACGGTATGGCCGGGCCCCTTGGGGGCCATCATCAGGATATCGACGCCGGGCTTGGGCTCGATCAGGCCGAAATGGATGTTGAGGCCGTGGGCAAAGGCAATCGCCGCGCCTTCGCGCAGATTGTCGTGCACATATTTCTTGTAGGTCTCGGCCTGCAACTCGTCGGGCATGGTGAACATGATCAGGTCGCACCAGGCGGCGGCCTCGGCGATGCCCATGACGGTCAGGCCCTCGGCCTCGGCCTTCTTGGCACTGGGGCTGCCGTCGCGCAGCGCGACGACGACATTCTTGGCGCCGCTGTCACGCAGGTTCAGCGCATGCGCATGGCCCTGGCTGCCATAGCCAAGAATGGCTACCTTCATGTCCTTGATCAGGTTGATGTCGCAATCGCGGTCGTAATAAACGCGCATTTTCAGATCCTCTTTCGGTTTTGCATGGCGAGAGGATAGCGCCTGTTGCGCCTTGTAAGGTTGCAGTTTTTGAGTATTTATCGCAAAGAAGAAGAAAATAATAAATGAAACTGGAATAATCAGAAAATATCATGTTTACACTAGATGACACTGATCGCCGCCTGCTGCGCCAGCTTCAGGCCGTTGGCGATGGGGGGGGGGATGCCGGGCTTTCGGATCTGGCGGCCCGCTGCGGCGTGACGGTGGCCACGGCCTCGCGTCGTCTGGCCCGACTGGAAAACGCCGGCGTGATCGAGGGATATGAGGCCGTGATCGACTGGCGTGCGCTGGGTTTCGCGGTCGAGGTCAGCCTGCGTGTCAATCTTGACAAGACCCAGCCGCGGGCCTTTGACGATTTCATCGATGCCGCGCGCGACATCCCCGAGGTCATGGACATCCAGACATTTCTGGGCCGCGTCGACGTGCGCCTGACGGTGCTTGCCCGCGACATGCGCCATTATCAGGAAATCTATCGCGACCGCATTCTGGCCCTGCCCCATATCAACGATATCGAGGCGCTGGTGCTGGTGTCGGACGTCAAGAACAGCGAAAGCCTGCCCCTGTGACCGGAACCGTGATCGCGCTGGATGATATCGACCGCCGCATCCTGCGGGCCTTGATGCGGGATGCGCGGCGTTCGGCCGGGGCGCTGGGGCGCGATCTGGGCCTGTCGCAGCCGGCCGTCTGGCGCCGGATCCGGCGCTTGCAGGACGCGGGTGTTCTGAGGGGCCGCCGCGTGCGGCTGAACCTTGATGCGCTGGGTTTCGGGGTCACCGTGTTTCTGGGGGTCAAGCTGGCGCTGAAGGGGCGCGTCGGGCTGAATGATTTCGAGCGCGCCGCCGCCGCCATCCCCGAGGTGCAGCTGGTGCAGCATGTGCTGGGGCGCTATGATTACCGCCTGCGGGTGGTGGCCCGCGACCTGCCCGATTTCGAGCGCGTCCTGCGCCGGCGCATCATGACGCTGCCCGGTGTCGGGGATGTCGAGGCCAATGTGTTACTGAGCAACGAGCGCCGGCCCGGCCCGCTGGGCGGCTGAGTTGCCCTTGCGTCCGCTTGGGGCGGGGCATATTGATCGGGGCAGAGTTTTTCAATTCTCAAAGGACCACGGCCATGACCGCACTTCTGCCCGATATCGACCCGGACGGGTTGCTTGAATTTTCGGTGGTGTTCACCGATCGCTCGCTCAACCACATGTCGCAGCAGTTTCAGCAGGTGATGCGCGATATCTCGGGCGTGCTGCGCGAGGTGTATAACGCCGACGCGGTGGCACTGGTTCCCGGCGGCGGCACCTATGCGATGGAGGCCGTCGCCCGGCAACTGGCCACGGGGCAGAAGGTGATGGTTATCCGCAACGGCTTTTTCTCGTTCCGCTGGAGCCAGATTTTCGAGGCCGGAAACATCCCCGCTTCCGAAGAGGTGATGAAGGCGCGCGCGCAAGGCAATGAACGCCAGGCCCCCTTTGCCCCCGCTCCGATCGACGAGGTCGTTGCCCGCATCAGGGCAGAAAGCCCCGCATTGGTTTTCGCACCGCATGTGGAAACCGCCAGCGGCATGATCCTGCCCGACGACTATCTGCGCACTGTCGCCGAGGCCGTGCATTCGGTTGGCGGGCTGTTCGTGCTGGATTGTATCGCCTCGGGCTGTGTCTGGGTGGATATGAAGGATGTCGGCATTGATGTGCTGATCTCGGCCCCGCAAAAGGGCTGGTCGGCCTCGCCCTCGGCGGGGATGGTGATGCTGAACGAGGCCGCGCTTGCACGGGTGCAGGAAAGCAGTTCGACCAGCTTTGCGATCGATTTGAAGAAATGGCTGTCGATCATGCAGGCCTATGAAAATGGCGGGCATGCCTATCACGCCACCATGCCGACCGACGCCCTGCGGCGCCTGCGCGACATCATGCTGGAATCACGCGCATTTGGTTTCGACAAGCTGTGCGAGGCCCAATGGGAGCTGGGCAACCGGGTGCGCGCGGCGCTGGCGGCCCGCGGCGTGAAATCGGTTGCGGCCCAGGGCTTTGGCGCGCCGGGTGTGGTGGTCAGCTATACCGATGATCCCGATATCAGGAATGGCAGCAAGTTCGCGGCCCAAGGCGTGCAGATCGCCGGCGGCGTGCCGCTGATGGTGGACGAGCCGGCCGATTTTTCCACCTTCCGGCTGGGGCTGTTCGGGCTGGACAAGCTGCGCGATGTGGATGGCACGGTCGCCCGCCTCGAGGCCGTTCTCGACAAGGTGCTCTGAGCGCGTTCAGGTCGCCCCCAGGCCCGCCTTCATCAGCGCCTTGCGCAGGGGCGCGACCCCGTGCAGGGTTTTCAGCCCCGCATGGCGCAGGTCGCGCAGCAGCGGGTTTTCGGCCATCGAGGCCCGGTTCAGCAGATCGATCCCCGTCACCCGCGCCCGAATTTCGGGCCAGCGGGCACGGTGATAGCGGCGCAGCATTTCCGCGCTGCCCAGCTGCGCCGGATTTTCCGTCGCCAGATCCAGCAGGATGCGCAGATCGCCCAGGCTCATGTTCAAGCCCTGCGCACCGATGGGCGGCACCACATGGGCGGCCTCGGCCATCAGCGCGCTGCGTTGCCCGTCAAGACGTGCGGCCAGCTGGCTGATGATCGGCCAGACCGACCGGCGCCCCTGAAGGCGCAGCGGGCCAAGCAGCAGGGTCGAGCGCTCGTTGATTGCCTGTTCGAATTCGGCCACCGGCAACGCGGCCAGTTCCAGCACCCTTGGGCCGCGCTCCATCCAGACGATTGCGCTGCGATGGGTGCCGTCTTGGGCATCGGGCAGCGGGACAAGGGTGAAGGGGCCGCCGGTGCGGTGGATCTCGGTCGAGATATTGTTGTGGGGCAGGGGATGGGTGACCGTGAAGGCCAGCGCCTTTTGCCCATAGCGCCAGGTTTTCACCTTGATGCCCAGCTGCGCCCGAATGTTGGAATTGCGTCCGTCGGCGGCCAGCAACAGCCGGCAGGAAACCATGCGCCCGTCGCTCAGACGCACGCGCGCCTGCGCTTCGCGCGTGGTCAGGCGGCCGCTTGCCAGCCCTGGCAGGAATGTCACATTCGGCAGCTCGTCAAGGCGCGCCAGCATTTCGCGCCGCAGCAGCCAGTTGGGCAGGTTCCAGCCAAAGGGCGCGTCCGAGATATCGCTTGCATCGAAGTCACGGATGTCACGGGCGATCGCTGCCTCTCCGCCGGCGTCGATGATCCGCATGATCTGAAGGGGGGCTGCATATGGCGCAAGGCGTTCCCACAGCCCGGCCTGATCCAGCAGCCTGCGCGCAGGCTGCAGAAAGGCGGTCGTGCGAATATCGGCCTTCGGGTCGGTTTCCGAGGTCACGGGCGGCGCGGGATCGACGCAGACCACGTTGAACCCGGCGGCGCCCAGCGTGCAGGCCGCCGACAGCCCCGCGACTCCGCCACCGGAAATCAGGATATCGGTTTCAAGAATGTCCATGTGGCCTTCATAAAGATGCGCGGTGTGAACAGAAAGGGGCTTTGCGCCGAATTAACCGAATTGCGAAACACCGGGACGGGCGCGCACCTCGCCTTGCGTGAAGTTTGCAATGATACGAACTGCGCTTCCACCCCACAAGGGATGTCAAAGGTCTGAAATGGCCGGGCACGATATTGGTTCAACCGGTCGCTCAGCGCCTGAGGCGGGTCAGAAAACCGGGCAGGTCCTCGGTCTGGTGATGGATATGGGCGGCCTTTTCCCGTAATGGGCCGACAAGAACGGTTTTCATGCCGGCATCATGCGGATGTTCCAGATTGCGGGGGTCGTCCTCGAACATTGCCGATTGTTTCGGATCGATGCCATCGCGCTGAAAGATCCGCTGAAAGGCGGCTGGCTCGGGCTTGGGCAGAAAACCGGCATCCTCGACCCCGTAAAGGGCGTCAAAGGCCGCGGCCAGCCCGCGCGCGGCGACAACCCTTTCGGCATGAATGCGCGGCCCGTTGGTATAGACCAGCTTGCGCCCCGGCAGCGCCGCAATGGCGTCGCGCAGATCCGGGGCGGGCCGCAGGTGATCAAGCGAGATATCATGCACCTCATCCAGATAGGGGCCGGGGTCAACGTCATGTTCGCGCATCAATCCGGCAAGCGTGGTGCCGTATCGGTGCCAGTACTCCTCGCGCAGATGGGTGGCGCGGGCCTCATCGACGCCAAGCGCCTGCATGACGAAACGGGTCATCCTGACCTTGATCTGGTCAAACAGCCGCGCCGAGGGCGGGTAGAGCGTGTTATCGAGGTCGAAAACCCAGATGCGGACATGGGAAAAGGCGTGTTTCGGCATATGGGCAGGCTAAAGCGCCGCAGGCGGGGGCGCAATCTCTTGATTGCCGGGCGCGGGTGATTGTAGGCTGTAGACCATCGTATACGGAGAACAAAATGGCCGCAGCCAAAGAGCCACCCAGGGATGCCTATGATCTGATCCTCGATGCCATCGACACCGGCGTTTATGGCCCTGGCGACCGCTTGGTTGAAAGCGAGCTGGCCGAGCGTTTCGGCATGTCGCGCACCCCGATTCGCGAGGCCCTGCAACGGCTTGAAACCCAGTCGATCCTGACCCGCACCGGCCGCAGCCTGATTGTCGCATCACTGGATCACAACCAGCTGGCCGAACTTTATGTTGTGCGCACGGAACTCGAAGGCCTGGCCGCGCGGCTGGCCGCCCAGCACGCCACCCCGGAAGAGGTGCGCGTGTTGCAGGGTATGGTCGAACATGACCGCGCCCTGGTGAATGACCCTGGCCAGCTGGCCCGCGCCAACCGGCGGTTTCACAAGCAGATCCATCTGGCCAGCCACAACCGCTATCTGATCGACCAGCTTGATCTGGTGCATCGTTCCATGGCCCTGCTGGCGACGACCTCGCTTGCGGCCGACGGGCGCGGGGTGCAGGCGCTGGAGGAACATGCCGAAATCGTCAGGGCCATCGGCGAAGGCGACGGCGCGCGCGCGGCGCAGGCCCTCAGGCGGCACTTGTCCTATGCGTTCGAAACCCGGCTCAAGCTGGATGCCGGCGAGGTGGGGGTTCAGCGGCAGGCGGGCGAATAGGCCGCAGCAACGGTTATTCCGCGGGCCGGCTGTGGCCGTGGCTTGTCTTGTCCCAGTAAAAGGGCGCAAGTATCAGTTCATACAGCGCCTTGTAAACCGCCAGCGTGCCGAGCGGCCAATAGAACATCATCGTTGCGACCCAGGGCATCAGGTGGCGGTGGTCGCGGCCGGATACCGCATACAGCCCGCTGATGAACAACACGATTTCAGAGCTGACAAAGCCGATGGCAAGGATCTTCCAGGCCGTCCAGGGCAGGAAATGCACATAGAAGGGAATGATCCCCAGCGAGATCAGCCAGAGCGACCAGATCATCGGTGCCAGCGTGAAGGTCGAGATCGTGCCCAGCAACAGCACCTGAAAGGCGACGAATCGTTTCGGGCCAAGGTCGCGCCACAGGCGGCGGGGCTGGCGCATATGGGTGATCCAGGTCATCGCATAGCCCTTGAGCCAGCGCGAGCGCTGCTTGACCCAGGGCAGCGCGCGGCAATTTGCCTCTTCGCGCGTCGTCGTGGCCAGAAAGGCGCAGCGATAGCCAAGCCGGGCCAGACGAAAGCCCAGATCGGCGTCTTCGGTGACATTATGGGCATCCCAGGCGCCCAGCTTTTCAAGCGCCTCGCGGCGAAAGAAAACCGTGGTGCCGCCCAGGGGGACGGGCAGGCCCATGCGCTCGATCCCGTGCAGGACAACGCGAAACCACAGCGCATATTCGATGGTAAAGCAACGCGCCAGCCAGTTTTCGCGCGGGTTATAGAAATCGAGATACCCCTGAATACAGGCGACCTCGGGGCCGGTGGCGTGAAAATGGCGTATGATGCGCATGATCTGATCGGCTTCGGGCGCATCTTCGGCGTCATAGATGCCGATGACATCGCCTCGGCAGAAATTCAGCGCGTAATTCATCGCCCGCGGCTTGGTCTGCAAGGGGCCGGGGGGAACGACGACAACCCGCATCCAGGTGGGCAGGGGCAGTTTTTCAAGGGCGCTGCGGGTGATACTGTCGGTTTCTTCCAGCACGATGATGACCTCAAGCACCTCTTTCGGATAGGTCGTGTTACCCAACCGTTTGATCAGCGTGGGAAGAATCGCGTCTTCCTTGTGCAGGGGCACGAGGATCGAAACCATTGGCAGGGGAAAGTCGGGATCCGGGGCAGGCGCCTGCGCGGGCGCAAGCCGGGTTGCGACCTGCATCACCAGGGCCGACAGGCGCACCAGCGATGTGAGTGCCAGATTGAGCAGCACCCAGATGAAGGCCAGCCACATGACAGCGGTCGGAAAGGCCAGCGCCAGGCCCGTGGCCATGCCGGTGGCGGCCAGCAGCGCGGGCCAGCCAAGCGGGCGCGCCCAGCTGCGGCAGCTGAACTCGCGCGGGCAAAGGGCGTTTGCGCGACTCGAAAGGATCGGATTGCCGGCCGTGCGGATCAGCGCCTCGATCTGTTCTGCCGGGGCAAGGGACACCCTGAATGGGCCAAGCTTGTTTGCCAGACGATCCCGGATCGTGGACAGCCCCGCAGGATTCGCGCAGACGAGCTCGACAATGCCGCCGGTGCCCTTCACCGGGGCCAGCTGATGGCGCAGGCAGAAATCGGGGCCAAGACGTGCCAGCCCGTCGGTGTCGGCCTGTCGGTCGGCCAGATCGACGATTTCCAGCGCGAACTGTTCGGCGATGGCGTCAAGCAGCATTTCCTGCCTGACGATACCGTCATGTTCAAGCAGCCGCCCCAATGGCAGCGCCCTTTTTCGCTGACGGGCGAGCGCCCTTTCTAGACACTCGCCCGGTATGGCATGCCTGTCGCGCAGGAGGTCGCCAAGCCTCCGGGTGCATTTCGGTGGCAGCAGGGCGCGGTTTCCGTTCTGGAAATTGTGGGAATGCTCGTTCATCCTGTGCCCTGCGCGGTTAACGCCGGGCACAGAATTATTCAAAACGGTTAAAAGGCGATTAAAAGTTAACGGGCCGCTTTTCTGTCAGCGATCGCCTGGGCGAAGCGTTCGAACAGATAATAGCTGTCCATCGGGCCGGGGCTGGCCTCGGGGTGCTGCTGAACCGAAAAGACCGGCCGGTCCTTGACGCGAATCCCGCAATTCGAACCATCGAACAGCGACACATGCGTTTCCTCGACCCCCTCGGGCAGGGTGGCAGCATCAACCGCAAAGCCGTGGTTCATGCTGGTGATTTCCACCTTGCCGGTTTCAAGATCCTTGACCGGGTGGTTGGCGCCGTGATGGCCGTGGTTCATCTTGACCGTTTTCCCACCCAATGCCAGGGCCAGCATCTGGTGGCCAAGGCAGATGCCGAAAACCGGAATGTCGCGCTCCAGTATCTGGCGAATCATCGGCACGGCATATTCGCCTGTCGCCGCCGGGTCGCCCGGCCCGTTGGACAGGAACACGCCCTCGGGGTTCAGCGCCAGAACATCCTCGGCCGTGGCGGTGGCGGGCAGAACTGTCACCTCGCACCCGGCGCTGGCCAGGCAGCGCAGGATATTGCGCTTGGCGCCATAGTCGATGGCCACGACGCGATGGCCCTTGCCGCTGCGCCGCGCATAGCCGTCTGGCCACGCCCAGCGCATTTCGTCCCATTGATAGGGGGCGTCGCATGTGACCTCGCGCGCCAGATCCAGCCCTTCAAGCCCCGGAAAGGCGCGCGCCTGCGCAACAAGATCTTCGAGGTCGAAATTTCCGTCGGGGTCATGGGCAATGGCGATATGCGGTGCGCCCTGCTGCCGGATGGCGCGCGTCAGGCGCCTTGTGTCGATACCGCTGATGCCAATGCGGCCGTGCTGTGTCATCCAGCTTGCCAGATCCTGGCTGTTGCGCCAGTTGGAGGGCTCGGTCGGATCCCATTTCACCACCATGCCGCGGGCCACCGGGGCCGGGGCCTCGTCATCTTCGGGCGTGGTGCCGGTGTTGCCGATATGAGGGAATGTGAATGTGATGACCTGTCCGGCATAGGACGGATCGGTCATGATTTCCTGATAGCCGGTCATGGCGGTGTTGAAACACAGCTCGGCCTGGGCGGTGCCGGTTGCGCCGAATCCCTTGCCGTAAAAGACGGTTCCATCGGCCAGAACAAGACAACCCGTTGGTTTTTCGGGGGATTTGGCGGAATAGGGCATGACGGAAAGATGCACTCCTGGGGCGTTTCGCGCGGACATTAGGGCGCCGCCGGTCCGTGGTCAAGAGTGGCAGAACATCGCCGAAACCCGGCAGGGCCGATTGGCCGCAGTTGTCAGGCGGCACGGCGGGGAGTATGCTGCGCGCTTGGATGACAGCGGTCATAGCCGGGGGGAACTGCACATGCGCGACCGTATCAACGCCAGCCTGAAAGAGGCAATGAAGGCCAAGGATGCGCTACGATTGTCAACGCTGCGGCTGATCAATGCCGCGATCAAGGATCAGGACATCGCGCTCAGGGGCGAGGGCATCGACACTGGCGTTACCGACGAGCAGATCCTTTCGATTCTGGCCAAGATGATCAAGCAACGCCAGGAATCGGCTTCGACCTATGAACAGGCCGGCCGTCTTGAGTTGGCCGAAAAGGAACGTGCCGAAATCAAGGTGATCGAGGAATTCCTGCCGCGCCAGCTGAGCGAGGACGAAGTAGAAAAGGCCATTGCCGAGGCGATGAAAGAGGTCGGCGCCGAATCCATTCGCGACATGGGCCGGATCATGGCGGCGCTGAAGGCGAAATATGCCGGACGGATGGATTTTGGCAAGGTCGGTTCAGCCGTCAAGGAACGCCTGAAATAGGTTGCACGCCTAGGGGTAATCACGCTGGGCGGTGGTGGTTGCCGTGGCCATGATCGTGACCGCCCCCATGCCCCGATCGCAAGCCGGACGACCTGCGTCTGCCCGTTCACGCGCCCCTGTTGGCGGGCGCACGGGCATGGGCCAGGGCGCGTTCCAGGTTGCGGTGCAGCAGCAGGCGCTCATCCGGGCTGAGGAAGGCGCCAAGTTCGATCTCGCGGCCATTGCCTTTCAGCGTCAGATAGTTTTCGACCGGCCCGCCTTCGGGGTGCAGGCGGATTTTCGTCCAATAGGGGTTGGCCTCCCAGCTTTGAATCCGCCCGTTGGGGTCATGGCGCATGACCCTGATGCGGTCGGGCCAGAGGACCAGCTCTTCGCACAGCTCGGCATCTTTGAGGTTCTTCTGGATGGACACCCATAGCGCCAGCAATATCGCCAGCAGGAAGGGCAGCATCACCCACAGCGCCCTGGTGCCCAGCAGGGGCATCAGGGGCACAAGGCACAGGATCCACGTGATCAGCAACACCCATGCCAGACCGGCCTGCGAAAGCGACCGGTGCGGATGCAGCACGACCTGTGCCACGACGGGCCCACTCGCGGGCCTGCCACAACGCGATGGGGCCCCGGTTTGCGCCGGAGCCCCTTTTTCTGTCATCCAGATTGCCGGCATCAGTGTGCGTGCTGTTTGTCCCACATGTCCGGTGTCGGAAGCGTCTCGAAAGTGTGCTCCGGCGGCGGCGAGGGCAGCGTCCACTCCAGCGAGTCGGCATATTCACCCCAGTACGAGTTTTCGGTCACGCGGCGGCCGAATTTCAGCGTGTAGAGCACGATACCGATGAACAGCACGAAAGAGGTGAAGGAAATGAACGCACCGATCGACGAGATCTTGTTCCAGTAGGCGAATGCCTCGGGATAGTCGATGTAACGGCGCGGCATGCCCTGACGACCCAGAAAGTGCTGCGGGAAGAACGTCACGTTCGTGCCGATGAAAAACAGCCAGAAGTGCAGCTTGCCAGCCCATTCCGGGTACTGACGGCCCGACATCTTGCCGATCCAGTAATAGATGCCCGCAAAGATGCACATGGCGGCACCGATCGACATCACATAGTGGAAGTGGGCGATCACGTAATAGGTGTTGTGATAGACCCGGTCGATGCCTGCTTGCGACAGGACGATGCCGGTCACGCCACCGATGGTGAACAGGAACAGGAAGCCGAAGGCAAACAGCATAGGCGTCTTGAACTCGATCGAGCCGCCCCACATGGTGGCGATCCAGCTGAAGATCTTGATGCCGGTGGGCACCGCGATCACCATGGTCGCCAGCATGAAATAGCTCTGCTGCGTTATCGACATGCCGGTGGTGTACATGTGGTGCGCCCAGACGACAAAGCCCAGACCACCGATTGCCACCATGGCATAGACCATCGGCAGATAGCCGAAGATCGGCTTTTTCGAGAAGGTCGAAATCACATGGCTGATGATGCCGAAACCCGGCACGATGATCATGTACACCTCGGGGTGGCCGAAGAACCACAGCAGGTGGATATACAGAACCGGATCCCCGCCGCCTGCGGCATCAAAGAAGGTGGTGCCGAAATTGCGGTCGGTCAGCAGCATGGTGATGGCGCCTGCCAGAACCGGCAGCGACAGCAGGATCAGGAAGGCCGTGACAAAGATCGACCACGGAAACAGCGGTGTCTTGTGCAGTGTCATGCCCGGCGCGCGCATGTTCAGGAAGGTGGTGATCATGTTGATCGCGCCCAGGATCGAGCTGGCCCCCGACAGGTGCACGGCAAAGATCGCGAAATCCATCGACATGCCCGCTTCCTTGGTGGAAAGCGGCGCATACAGAACCCAGCCGACACCGGAACCGTTGCCGCCTTCGCCGCCCGGAACCAGAAGCGAGATGACCGCCAGCGAAGAACCCGCGACATACATCCAGTAGCTGAGGTTGTTCATCCGCGGAAACGCCATGTCCGGCGCGCCGATCATCAGCGGCATGAAATAGTTGCCGAAACCGCCAAACAGGGCGGGGATGACCACAAAGAACATCATGATGATGCCGTGGCCCGTGATCAGCACGTTCCACATATGGCCGTTCGGGGTGCATTCCCTGCTGCTGTCAGCAACAAAGCGCAGGCCCTCGGCGCACATGTACTGAACACCCGGCTCCATGAGCTCGAGGCGCATGTAAACTGTGAACAGCACCGAGACAAAGCCAAGCGTTGCTGCCGTGAACAGGTAAAGAATACCGATGTCCTTGTGGTTGGTGGACATGAACCAGCGGGTAAAGAACCCCTTTTTCGCATGTCCCTCATGCGAGTGTGCGGCTGCGTCTGCCATTTATTGTTCTCCTGACACATCTTCCCTTTCCCCGCCGAATCCGATGACGGACATGCAGGGCTTATGGCCCAACTCGTAAACGACGCGCTGCTTCGCCTCAATAGCCTCATATGCCGCAGCGCCGGAATTTTCGCCAAAATCAGGACAATTCACTGCTCTTTTGTGTCGCGGAGGGCGTGCGCAGCGCTGTCTTGCATCGGTCCTGGCTGCAAATTGCTCTTGAACGACGCTGCCATTTTCGCGCAACATCCGCCCGCAGGCCGGCGAAAACGATCGGCCGAGAAACAAATCAGGGAGGAAATACCCATGCAGCAAACTGCATTGGCCGGTTCTGCGACGCCCGTCGTTCGCAGGATCGGTTTCGACGATCTCAAATTCGCACTGGTTCAGGGAATACGCGACTTCCTGGCATGCCCCCTTTTCGGGCTGGTCATCGCCGGGCTGTTTGTCGCCGGGGGAATGGCCATCTGGCTGCTGCTTTACATGGAAAACACCGCGTGGCTGATCCTGCCCATTGCCGTGACCTTTCCACTGATCGGCCCGTTCGTGGTGGTTGGCCTTTACGAGGTCTCGCACGAGCTTGAAAATGGGGAACGCCCGACATGGGCTGGCGTGTTCGACCGGATCATCCGCCAGAAAGATCGCCAGATCCCTTCCATCGCCTTTGTTATGATCTTTTTCGCGGGCATCTGGTTCTTTCTGGCGCATCTGGTCTTTGCGCTGTTTATGGGCCTGTCTGCCATGACCAACATTTCGTCGTCGCCCGAGGTGTTGCTGACAACGCAGGGCCTGACCATGCTGGCTGTGGGAACGGTCGTTGGCGGGATGCTTGCGCTGTTGCTGTTCTCGCTGACGGTTGTGTCGCTGCCGCTGCTGGTCGATCGGGAAATCGACTTTGTAACCGGCATGATCACCAGCGTTCAGGCGGTCGCCCGGAATTTCCCCGTCATGCTGGTCTGGGCCGCACTGATCGGTGTGCTGACCCTGCTTGCCATGATCCCCATGTTCCTGGGGCTGCTGGTGGTGCTGCCGGTCTTCGGCCATGCAACCTGGCATCTGTATCGCCGGGTGCTGGAGCCAGAGTGATCCTGCCTGTCACCTGTTGACAGAAAAGCCGGCCCCGTCTGTGGGGCCGGCTGTGTTTCTTCCTTGTGGAAATACGCGGCCAGAGGCCATTGCCGTTTCAACTGGCGTCAGCGCTTTTCCACATCTACATAGTCGCGGCGGGTTTCCCCGGTATAAAGCTGGCGCGGACGGCCGATCTTTTGCGTCGGGTCGCCGATCATTTCCTTCCACTGTGCAATCCAGCCAACGGTGCGGCTGAGCGCAAAGATCGGGGTGAACATCGAGGTCGGGAAGCCCATCGCATCCAGGATGATGCCCGAATAGAAATCGACATTCGGATACAGCTTCTTGCTGATGAAATAGTCGTCGTTCAGGGCGATCTTTTCCAGCTCCTTGGCGACCTGCAGCGTCGGGTTGTCGTGAATGCCCAGAAGATCCAGAACCTCGTCGGCCGACTGCTTCATCACGCGCGCGCGGGGGTCGAAATTCTTGTAGACCCGGTGACCAAAGCCCATCAGGCGGAATGGGTCGTTCTTGTCCTTGGCGCGCTTGATGTATTCGGGGATGCGATCGACCGTGCCGATCTCGCGCAGCATGTTGAGCGCGGCCTCGTTGGCGCCGCCATGGGCCGGCCCCCACAGGCAGGCGATGCCGGCGGCGATACAGGCGAACGGGTTCGCGCCCGAGCTGCCCGCCAGGCGCACCGTCGAGGTCGAGGCGTTCTGTTCGTGATCCGCATGCAGGGTAAAGATGCGGTCCATGGCGCG
The DNA here is from genome assembly GCA_030950185.1 of Paracoccaceae bacterium. GTDB lineage: Bacteria > Pseudomonadota > Alphaproteobacteria > Rhodobacterales > Rhodobacteraceae > UBA5972. The sequence goes on along the minus strand of JAUZRU010000161.1, from coordinate 21,390 downwards.
GCTGAGGATCGGGTTGACCTCGTAATCCTCGGCCGGGACCGAAAAGCACATGCGCAGAAAGTTGCTGGCGTAGTCCAGATCGTTGCGCGGATACACAAAGGGCTGGCCGATCGAATATTTATAGGCCATGGCGGCAATCGTCGGCATCTTGGCGATCAGACGGATCGAGGCGACCTCGCGCTGATAGGGGTCATTGATGTCGGTCGAGTCATGGTAGAATGCCGACATCGCGCCGACCACCCCCACCATGGTTGCCATCGGGTGCGCATCGCGCCGGAAACCCCGAAAGAAATTGTGCATCTGTTCATGCACCATGGTGTGGTTGGTGATGCGGCTTTCGAAATCTTCCTGTTCCTCGGCTGTGGGCAGCTCGCCATAAAGCAGCAGATAGCAGACCTCGAGGAAGTGCGATTTTTCCGCCAGCTGGTCGATGGGATAGCCGCGATAAAGCAGTTCGCCCTTGTCGCCGTCGATAAAGGTGATGGTCGACTCGCAGGATGCGGTCGAGGTAAAGCCGGGATCAAAGGTGAATACGCCCCCGTCGGCGTAAAGTCGGCGAATGTCGATCACGTCGGGCCCGGCAGATGGCGAAAGCATCGGCAATTCCAGCGATTTTCCGTCAAAGCTCAGGGTTGCCGTCTTGTTCGCGTCTGCCATTTTGTTCTACCTCTCGTTACGTTTCATTTCGTTGTTTCGCCGGTGCAGGCACATCACGCCACCAACCATTCCCAGGCGGCCGCCAGGATAGGCGGGGCATGTGAAGGTTTCATGATCTGGCCCGACCCGAGGATCGGGGGACCAGGCAAGGATGTGCCGGTTGCACCGGGGTGTCAGGCGGCGGCGTCTTCAAGTCGTGCGATGGTTTCGCTGCGGCCGATCAGTACCATGACATCAAAGACGCTTGGCGACACCGTGCGCCCTGTCAACGCCGCCCGGAGAACCTGTGCCACCGCGCCGAGCTTGGTCGATTCTTCCTCGGCAAAGCGTTTGACGACGGCCTCCAGACTGTCACGGTCCCAGCTAGCATTTTGCAAAAGCGGCGTCAAACGTTTCAGCATACCACGGGATACAATATCAAGAACGCGTGAGGCCTTCTCGTCCGGCTCGAAAGGCCTCTCTCCCAGTATAAAGTGCGCCTTTTCAAATATTTCCGGTATCTTCTTTGCCCTGTCTTTAAGAACGGGCATGGCGCGTTCCAGCGCAACTTGCTGCTGCGCGCTCAGCGGCGGCAGGTCATTTGACGCGAGGTAATCCGCAACAGCCGTCACAAGGCGCGAGTCTTCTGCCGCCCTGATATGCTGCCCCGACAGGTTGTCGAGCTTCTTGAAGTCGAAACGCGCGGGCGATTTGCCGATTCCCGACAGATCGAACCATTTGATCGCCTGCTCGGTGGTAAAGAATTCGTCGTCGCCGTGGCTCCACCCCAAACGCGCCAGATAGTTGCGCATGGCTTCGGGCAGATAGCCCATCTTGCGATACTCGCCGACCCCCAGCGCGCCGTGGCGTTTGCTCAGTTTCTTGCCATCGGGGCCGTGGATCAGCGGGATATGGGCAAAGATCGGCACGTCCCAGCCCAGCGCCCGATAGATCAGGCTTTGGCGCGCGGCATTCGACAGGTGATCATCGCCCCGGATCACATGGGTCACACCCATGTCGTGATCATCCACGACGACGGCCAGCATATAGGTCGGCGTGCCGTCGGCCCGCAGCAACACGAGGTCATCCAGCGTTTCGCATTTCCAGCTGACGCGCCCCTGCACGCGGTCATCGATACTGATCTCGCCCTCGCGCGGGGCCTTGAGGCGCACGACATAAGGCGCGTCGGGGCAGGTTGCCGGGTCGGCATCGCGCCAGGGGCTGGAAAACAGGGTCGGGCGCCCCTCGGCGCGGGCCTGTTCGCGGGCGGCGGAAATTTCCTCGGGCGTGGCAAAGCATTTATAGGCGTGCCCCGTTTGCAGCATCTGCTGTGCCGCTCTCGCATGGCGGTCGGCGCGCGAGGCCTGGCTGATGGCGTCACCGTCCCAGTTCAGGCCCAGCCAGCGCATGCCCTCGAAGATGGCCTCGGTGGCCTCGGGGGTTGAACGCGCCTTGTCGGTATCCTCGATGCGCAGCAGGAATTTGCCGCCGTGATGTCGCGCAAACAGCCAGTTGAACAGCGCCGTGCGGGCACCCCCGATATGCAGATATCCGGTAGGTGACGGGGCAAAACGCGTGACGACGGAAGAGTCAGACATCGGTCGGTAACCTTTGAACAACGGAATGAGGGCTAGATTGACCTGTCTTTAGGCAAGAAGGAAGGCGGGGGCAAGGCTTGCGCATGCGCCAAGGGCTGATCGATATCATCGAGGCGCAGCGCGGCAGCTTTCTGCTGTGGATGCCGGTCTGGATGGGAATCGGGATCGCCACCTATTTCGGGCTGTCCAGCGAAGCTTTGGCCGCGCGGCTTGTGGTTGTCGCGGCAGGGGGCGTTATCGCAGGCGTGATGGCTGTGATCACAAGGGGGTATCCGCGCGCCTTCGCGTTGGCCGTTCTCATGGTGGCGGCCGGGTTCCTGCTGGCAGCAGCGCGCGCGCATCTTGTCGCCGCACCCCGGCTTGATGCGCGCTATCACGGGCCGGTCAGCGGACGGATCGTTGCCATCGACCGGTCGGCGAGCGGGCATCTGCGCCTGCTGCTGGACCGTATCCGCCTGGCGCGTGACGCGCCGGTGACACCGCATCTGGCGCGGGTGACGATATGGGGCGATGACACGGAAACCCGTTTTGCACCGGGCCAGATCGTGGGCATGACGGCCAGCCTGTCGCCGCCACCGCCACCGGCAGAACCCGGGGGCTTTGATTTTCGCCGTCTGGCATGGTTTCGCGGCCTCGGGGCGGTCGGGTTCGCCCGGCGCCCGCCCCGGCAGATCGCGCGGCCACGGCTTGATGACTGGAAAATCCGGCTGGCGGCCCAACGGTTCGACATGGCTCGGCAGGTGCGCCGCCGTCTTGACGGTCAGGCCGGGGCCTTTGCCGCCGCCCTGCTGACCGGCGACAGATCTGCCGTTGACCCGGCGGTTCTGCAACAGCTGCGGGATTCCAACCTCGCCCATCTTCTGGCCATTTCCGGCCTGCATATGGGGTTGCTTGCGGGTTTTGTCTTTGCGGCACTGCGATATGGCGCGGCGCTGGTGCCGCCCGTCGCCTTGCGCCTGCCGGTCAAGCAGATCGCAGCCGGCGTCGCCCTGCTGGCGGGGCTGGCCTATATGGTGTTGTCGGGCGCCAGCATCGCCACGCAACGGGCATTCGTGATGCTGGCGGTCTTTCTTGTGGCGGTCATGCTGTCGCGTCGGGCGCTGTCGCTGCGCGCGGTTGCGCTTGCGGCGGTGGTCGTGCTGGCGATCCGGCCTGAAAGCCTGTTATCAGTGGGCTTCCAGATGTCCTTTGCCGCCACGGTCGCGCTGATAGCGGTTTTTTCCGCCCTTCAGAACAGCCCGCTGGCGCGTGTTCGTTCACCGATCCTGCGTTGGGGGGGCGGGCTGGTTCTTTCCTCGATCACCGCAGGGGCCGCGACCGCGCCCTTTGCCGCCTTCCATTTCAACCGCCTTGTGGCGTTCGGGCTGGTGGCAAACCTGATGTCGATTCCGGTGATGGGGCTGGTCGTGATGCCGGCGGCGGTTTGTGCCATGCTGGCCGATACGCTGGGGCTGGGCGCGCCGTTCTGGGCCGTAATGGGCATGGGGATCGACTGGATCCTTGGCGTTGCCGCGAGGGTATCATCCTGGCCGGGGGCCGTCAGGCCGGTTCCGGCGGGTGACGGGGCGGCGCTGGTGATGATCTCGGTTGCCGGGCTGGCGGTGGTGCTGCTGCGGGGAGGGGTGCGCGTGGTGGGGGTCATACCCTTGGTGGTTGGGCTCATGATCTGGGCGCAGACTCCGCGGCCCGATCTGCTGCTGTCGGATAGTGGCATGCTGGTCGGTGCGGTGGGGCCGCAGGGGCGGTGGCTCAGCCGGGGCCGGGGCAGTGGGTTTGTTGCCCAAAGCTGGCTGCGGCGTGACGGTGACGCTGTTGAACAACCGCAGGCCGCCGCGCGCCCGCCGCCGCGCTGGCTGGTTCGGGTTTACCGCAAACGCAAAAGGGCCGTCTGGCGCAAGGGCGGTGGTGGGGTTGCGCTGTTCACGGGGCGCAAGATCGCGGCCACGGATATTGCCCGTCTTTGCGCCGATTTCAGGCTGGTCGTCCTGTCGCGCATGTCCGCGCCACGGCCACCCGGCGGGTGCGGGTTCATCTCGCATGGCGATTTGCAGCGGGTCGGGGCGGTTGCCGTCTGGCTGAATGGCAAGGGGGCGCCCGATGGCCGGACATTGAGGATCGTCACCGCCCGACAGCTTGCCGGCCAACGTCTGTGGACCTTGCGACAGGGCTTTCAGTAGGTACGGATCAAACCCACAAGCCTGCCCTGAACCTGCACCTGGTCATCACGATAGACGCGGGTTTCATAGGCCGGGTTGGCCGCCTCGAGCGCGATCGAGCGGCCGTGTTTGCGCAGCCTCTTGAGGGTCGCTTCCTGCCCCTCGATCAGGGCCACCACGATGTCGCCGCTTTCGGCGTCGTCCTGCTCGCGGATGACCACGATGTCACCGTCATTGATGCCCGCCTCGATCATCGAATCGCCCTTGACCTCCAGCGCATAGTGCAGCCCCTTGCCGCGCATCATGCTGCCTGGCACGGCGACCGAATCCGTCTTGTTGCTGATGGCCTCGATCGGGGTGCCCGCGGCAATGCGGCCCATGATCGGCACCTCGAGCGCGTTCAGCCGTTCGACCTGCATGGCTGCGCGCGGGGCAGGGGCCTTGGCCGGGGTTTCGCTGACCAGCTTGGGCGTGAAATTCTGGCGGCTGTCGCCTTGGCGCGGGCTGCGTTCCAGGGCCTCGGGGAGTTTGACGATTTCGATCGCGCGTGCCTTGTGGGCAAGTCGGCGGATAAAGCCACGTTCCTCAAGCGCCGTGATCAGCCGGTGGATGCCGGACTTGGAGCGCAGGTCAAGCGCGTCTTTCATCTCGTCAAACGAGGGCGGCACGCCGTCGCGTTGAATTCGTCGGTTGATCAAATCCAGCAATTCCAATTGCTTGCGCGTCAGCATGAATGCGTCCTCCCACCAAGGCGTAATGCGTATGTCCGGCTGTTCCGGATCACCTATTCATGTAACGTTCTATGATCGTTCCTGTTTTGTGTCAAGCGCCCGATTGACAGCCAGAACGTCAGAGATGGATGATTTCGACCATCTCGCCCGCCTTGCGCGCGCGATCATGGGGCGCACGCACGATCAGCGCGTCCGACGCGGCTAGCACCGACAGCAGCGCGCTGTCCTGGCGGGGATGTGCCTCGACGACAAGCGCGCCGTCGCGCCTGATCATACGCGCGCGCATATAATGTTCGCGTGGCCCGTTGGCCGGCAGGTCGGTGGCCAGAGGCATGTGCAGCCGCTTGCGCGCCTTGCCCGGCAAGCCTTGCATATGGCGCAGCGCGGGGACGATAAAGATATGCCCGCAAACCATTGATGATACGGGATTTCCCGGCAGTCCGATCATCGGGGTGCCGTTCATGCGCCCGGCCATGAGCGGCTTGCCTGGCCGCATCGCGACCTTGTAGAACGCAGTTTCCAGCCCCATTTCACGGGCCACGTCCTGCACGATGTCATGGTCGCCGACCGACGCCCCGCCCAGTGTCAGGATCAGATCGGCCCCTTCGCACAGCCGGAAAACCTGTTTCAGAGATTCCGCGTTGTCGCGCCCGATCGGCAGCATCCGGGCCTCGCCCCCGTGAGTTTCGATCAGCGCGGCAAGGCCGAAATTGTTCGAGGAAACGATCTGGTCGGGCCCCGGTTCCTCGCCCGGCATGACCAGTTCGTCCCCCGTGGCGACCAGCGCGACAATGGGGCGGCGATAGACCGGCACCTCGGCAATGTTCATGGCCGCCAGCAGCGCGACATCGGCCGAACTCAGGCGGCGCGGCGGCGTGATTTCGGTGCCCGCGGAAAAATCATCGCCCGCGGGGCGAATGAAGGGGCCGGCCGAGACGTTTTCGGAAATTGTGATCACATCGCCGTTGCGCGTGACATCCTCCTGCATCACCACGCGGTCGGCGCCTGTGGGCACGGGCGCACCGGTGAATATCCGCACGCATTGGCCGGGGCCGACCTCGCCGTTGAAACGGTCGCCTGCGGCAGATTCACCGATCACCGTAAAGCGCGCGCCAGGGGCGACCTCGGCGCCGTGCATGGCGTATCCGTCCATGGACGAGGCGGCAAAGGGCGGTTGCGTGCGCCGCGCGGCAACAGGGCGGGCCAGCACGCGGCCGGCGGCTTGGCGCAGCGGCACGACTTCATGTTCGAGCGGCGTCAGCAGCGACAGGATCTTTTCAAGGGCCTCTTGAACTCTGATCATCATTGCGCCTCGTATCGTCCTGATTTTCCACCGTCTTTCAGTGTCACGCGAATATCGGTGATGCGCATGGCACGATCCACGGCCTTGAGCATGTCGTAAACCGTCAGCGCGGCGATGCTGACGGCAGTCAGGGCCTCCATTTCGACCCCGGTCTGGCCGGATGTCTTGACCGTTGCTGTGATCACAACGCTGCTGCTGTCGGGATCAACCTCCAGATCCAGCGCCACCCGGGTGATGGGCAGCGGGTGGCACAGCGGGATCAGCTCGGATGTGCGCTTGGCCCCCATGATACCGGCCAGACGCGCGACCCCCAGAACGTCGCCCTTTTTCGCGGTTCCCTGCTGCACAATGGCCAGGGTTTCGGGCGCCATGACGACGCGGCCCCTTGCGGTGGCGATGCGCTCGGTCACCGGCTTGGCCGAGACATCGACCATATGCGCGTCACCCTTGTGGTCGAAATGGGTCAGTCCGGTCATGACATTTCCTTTCGCGAGGTGGGGTTGGCCAGCAGGGCGCGCGTTGCCGCAGCGACATCCGCCTGACGCATCAGGCTTTCGCCGATCAGAAAGCAGCGCGCGCCGTGACCCGCCAGATCGGCCAGGTCGGCGGGCGTGAACAGCCCGGATTCGGCCACCAGCATCCGATCCGGTGGCACCATTTTCGACAGTTTGCGCGTGGTCTCCAGCGTGACCTCGAAGGTCTTGAGATTGCGGTTGTTTATCCCGATCATGGGCGAGCGCAGTTGCAGCGCGCGCTCCAGTTCCTGCGCATCGTGGACCTCGACCAGAACATCCATGCCCCATTCGAAGGCGGTCGATTCCAGCTCTTGCGCCTGGGCGTCGGAGACAGACGCCATGATGACAAGGATGCAGTCGGCGCCAAGGGCGCGGGCCTCGGCCACCTGATAGGGGTCGTAAAGGAAATCCTTGCGCAGTACCGGCAGCGCGGTCGCCGCGCGCGCGGCGATCAGGTATTCGTCGGCGCCCTGAAAGCTGGGCGTATCGGTCAGCACGCTCAGGCAGGTGGCGCCGCCCTCCTCGTAGGCGCGCGCCAGCGCGGGCGGGTCGAAATCGGCGCGGATCAGCCCCTTTGACGGGCTGGCCTTCTTGATCTCGGCGATCAGGCCATAGCCGGTTTTGCTGGCCGCGCGCAGGGCCTTGTAAAACCCCCGCGGGGCGGGTGCGGTCCGCGCGGCGGATTCGACCTCGGCCAGCGGGCGGGCCGATTTGCGGGCGGCGACCTCGGCCAGCTTGTAGGCCTTTATGCGCTCAAGAATATCGCTCATCCCGTGGCGTCCGTTGTCAGGCGGGCCAGCGATTCCACCTTGGCCCGCGCGGCACCGGAATCGATGCTTTCGCGGGCGATCTCGACCCCCTGTTTCAGGTTGTCGGCGCGCTCGGCAACCACCAGCGCCGCCGCTGCGTTCAGCAGCACCGCATCGCGATAGGCCGATTTCATCCCTTCCAGCAGGGCGCGCAAGGCGGCGGCGTTTTCCGCCGGGCTGCCGCCGATGATGTCGTCGAAGGGGTGGACGGGCAGGCCGGCATCCTCGGGGTGGATCTCGCCTGTCGAGACCTTGCCGCCCTCAAGCGCCGCGACCCATGTCGGGCCTGCGATGGAAATTTCATCGGTGCCGTCGCTGCCATGCACCAGCCAGGCCCTTTCGCTGCCCAGCGCGGCAAGGGTTTCGGCCATGGGGCGGATGACATCGCGCGAAAAGGCGCCGGTCAGCTGGCGTTTCACCCCGGCCGGGTTGGTGAGCGGGCCGAGGATGTTGAAGATGGTGCGCGTGCCCAGCTCCTGGCGCGAGGGCATGACATGGCGCACCGCCGGGTGATGCATCGGCGCCATCATGAAGCCGATGCCGATTTCGTTGATGGCGCGTTCCACGACATCGACGCCCACCATCACGTTGACACCCATTTCCGTCAGCGCATCGGCCGCGCCCGATTTCGACGAAAGGTTGCGGTTGCCATGCTTGGCCACCACCACGCCCGCGCCGGCCACGACAAAGGCCGTGGCGGTGGAAATGTTCAGCGTACCCTTGCCGTCGCCGCCGGTGCCGACGATATCCATTGCCCCCTCGGGCGCCTTGACCGCGTTGCATTTCGCCCGCATTACCGCGGCCGCGGCGGCGTATTCATCGACGGTTTCGCCCCGGGTGCGCAGCGCCATCAGCAAGCCGCCGATCTGGCTGGGGGTGGCGGCGCCGTCCATAATGATGCGAAAGGCGTCCTCGGCTTCGGGCCGGGTCAGGGGGCGGTCGGCGGCAAGGCCGATCAGCGGTCTCAGATCGTCGCTCATGCGGGCTCTTTCACCTCGTCCAGAAAGTTTTTCAGCAATTCATGCCCATGTTCCGAGGCAATGCTTTCGGGGTGGAACTGCACGCCGTGAATTGGCAGCTCGCGATGACGCAGCCCCATGATCGTGCCATCATTCAGCCAGGCATTGACCGTCAGGCAATCGGGCAGGTCGTCGCGCGCCACCACCAGCGAGTGATAGCGCGTCGCCCTGAGCGGCGCCGGCAGGCCGGCAAACACCCCCTTGCCGTCATGTTCGATCTTGTCGGTCTTGCCATGCACGATCTGGTCATGGCGCACAACCCGCCCGCCAAAGGCCTGGCCGATGGTCTGATGCCCGAGGCACACGCCCAGAAGCGGTATGCGGGCCCCGGCGGCGGCAAGGGTCAGGTCAAGGCAGATGCCCGCCTGATCGGGGTCGCATGGCCCCGGCGACAGCAGGATCGCATCGGGATCCAGCGCCAGTGCCTCGGCTGTGGTCAGCGCGTCATTGCGCACGACCCGTGTTTCGGCGCCCAGCTCGCCCAGATAATGCACCAGATTCCAGGTAAAGCTGTCATAGTTGTCGATCAGGAGGATCATGTCGGCTCCGGCCTTGCAGGATCGGGCGGATTTTCAAGGTGATCGCCCGATTGTTTCGCGCTATAAATGCCCGGAGCCACGCAAGATGGTCAAGAGCAGGCACAAGGAATAATGGGCAAATGATGGCGGGGGCACATAAATGAGTGGCGGCTTTGGCGCGGGTTTCATCAAGGGGGCACTGCTTTCGCTGGCGCTGGCGTCGGCTGCATCGCTGATCTTGCCGCTTCCTCGGGACATGCCGGTGCAGAAAACCCAGACCAGGGTTGAAACGCCTGCCGGGTCGGGATTCGGTGCTGTGCGGCGCGATACGGTGCCGGTTTTGCCGGAAACCGACCAGACGGTCAGGAAAACGCCCGTTCGCCAGCCGCACCCCAGGGCCGAGCCCCCGGCAAACCCACCCAGCGCCGACACTGCCTCTGCGGTTCGCCCCCGCGTTCCTGTTGCGCCGGTCGGGCAGGGGCTGTTGCAGACGCAAGTGGCGCAAGGGGATAGCGGGCCAAGCCTGCCTGCCCCTGTTGACGAGGCCTCGCCCCGTGTTTCGCTGCCCTCTCTGGGGGGGGCGCCGTCGGGTGACGCGCCGGTTTCCGAGCGCCCCACGCGGCCTGCAAACCCGGTTTCTCCGCCTGCGACATCTGTCGAGGCGCCGCGCATGGTTGCCGGGGCTGATACCTCGCCCGCAGTCGGGGCTGATGGTAATGGTGGTCCGACAGACAAGACAACCGGCCAGGACAGCCTGCCCGCCGCGCTCGAGCGCAATGCCGTGCCCTATTCAAACCCCGATCACAAACCGATGCTGTCGGTCATCCTGATAGATGCGGGCGACAAGGGGCTTTCAACCGATGTGTTGCGCAGCTTCGATTTTCCCGTGACCTTTGCGCTGGATCCCGATCTTGACGGGGTTACGGCCAAGGCCAAGCTGCTTTATCGTGGCGGGCGCTTTGAAATCATGGCGCTGGCGCCGGCGCGACTGGGGGTGCCGGGCAGCAATGCCAATCCCGCCACTTCGCTGGAAGAGGCCCTTGCATCCTTGCCCGAAACCGTGGCCCTGCTTGAGCGCCCGGAGCACAGCCTTACCAAGGTCAAGGGGCTGGCTGACAGGATCTTGCCGGTTCTCAAGGGCAGGGGGGTTGGCCTTGTTGCCTATGACCGTGCCGACGACAGCGCCTTTGGCCGCGCCCGGCGCGCCGGTGTACCGGTCGGGGCCGTTTACCGCCTGCTTGATGGCGAGCGCGAGTCGGGCATTGTCATAAAACGCTATCTCAGCCGCGCGGCGATCGAGGCCACCCGACGCGGCCGTGTCATTGTTGTGGGCCACAGCTATCCCGAAACGGTAACGGCCCTGTTCAGCTGGGCCATTTCCGAAAAACCGGCCGATGTGGTGCTGGCACCTATTTCGGCGGTGCTGCAGCAGAAATAGGCCGGTCTCAGAAATTCAGTCTGATCGAGACAGATCCCACGACCTGGCTATTGCTTTGCGCCTTGAATTCCCTGCCCAGCCAGGTCAGACCATAGAAAAAAGAACTGTCTTTGGTCTCGCTGTAGACGCCGGCACGAAAACGGGCGCGCGGGGTGTTCGGCGTATAGCCCGAGGCCGAGGGCAGATAGGCGCTGGAGCCGACATAGGCGAGATCGGCCCCCAGCAGAAATGTCAGACCGGTGTTGTCTTCGCCCTTGACGGCGACATTGCGATAGCCGGTGGTCGGATCACGCACCAGAAGGCCGCCGCTTCCTGCATGGCCAAAGGTCAGGTCGCCGCCGATCCGAATATAGTCCTCGACGCCCGCCTGCGCCTCGATAAAGGGGCGAAGCGACAGTTCCGGCAGGGTGTCGGGCGATGGAGAGAAGCTTTTGCCAAGCTCGATATTGACCGTTGGGTAGAACGCGTTGGGGATCTGCGTGCCAAGAACCTTGGGAACAGGCATTCCAAGCGCCCGATGCACCCGCGATTGGAAATCCCCCAGCCCGGTCTGTGGGCCGGTAAAGATCATGTCCAGCCCCAGCGCAACATCGGCCTGGTCAAGCTTGAAATGGGTGATGGCGCCCAGCGATATCGCGCCCACATAGCGGCGATCACCGCCAAGGACGGGGTTTGCAAGATTGGCCGGTGCGATGATTTCCGAACGGAATCGGTATTCCATCAGGCTGCCGGGGCGGTCGGGTAACGCGCCGCGCCAGTCAGACCCGCGAATCGCGCTGACCGAATAGGATCCGGTGCGCCAGCGATCCTGCCCGTCACCGATCTGGTCATTGGTGAAAAGACGCGCCTTGCCCAGCCACGCGCGATCTTGCGCAGTGGCCACATGGGTCGCGATGACGATCAGCAATGCCGTGAAAAGAAAGTGGACGCGCATACCCTGCCCTTGATCTTGTTATAGGTCCACCCAGGCCCCTTGATCATAGAAGCAGGGATGCGTTCTGAAAAGGTTAATTTCGAAGCGCTAGCCGCATTTCGAATAGCCGCATTCCAGGCAGGTCTTGCAGCCCTCGACCATCTGCATCGCATATTGGCCGCAATTCGGGCAGGCAGCACCCCGGGGGCGGTCGTCTGCATTGACGGCAATCGCGTTGGGGTGCGGGTCCGATTTCAGGTGCCCGCCTTCCTCGATAAAGCCGATCTCGATCATGTGGCGCTCGATCACGCCGCCGATGGCCGCCAGGATCGAGGGCACGTATTTCCCCTCCATCCAGGCGCCGCCGCGCGGGTCGAACACGGCCTTGAGTTCCTCGACGACAAAGCTGACATCGCCCCCGCGCCGGAACACCGCGCTGATCATCCGGGTCAGCGCCACCGTCCAGGCGTAATGTTCCATGTTCTTGGAATTTATGAACACCTCGAAGGGCCGGCGGTGGCCGTTCACCAGCACGTCGTTGATGGTGATATAGATGGCGTGTTCGCTTTCGGGCCACTTGATCTTGTAGGTGCGCCCTTCCAGGGTTTCGGGCCGGCCCAGAGGCTCGGCAATATAGACGACATCGGCGCCGCGGTCGCTTTGCGGGGCGGCCTCGGTATTTTCCGCGACACTCAGCACCGATCCGGTGACGGCATTGGGCCGGTAGGTGGTGCAGCCCTTGCAGCCGCTGCGCCAGGCCTCGGCATAGACCTGTTTGAACGCGTCAAAGGAAATACCCTCGGGGCAGTTGATGGTTTTCGAGATGCTGGAGTCGATCCATTTCTGTGCCGCCGCCTGCATGCGCACGTGATCCAGCGGCTGCAACGTCTGGGCATCGACGAAATGTGCGGGCAGGGGCTCGTCGCCATGTTTTTCGCGCCACAGGGCAACGGCGTAATCGACGACCTCTTCCTCGGCGCGCGAGCCATCCTGTTGCAGCACCTTGCGGGTATATGACCAGGCAAAGACCGGCTCGATCCCCGAGCTGACATTGCCGGCGTACAGGCTGATCGTGCCGGTGGGCGCGATCGAGGTCAGCAGGGCGTTGCGGATGCCCTTGTCGCGGATGGCCGCGCGCACGTCCTCGTCCATATGGGCAAGGCTTTCGCTGGCGAGGTATTGCTCAGTGTCAAACAGCGGAAACGGCCCCTTTTCGGCGGCGAGTTCGGTCGATGTCAGATAGGCGGTGCGGGCGATGCGATGCAGCCAGTTTTCAACCGTGGCCGCCGCGTCATCGCTGCCATAGCGCAGCCCTACCATCAGCAGGGCATCGGCCAGCCCGGTCACGCCCAGCCCGATGCGGCGCTTGGCGCGGGCCTCTTCCTCTTGCTGGGGCAGCGGAAAGCGCGAGGCGTCGATCACGTTGTCCATCATGCGCACGGCGGTGGCCACCAGATCGTCAAGCGCCTCCTCATTCAGCGCAGCGCCGGCCTCGAATGGCGCCTCGATCAGCCGGGCCAGGTTGATGCTGCCCAGCAGGCAGGCGCCATAGGGCGGCAGGGGCTGTTCGCCACAAGGGTTGGTGGCGGCAATGGTTTCGCAATAGCGCAGGTTGTTCAGGCGGTTGATGCGGTCGATGAAGATCACCCCCGGCTCGGCAAAATCATAGGTCGAGCGCATGATCCGATCCCACAGGTCGCGGGCGCGGATCGTGCGATAGACCTTGCCTTCGAATACCAGATCCCAGGGGGCATCCTGTTCCAGGGCCTCCATGAAGGCATCGGTGATCAGCACCGACAGGTTGAACATGCGCAACCGCGCCGGGTCGCGCTTGACCTCGATGAAATCCTCGATGTCGGGGTGGTCGCAGCGCATGGTTGCCATCATTGCGCCGCGGCGACTGCCCGCCGACATGATCGTGCGGCACATGGCATCCCACACATCCATGAAGGAAAGCGGGCCGCTGGCATCGGCGGCAACGCCTTTCACATCGGCCCCGCGCGGGCGGATGGTGCTGAAGTCATAGCCGATTCCGCCGCCCTGCTGCATGGTCAGCGCGGCCTCTTTCAGATTGTCGAAGATACCGCCCATGCTATCGGGGATGGTGCCCATGACGAAACAGTTGAACAGTGTCACCGAGCGCCCGGTGCCTGCACCCGCCAGGATGCGGCCTGCGGGCAGAAAACGAAAATCCTCGAGCGCCCTGTAAAAGCGGTCTTCCCATTGGTCAGGCTGATCCTCGACCTCGGCCAGGGCGCGGGCGACCCGGCGCCAGCTGTCCTCGACCGTCTGGTCGATGGGCTGGCCGTCCGCCGATTTCAGGCGGTATTTCATATCCCAGATCTGTTCGGCGATGGGGGCGGAAAATCGGCTCATGTTGGTGATTCCGGGGCGGGTTCAGGGGGAAATCGACAATAGGCCCTGCGCCGTGAGCGGTCAATATCGGCGTTGCCCCCGATCACCCTTTGGCGCGTTCGCACGGCGCGCCGCTCAGACCTGTTCGATCACCACCTTGCCGGGATAAAAGGCCAGATGCTCGCGGATCAATGCCGCCTCTTCGCGGGGGTCTTCATAGGACCAGGCGGCATCCTCGATCAGCCCGCTTTTTGCGTGGATGCCGTAATAGGCTGCATCGCCCTTGTGCGGGCAGTATGACTGTTTGCCGGATTTCTCCAGAAACGCCATGGCCACGTCGCCCCGTGGGAAATAGATGACGGGCGGCATCTCGCCCTCATGCAGTTCCAGCGCATTTTTCGATTCGGCCAGAACGGCCCCGCCCGCGCGAACGACCCAGATCCCCTGGGCAGGTCTGATCCTGATGTGATCGGTCATGTGTCCTCCTTGTGAGGCATCTGGATACACCAGATCACCGCGCCGGGGAATTGGTCAGATCGGCGCGCAGGCCCTTTCCAGCCATTCCGCCACGTCAGGCGGGCAGTTCGGGGCGGTTTTTTCCAACACCTGCGCGTGATAGCGGTTCAGCCAGGCGCGCTCGGTCACGCTCAGAAGCTCTGGCAGGATCAGGCGGCGGTCGATGGGCGCAAAGGTCAGGGTTTCGAATTCCAGCATCTCGCGCCAGTCATCTGCCCCCGGTGCCGCCTTGCGCACGACGACAAGGTTTTCGATGCGGATGCCAAAGGCGCCCTCGCGGTAATAGCCCGGCTCGTTCGACAGGATCATGCCCGGCTCAAGCGGCGTGGTGGCCCGGCGCGAAAGGCCCTGTGGCCCCTCGTGAACCCCCAGGAAGGAACCGACCCCGTGACCGGTGCCGTGGTCGTAATCCATCCCCTCCTGCCACAGCGCCGTGCGGGCCAGCGCATCAAGATCGCGCCCTGCAAGCCCCTTGGGCCAGCGCGCCATCGAAACCGCGATCATGCCTTTCAGCACAAGGGTAAAGGCCCTTTGCGCATCTGGCGCGGGCGGGCCCATGGCGATGGTACGGGTAATATCGGTGGTGCCATCGCGATATTGTGCGCCGCTGTCGATCAGCAGCAGATTGCCACCCCGCAGCGGGCGGTTGGTTTCCTCGGTCACGCGGTAATGCACGATTGCGCCGTTTGGCCCGGCACCGCAGATGGTTTCGAAACTGATATCGACGAGTTGGCCGGTCTCGCGCCGCAGCTGTTCAAGCCGTGTGACAACCGCGATTTCGTCAAGCCCCTCTGGCGGGGTTTCAAGCCAGGCCAGCAGCCGCGCGATCGGCACCGCGTCGCGCAGATGGGCGGCGCGGGCACCAGCGATCTCGACCGGGTTCTTGCGCGCCTTGGGCAGGGTGCAGGGGTCGCCCTCCCAGGCGATTTCAACGCCCGCCTTTTCCAGTTGATCACCCACCCAGACGGGGGCCGTGGCCGCATCCAGACGCACCGGGCTGTCCAGCGCGGTCAGCGCAGCCGCAAAGCCCTGGGGAGGAAGGATGCTGACGTCACCGCCCAGATGCGTCCGCACCCCATCATCGGCCTTGGCCGGGTCAACAAACAGATCCACGCAGCCATTGGCGTGAAGGATGGCAAAGCCCAGCACCACCGGCATGCGGTCGATGTCACTGCCGCGGATGTTCAGCAGCCAGTTGATGCTGTCGGGTTTGCTCAGCACACAGGCCTGATGCCCTGCCTGCCGCAGGCTGTCGCCCAGGCGGCGGCGTTTCTCGGTGCTGGATTCGCCTGCATGGTGCAGTTCATGCACAATGATGCGTCCGGCAGGGGGCGGGGGTTGGTCGGCCCAGATGCGATCGACCAGATTGTCGATGCGACGCAAGGTGATGTTGCTGCCCTCAAGCGCGCGCGAAAGTTCGTCGATTTCGCGTTTGACATGCAGCCAGGGGTCAAAGCCGATGATCCCCCCTTCGGGAAGCTGCGCGCGCAGCCAGTCGGCCAGCCGGGTTTCGGGCCAGTCAACGGGGGTGAAGTGATCGGTATCGACCTGCGCGCGGACCTGCAAACGATAGCGCCCGTCAACGAACACGCCCGCGATATCCAGCAGCGCGGCGCAGAACCCGGCCGAGCCCGTAAAGCCGGTCAGCCAGGCAAGGCGTTCGTCGCGCGGTGGCACCCACTCGCCCTGATGGGCGTCGCTGCGGGGCACCAGAAAGCCGGCCAATCCCTCGCGCGCCATTTCGCGGCGCAGGGCGGCCAAGCGCGGCGGGCCATCAGAGGGACGAGTTGTTGCCTTGAATGATTGCAGCATCATGGGCTCCTTCGCGTCTGTCCGCGTCAAACTGCCCGCCTGACCTTGTTGATGCCCATGACGCGGGCACGCGCGCGCGGATCCTTGTCGAACAGGGCGGCCAGCTGTTCGGTCATGGCGCCGGCCAGCTGTTCGACATCGGTGATGGTGACGGCGCGCTCGTAATAGCGGGTCACGTCATGGCCGATGCCGATGGCGATCAGTTCCACCTGCTTGCGCTTTTCCACCATGGCGATCACGTCGCGCAGATGCTTTTCAAGATAGCTGGCCGAGTTCACGCTAAGCGTGCTGTCGTCAACCGGCGCGCCATCCGAAATCACCATCAGGATCTTGCGCGCCTCGGGGCGGCCCAACATGCGGCGATGGGCCCATTCCAGCGCTTCGCCATCGATGTTTTCCTTGAGCAGCCCCTCTTTCATCATCAGCCCCAGATTGGGCCGCGCCCGTCGCCACGGCGCATCGGCCGCCTTGTAGATGATGTGGCGCAGGTCATTGAGGCGCCCCGGCGTCTGTTCGCGCCCCTCGGCGAGCCATTTCTCGCGGCTCAGGCCCCCTTTCCAGGCCCGTGTGGTAAAGCCCAGGATTTCCACCTTGACGTCGCAGCGTTCCAGCGTGCGCGCCAGAACATCGGCGCAGATCGCGGCAATGCTGATTGGCCGCCCCCGCATCGAGCCGGAATTGTCCAGCAGCAGCGTGACCACCGTATCCTTGAAATCGGTGTCCTTTTCCTGCTTGAAGCTCAGCGGCGTGGTCGGGTTGGCGACCACGCGGGCCAGACGCCCGGCATCCAGAATCCCCTCTTCCAGATCGAACAGCCATGAACGGTTCTGCTGCGCCTGAAGGCGGCGCTGCAACTTGTTGGCCAGCCGCCCCACGGCGCCCTTGAGAGGTTCAAGCTGCTGGTCCAGATAGGCCCGCAGGCGTTCCAGCTCGGCCGGCTCGGCCAGGTCCTCGGCGCGGATTTCTTCATCGAAATCGGCGCAGAACACCTTGTAGTTCGGGTCGGCCTCGGAATGCGGCGGCGGGGCAGGGGGCTCGACGGGCGGCTCGCCATCGGCCATCTCGGCCTCGTCCGACATGTCCATGTCTTCCATGTCGTCAACGGACACGGCGGATTCGCTGTCGTCGGGCTGGCTGTCCTCGTCTTCGCGACTGTCCTCGACCTGGTCGCTGTCGTCGTTCTCGCCGCCATCCTCTTGTGGTTGGTCGTCTTCCTGATCTTCCTCTTCGCTGTCCTGATCTTGCTGGTCGTCCTGCTGGTCGGGATCCTCGCCCAGCTGATCGCCATAGCCCAGATCCTCGATCACCTTGCGGGCCATGCGGGCAAAGGCGGTCTGGTCGTCAAGCACCTCATCCAGGTTGGACAATGTATCGCCCGCCTGACGTTCCATGAAATCGCGCCACAGATCCATCACATTGGCGGCGTCGGGGGGCAGGTCGCGGCCGGTAGCAAGGTGGCGGATCAGATAGCCCGCGGCCGAGGCCAGCGGCGCGTTCTCGGCTTCGGTGATCTGGCCATAGCCCTTGCGTGCAGCATCATCCGCGATCTTGGCGTCGATATTGCCGGCAGTGCCGGGCATGGCACGCGCGCCCATCGCCTCGCAGCGGGCGGTTTCCATGGCCTCGTACAGCTCGCGCGCAAGCTGCCCTTCGGGGGCGTATTTGTTGTGCGTTGCGGCGTCATGAAAACGCAGCCGCATGGCATAGGCATCCGCCGTGCCACGGGCCAGCATCACCTCGTCGCGCGTCATCCGGCGGCTGACCTGCGGCAGGCGCACGGTATCATTGGCAATACCGGGTGGGTCAACCGTGTAGGCAACACTCAGCTCGGCATCATTTGCCATGGCCTTGGTCGCCTCGGCCAGGGCCTTCTTGAATGGATCTGCCGGGTTGTCAGAGCGTTTGGTCATATCCTGATGCCTGTCACGTCACCCTTCTTCTTTGCACAAATGCTTTCAGGGGCCGCGGGGGACAGACGGCCCCCCACAGGCCGATCACCCAAGACTTGCACTTGCCGCGCTTTCCGGCAGTTCCTCGTCAAAGCAGCGCTGATAGAACTCGGCCACGGTCTGGCGCTCCAGCTCGTCGCACTTGTTCAGGAAAGTCAGGCGGAAGGCAAAGCCCACATCCTTGAAGATTTCGGCGTTCTGGGCCCAGTTGATCACCGTGCGCGGGCTCATCACCGTCGAGATGTCGCCATTCATGAAGGCCGTGCGGGTAAGGTCCGCAACCGTCACCATCTGGCTGATCGTCTTGCGGCCCGCATCGGTGTTGTAATGGGGGTTTTTCGACAACACGATGGCGCTTTCAGCATCATGCGACAGATAGTTCAGCGTGGCCACCAGCGACCAGCGGTCCATCTGGGCCTGGTTGATCTGCTGCACCCCGTGATACAGCCCGGTCGTATCGCCAAGGCCGACCGTGTTGGCGGTAGCAAACAGGCGGAACGACGGATGCGGTGTGATGATCTCGTTCTGGTCGAGCAGCGTCAGCTTGCCGTCATGTTCCAGCACGCGCTGGATGACAAACATCACGTCGGCGCGGCCGGCGTCATATTCGTCAAACACGATGGCGACAGGATTGCGTAATGCCCAGGGCAGGATTCCTTCATGAAATTCAGTGACCTGCTTGCCATCCTTCAACTTGATCGCATCCTTGCCGATCAGGTCGATACGGCTGATATGGCTGTCCAGGTTGACCCGCACGCAGGGCCAGTTCAGATGGGCCGCAACCTGTTCGATATGGGTCGATTTTCCGGTGCCGTGATAGCCCTGGATCATCACCCGGCGATTATAGACAAAGCCGGCCAGGATCGCCATCGTCGTATCGGGATCGAACTTGTAGGTGGGGTCGATTTCAGGCACACGGTCGCTGCGCTCGGCAAAGCCGTAAACTTGCATGTCGCTGTCAAAGCCGAATTCCTCGCGCACCGAAAAGCGCTTTGTGGGCTCGATTACCTTGTCCATGTTACCGTCTGCCATTTTGTGTTCCGTATATGTATGGATGCGCCGGATATCCACCGGGCAACCAATGTTTAGTGGAGCATATTCCGAAAATACGCAAGTGGACAGACATGCCCGCGCCGGTGACGCGGTGTCACATCTTGTTGCGCGTTCATCCTGCCTGTTGCCCCATATATGGGGGCATGGGCGGCCTATTTGAAGCTGCGGCTGTCCTTGATCTGTTCCCAGGCCCAGACGACCTCTTGCAGGCGTTCCTCGTCAGAGCGGTCGCCGCCGTTCAGGTCGGGGTGCAGGTCCTTGACCAGAGACTTGTATTGCGACCGGATTTCCGCCTTGGTCCAGTCGTCGCGCACATCCAGGATGTCCAGTGCGCGGCGTTCGTTGGGGGGCAGGCGCCGGGCTGTATAGGTGCCGCGCCGCGTGCCCGGATTGCGGGTTGCCTTTTCACCCAGAACCTCATGCGGGTCGTCAATGCCGAGGCGCGCCCAGGCACGCGCCTCGGCGTCGTCGATCTTTTTTCCGAAGGGTTTGGTCGGGCGTTCCCATACCTTGTCGGCAGCGAACTGGCGTTCAAGCTCTTCTTCCGAGTGGTTCTCGAAGAAGTTCCATTTCAGGTTATATTCCCGCACATGGTTCAGGCAGAACCAGTAGAAATCTTCCAGATTGTCCGGATGCTTGGGCGCACGGTACTTGCCCGGTTCGTTACAGCCTTCATGTTCGCAGGTGCGACGCGACGTTTCGAACGCGCCCGACATCCCCCGTCGGCCGCGCGAACGCCGCTTCTTGTCTGCTGAAACGGATATGTCAAAATCAAACGGAGACTGCCCGGCCATTGCTAGGACCATCCTTTCGCTTTCCGACTCGGATGAAGCAGTTTAGTGTTTTGCGGCGCGCCGCCAAGAGGCAAACGCGCGATCAGGAGGAAAAAGTGGCAGTAGCAGACGAAATTCGTGAAAAACTCGTGCAGGCATTTGCACCCGAGCATCTGGAAGTCATCGACGAAAGCGAATCCCATCGCGGACATGGTGGCTGGAGGGAAGGGGGTGAAACCCATTTCAAGGTGGTTATTCGCGCAGCCGCCTTTGCCCCGATGAACCGGATCCAACGACACCGCGCGGTGCACGAGGCGCTGACGCCCGAACTTGTCGGGCGCATCCACGCGCTGTCTCTGGATATTTCGGGCTGATGCCGGTGGCTGCCGTTATTCGGCGGCCATCTTGGTTTCGTCGGCCTCGCCGGCTTCCTGTTGCATCATGCGCGCCTTGCGATTCCTGAGAATCCCCAGAACGCCCGCCTTGGTGCCAACCTCTGTCGGCGCCTCATGCAGCGGTGTGACGGTGGCCTGGCGATGTGACGATGCGAAAACGACATCGTGTTCCGATTCATCTTCGGGCTCGTTGTGCAGTTCGATCTGTTTGGTCGGCGGCACCTCGAAGAATTTCTGCCCGGCCCGGATGCGGCGCCGGAAGACCAGCACCGACTGATAGGATTCGACCCGTCCGGTCAGTCCGGTGCGTTCTTCGCAAGGCAGGCTTTCGGCGCGGAGATACTCCCACTCATCACGCGCCATCTTGTTCATCAGCTCTGCCAGCACCGTTGCAAACTGGTCTTCCAGGCTTCTCACCCCCTTGAAAGCCTTGGGTTTGCGTGGCGCGGCAACGACCTTGTACTCATAGGTGGCCATGGTCCGGCTTGTCCCCTCAATTTCTCCCCGTGGAACTTGCGTTCCTTTTCCCCAGATTAACTACATGCCAAAATTGCCACAATTTTAACACCTTATTTTGGAAACAATCGGCGTTAATTGTTTATTTACAAATTCAAGATTTAGTGCATGGCGTGTGGCGATTTACAATATATTGTGGTGGCACTGATCTCAGGTTGTAAACAATAGTTGCCGATCTCGTAAAAAGTGACGAAAATAAGGCAAGAAAGGCAGGGGCGACCCCTGCCTTGACCCCTTGGAAATCGCGTCTCTATCGGGGATGCGCACTCTCAGGTTGAATTTGGTGGTTTCAGCCTTGCAGCTTGCGGCTGACAATTTCGTTCACGGCCTTGGGGTTGGCCTTGCCGCCGGTGGCCTTCATCACTTGAGATCGGAAGAGCGTCGT
>JAUZRU010000160.1 GCA_030950185.1 Paracoccaceae bacterium | reverse complement strand
CAGCAGGATGTTGGTGATCGCCGTCTTCTTGCCCGCAAGCACCGTCATGGTGACATTGAACAGGAAAATCAGCGCCGCCACCACGATGCCGACCTTGACCCACACGGGCTGTTCCAGAAATTCACGCCCCTCCTTGCCCAGCAGCCAGTTGCCGTGAAACAGGTCAAAGGTATAGGTCACCACGACGCCCGCCGTGCCGATCACCAGAATGGCCAGCTGGATATAGGCCAGCTTGGGCGAATAGATCTCGCGCTCGGCCTCTTCGGGGATCAGGAAATAGGCGGCCCCGAAAAAGCCCGTGATCAGCCAGACGATCAGGCTGTTGGTGTGCAGCATGCGCACGATGTTGAATGGCAGGATGGTCGAAAGCGTGTTGGGCACGACATAGATCCAGCCGGCGAGCAGCCCCATCAGGACCTGAACCGCAAACAGCGTCAGGGCCACGACGATATAGGCCAATGCAATTTTCTGGGTTTGATATTTCATGGCTCTTTCTCCTCAGCCCGCGTTGTTCGGGGGCCAGCCCTGTGTATTGATGCGGCCCGTCCACAGCAGAAAATCGGCGAGTTCGCGGATCTGCTTGTCGGTAAGGTTGAACTGGGGCATCTGGCGGCGCCCCTCGGCACCCGAAGGCTGTGCCTCCATCCAGCCTTTCAGCGTCTCATATGCCGCCTCGGGGTCGTTCTGGACCTCCCAGCGTTTCATCACATTGCCCAGCTCGGGGGCATAATAGGCGCCCTCGCCCAGGATGGTGTGGCAGTCGATGCAGCCGTTGGCCTCCCAGACCCGCTTGCCTGCGACAACGCTGGCAGTCAGACCCTTGGCATCGGTGGATGTGTTCACGATATATTTGTGGCTGTTCCAGGATAACCCCAGAAAAATCACGATGAAGAACAGTGACCCGCCGTAAAAGATGTTCCGGGCCATGCTTTTGGTGAGAACTTCGCGCATTGCGCTCTCCTTTGCGCTGCGTTGACGATAGGCAAGAATTTGCCGATCCCCCGCACGATCGCCTTAACGAAAGTCAAGCAATGCCCCGATAACCCCGCAATCCCGTGCCAGAAGGCGTGCGGCATTTTGGTTTTCTTCACGAAAATTTCATTTTGCCCGCAAGACAAGGGATGCGTGCGGGCGGGCTTCAGGGGCGATTCGCCCTGATTCAGCCGTCGCGCCCCATGCGCGGGCCGGTCAACGCGGGGCCGATAGCCCACAGGAAAAGGGCAAAGGCCGCGATCCACAAGGCACCCGAAATCATCAGGGCCGGGACATAGGATTGCTGAAACAATGTCGGCGCCGCCCATCGCGTCACCGAAGCCAATGCCATCAAGCCATAGCCAACCGCCATCGGCCGCGGCGCAATCAGCGCCCTGCCGCTATGGCCCAGCGCGGCGCGGCTCATCACCGCAAGGGTCATGCCACCCACCGCGCCGATCCCCAGAACATGCAGTGCGGCAACCTCGTCCCCCACGCCCAGCGCGGCAAGCCCGAACAGGATTTCGCCGGCGCCAAGCATCGCCACACCCAGATGCAGTGACCACAGGATCGGCTGATCCAGCGTCCAGCCGGTGCGCCAGCCCGTCAGGCGCAGGAATTGCGCAACTCCCGCAAGGATGGCAACTATGCCGATCGCCAGACCGGGGGCCGAAAACAACACAAGAACCGCGGTCAGGATCGTGCCGGCCACGGCGGTGATTTCGACCGGCCGGCGCGAGAAGGGAAAGCGCGACTCGGGCACACCCGCGCGTTTCATGGCGTTGCGTGTGAAGGCGGGTGTGACCCTGCCCCCCAGAACGGCGATCATCGAGATCAGCCCCAGAAGGCCGACCCGCAACCCGCGCTGCAAGCTGTCATCGGTCAGCCCCAGCCATTCGAGATGGACCATCAGATTGCCGATCCAGATCAACGCCAGCAGGCCGAGGAACATCATGTTCTGCGGCTTGGGCCGGCGGATCAGCTGGGTTGCGATCTTGGCGCCCAGAACCGGTATGAACGCAAGATCGATCACCGCCACCAGCATGGGCGATGCATTGCCTGCAAACCACATGGCGATGCGACCGGCCAGCCATATGGCGGCGGCCGTGCCAATGAAAACGTGCCGCGCGGCCTTGGCCCCCGTCCAGTTGGGAACCGCGGTCAGGAAGAAGCCTCCGATTGCCGCTGTCGCATAGCCAAAGATCATCTCGTGGGCGTGCCAGTATGACGGTGTGACCCCCGGCGAAACCGCGCCCAGCGCGCCGGTTCCCAGCCAGCCTTCCCATGCAAGCATGACGACCATGCCGTAAAGCCCCGCGAGCAGGAAAAACACCCTGAAGCCCTCGCCCAGAAGTCGCCTGAAGAAAATCATGATCTGCTTGCCTCTTTTGCCTTTGCCATGGCCGCCTGTGCAGCCTGCAGCTTGCGCTTGCGCCTCATCAATATGGTGCAGGTGTCGTCGTCATGATAGATCACCTGGCAGCGAAGGCACAAAATACATTCATTCGGGTTGATGCGCCCCAGCGGATCTATCGCACCGACAGTGCATCTGGTTTCGCACAACCTGCATTCACGCCCGCATTGCACACGCCGGTCCAGCCAGTCGAATATCTTCAGCTTGGCCGGTATCGCAAGTCCCGCCCCAAGCGGGCACAGATAGCGGCAATAGAAACGCTCGATGAACAGGCCCGCAGCCAGAATGGCGACCACGAACAGCACAAAGGGCCAGGCCCGGATCATGCGCAGCGATATTGCCGTCTTGAACGGCTCGGCCTCGGCCAGGATCAGCGCATCCTTCATCGAATAGAATGACAGCGCAATGATGGCCACAAACAGCGTGTACTTGATGACCCACAGCCGTTCGTGCAGCGCATGGGGCACGGCTATCTGCGGCACTTTCAGCCGCTGCGCCAGCTGGTTGGTCAGCTCTTGCAGGGCGCCGAACGGGCACAACCATCCGCAATAGACCCCCCTGCCCCAGAAAAGCAGCCCCAGCGCGACAAAGGACCAGAGGATGAAGATCACCGGCTCGATCAGGAAGGTTTCCCAGCGGAACCCGCTGAACAGGGAATGGATGAAGGCAGCAACCTGCACCACCGAAAGCTGCCCGTTGACCCCCCAGCCCAGCCACAGGAAGGTGACCAGCAGAAAGGCCAGCCGCCCGCGGCGCCACAATTTCGGGCGCCGGACAAAGCTTTCCTGAAAGAACAGGATCAGCGTCAACACGACCAGCATCGCCACCACGCCGATGACGGTCAGCTTCTTGGCATTCCATGTTTCCTGCCACAAGGGGCGCGGTTCGGGCGGGGGCGGCACAATATATTTCTGTGGCAGGGACAGATCGACATTCACCACCATGGTCGCGACACCGCCATCGACCGCCGGGCGGCTGACGGTCAGTTCCAGTGTGAAGGGCTTGAGAACGTCGATCTCGTCGCCAGGGATGACAAAGACGCTGCGCTCCTTCAGCGCGGGCGCATCCTCAAGGGCCAGCTCGTCTATGCGCCGGTATCCCCGAGACGTGACCGGAAACCGCTTGTCCCCCTGAACCAGGGCGAGGCGGTCGAAAATGCCGCTGCGCCGCCAGTTGATGCCGCGATGGGAATAGACCCCGTGCGAGGCCACGAACAGCGCAACCTCGCCAGCCCCCAGCGCGCCGACCACGCGCGAATATTCCAGCTGGCCAAGCAGGCTGCGCCCGATCGAGGGCGGATCGATCAGCCCCGCATACAGCTCGACAAAGGGGCCGTCGCCCTGGGGAATGGGAACTTGCGCATTTGCCAGCGCGCGGCCGGCCTCGGTCATGGTAACCTTTGCATGGGAAAGCGCGCCCTCGGCCAGAAGCTGCGCCCAGGATCGCGGGGTATAATGTATGCGGTCGATGCCGCCCCCCGAAATCAGCCCGCGCCCGATGGCCAGCGTACGCGCCGTGCGCAGGATGGAATCGCGTATGACCCCGGATGACACGGTTGCCCGCGAAATGATGTCAGGCTGGCCCGGCCCACCGGCGCCCTTGTGCCGGTCGGGTGAACGCAGATCGATCCCGCGAAAGGATTCGACAAAGCGGGCAATATCGTCGTCCGACAGGCCAAGCGTGAGAATCGGCTCGGTATGGCGCATCAGTTTCGACCCCGCAATCCGCCCCTGGGTGTCGACACCCACAAGAACATCAAGCGGCTTGCCCGAATAGCCCACCGAATGGGCAACCTCCCAGGTCGAGGCGATATATCCCAGCAGACGCCCGTCAGCGGCGCGAACGCTCCAGCCGGGAACACCCCCCTCCTGGCGTTCGATCCGCAATGGAAGGCTGGCCGACAACAGCGCGGCCGCAATCTTCTGGTCGGGAACGGCCGGCCCCCGTGTCTGTTCGAAACCCGCGGGATTGCCGGCCCGCAGCACAGGCGCACCGGAAAGCGACCCCAGCAGGGCAATCGCGCAGATCAGAAGAACACGCCTGATGGATACAGCAAACATGTGCAGCAACATGCCGCGCCTGCCCGGCAGCCTCCTTGACCTAAATCAAGGATGCACCTCACGGAATCGTGCAGACCCGTGATGCCTCACCAGCCGAACGGAGATACCGTGATGACATCTACTTCAGCCATTCGAAAGCCAGCGCTCCTGGCAACGGCGGCGATCGCGTTTGCGCTCGTCACCTCGGGCGCGCCGGCAAAGGAAAAACCCAAGGAACACGCAAACACACCGTCTGCGTCCTATGAACCCAGCATGAACACGCTCAGCCAGATTCATGTCGAGATCCCGGGGCGCAAACCCAATGATCCGGTGATGACGGCCGAAGAATACAACGAGGCCAACAAGATCTATTTCGAGCGTTGCGCCGGCTGCCATGGCGTGCTGCGCAAGGGTGCGACGGGCAAGCCCCTGACAACCGACATCACCCGCGACAACGGGTATGAATATCTGCGCGACTTCATCACCTATGGCTCGCCCGCGGGCATGCCGAACTGGGGCACCTCGGGCCAGCTGAGCGAAAAGCAGGTGGACATGATGGCCCGCTATCTGCTGCTCGACCCGGCCCCGCCGCCCGAATTCGGCATGGCCGAGATGAAAAAGACCTGGAAGGTCATCGTGCCGCCCGAGAAACGGCCGACCAAGAAGATGAACGACATCGACATCGACAACCTGTTCTCGGTGACGTTGCGCGATACCGGCCAGATCGCCCTGATCGACGGCAAGTCCTATCGGATCAAGACGGTCATCAAGACGGGCTATGCGGTGCATATCAGCCGCATCTCGGCATCGGGCCGCTATCTGTATGTGATCGGTCGCGATGCCAAGGTGACCATGATCGACCTGTGGATGAACCCGCCCGCACCTGTTGCCGAGGTCAAGATCGGCACCGAGGCACGCTCGGTCGAAACCTCGAAATTCAAGGGGTGGGAAGACAAATACGCCATCGCAGGGGCCTATTGGCCGCCGCAATACGTGATCATGGACGGCGATACGCTGGAACCGCTCAAGGTCGAAAGCACCCGCGGCATGATCTATGACACCCAGGAATACCACCCTGAACCGCGTGTCGCCTCGATCGTGGCGTCGCATTTCAAGCCGGAATTCGTGGTTAACGTCAAGGAAACCGGCAAGGTGCTGATGGTGGATTATTCCGACATCAAGAACCTGAAGACCACGGAAATCGAGGCCGAGCGTTTCCTGCATGATGGCGGGTTCGACAGCACCGGGCGTTATTTCCTGGTTGCCGCCAATGCGCGCAACAAGGTGGCGATCATCGACACCAAGGAGGACAAACTGGTCAAGGTGGTCGAAACCGGCGGTGTGAAACCCCATCCGGGGCGCGGCGCCAACATCATCCACCCGAAATACGGCCCCGTCTGGGTGACCTCGCATCTGGGGGATGAAACGGTCTCGCTGATCGGCACCGATCCGGTCAACCACCCGCAATATGCCTGGAAGGTGGTCGAAACCCTCGAAGGGCTTGGCGGTGGCTCGCTGTTCGTGAAATCGCATCCCAAGTCGAACCACCTCTATGTGGATGCGCCGCTGAACCCGGATGCCGAAGTCTCGGGCTCGGTCGCGGTGTTCAGCATCGACAAGCTCGACCAGGAGAACCCGCAATTCACGGTTCTGCCGATTGCCGAATGGGCCGGCATCCCCGAAGGCCAGCCCCGCGTCGTGCAGGGTGAATTCAACCAGGACGGCAACGAGATCTGGTTCTCGGTCTGGAACAAGAAATCCCTGACCTCGGCCATTGTGGTTGTTGACGACAAGACGCTGAAACTCAAGCACGTCATCAAGGACAAGCGCCTTGTGACCCCGACGGGCAAGTTCAACGTCTACAACACCCGCAAGGACGTCTACTGACAAGACAAGGGGCCGGCCGTCCGGTCGGCCCCCTTTTCCCTTATTTCAGCACTTCAGCAGGAAAGGCGCCGCCATGACAACCCAAGGCAAGGTTTACCTGATCGGGGCCGGTCCGGGCGATGCCGAGCTGCTGACACTCAAGGCGCTGCGCCTGCTGCAACAGGCCGATGCCGTGGTTTACGACCGTCTCGTTTCACCCGAAATCCTTGTGCTTGCACCCGAGGGCGCGCGCATGATCCCGGTCGGCAAAGCGCCGCGGAATCATCCTGTCCCGCAGGACCGCATCAACGAAATTCTGGCCGATCTGGCGCTCGAGGGCCTGACGGTTGCGCGCCTCAAGGGGGGCGATCCGCTGATATTCGGCCGTGGATCCGAAGAGGCCGCCCATCTGCGCGCCCTTGGCATAGATGTCGAATATGTGCCCGGCATCACCGCCGCCCAGGGCGCGGCTGCCGCAACCGGCATTCCGCTGACCCATCGCGGGCTTGCCAGCGGCGTGCAATACATTACCGGCCACCGCCAGGCCGACCGCCCGCTGGATCTGGACTGGCAGAAGCTGGCCGACCCCGACACGACCCTGATCGTCTATATGGGGGCTGCCAATATCGCCGAGATCGCGCTGCGCCTGATGGCCGCGGGCATGCCCGCCAGCCTGCCGGTGATGGCAATCGCCAATGCCACGACAACGCGCGAAACCCGCCTGCTGGCCAGCCTTGGCGACATTGCCTCGAAGATCCGCCGATCGCCCCCTGATGGGCCGGTCCTGTTCGTGATCGGACATGTGGTTTCGCTGTATCAACAGCTGGATACAGAAAGCCTGATAAAGGAGGCGCCCGCCGACATGGTCGCAGCGGTGGCCCATGCGTAAGGCTGCCCTTGTTCTGGCGGCACTTGTTGCCACCACCCCTGCCCTTGCCGGCGAACTGCCGGCCGCGCGCCAGGACGCGCTGGAAAACCTCGTGCGGCAGGATTGCGGATCCTGCCACGGCATGACGCTGAAGGGCGGGCTGGGCCCCGACATCCGCGCCGAAACCCTGGCGGGCCGCGACCCGGATGCGCTGAAGACAATCATCCTTGACGGCATTCCGGGCAGCGCCATGCCGCCCTGGCGCCCGCTGCTGAGTGAATCCGACGTGGACTGGATCGTGCAATATCTGCTGAAAGGAAAAAGACCATGAAACGCCTTGCAACCCTGCTGGCCGCGCTTTTCCTGCTGGCCCTGCCCTCGACGGCGCAAGAGTTGCGCGGCACCGGCGACATGGGCGTGATCATCGAACGCGCGACCGGATCCATCCTGATCATCGACCAGAGCGAACACGCCATTCTGGGCCGCGTCACCGGGCTGGGCGACCTGTCGCATGCCTCGGTCGTCTATTCGCCGGATGAACGCTATGCCTATGTGTTCGGCCGCGATGGCGGGCTGACCAAGGTCGATATCCTGACGCGCAAGATCGTCAAACGCGTGATGCAGGCGGGCAATTCCATCGGCGGCGCGATTTCCGACGATGGCAAGCTGGTTGCGGTTTCAAACTATGTCCCCGGCGGGGTGCATGTCTTTGACGCCGACACGCTGGAACGCGTCGCCAATATTCCGACGGGCTCGAAAACCATCGGCCTGGTCGATGCCCCCGGCAGGCGCTTTGTCTTTACCCTGTGGGACAAGGGCGAAACCTGGATTGCCGATTTTTCAAAGGGGAACAAGCCGCGGATCACCCGCATCCCGGGCATCGGCGAAAACCCCTATGACGGGCTGATCACGCCCGACGGGCGCACCTATATCGCCGGGCTGTTCAGCGAAGACCACCTGACCGCGCTGGATCTGTGGCAAAAGGATCCCAGGCCGCGCCCCTTCCTGATGGGCTATGGCAAGGGCGAAAAAAAGCTGCCCGTCTACAAGATGCCGCATCTCGAGGGCTGGGCGCTGGCGGGCAACCAGTTCGTCCTGCCCGCCGTTGGCGCGCACGAGGTTCTGTGGGTCGATGCCCGCAGCCTGAAACAGACCGGCGTGACAAAAACCCACGGCCAGCCGGTCTTTGCCATGGCCCGCCCGGACGGACGCCAGATCTGGGTGAATTTCGCGCACCCCCTCAACGACACGGTTCAGGTGATCGACACGCTGACGAAAAAGGTGATCCACCAGTTCACCCCCGGCCCGGCGGTGCTGCACATGGAATTCACCGCCCGCGGCAACGAGGTCTGGATCTCGGTGCGCGACCGCAACAAGGTGGTGATCTACGACACCCACAGCTTTGCCAAGATTGCCGAGCTTCCGGCGCAGTCCCCCTCGGGCATCTTCTTTACCGTGCGTGCGCACAAGACGGGGTTGTAGGTCATGATCCATCTGGGCGACCCCATAGACCAAGGCCTGCTGAACGACTGGCAGCGCGACCTGCCGCTGGTCCCGCGCCCCTTTGCCGCAATGGGGCGCAAGCTGGGTATCGACGAGGAAGAGGTCATCGCCCGGCTGGAAACCCTGCGCGAGCGGGGCAGCATTACCCGCGTGGGCGCCACCTGCGCGCCCAATACCGTTTCGGCCTCGACGCTCGCGGCAATATCGGCGCCGGATGCGCGCATCGAAGAGGTCGCCGAGATCATCAATCGCGAATCGGGCATCAACCATTCCTATCTGCGCGAGGACGACTGGAACCTGTGGTTCGTGGCCACCGGCCCCGACCGGACGCATGTAAACGCTGCCCTTGCCCGAATCGAGCGCCGCACCGGGTTGCGCGTTCTCGACCTGCCGCTCGTGCGCCCCTTCAACATCGACCTGGGATTCAATCTGAATGACAGCGACGGCACGCGGCCTGCACCACGGCAGCCGGATATCTCGGTCATGCAACGCGGCGACCGCGATATCCTGCAGACGCTGTGTTCCGGCCTGCCGCTGGTTCCGCGCCCCTTTGCCCTGATCGGTGCGCGGCTGAAACGCCCCGAGGACGATATTCTTGCCCGTATCAGCGCACTGCATGACGGGGCCATCATCACCCGATTCGGCGTCATCGTGCGCCACCGGGCCCTGGGTTGGCGCGCCAATGCCATGGTGGTCTGGGATCTGCCCCACGCGGCAATCACCCGCGCCGGCCCCCGCCTTGCCGCGCACCCCGGCGTGACGCTGTGTTACGAGCGCCGCCCCGTGCCCGGCATCTGGCCCTGGCGGCTGTATTCGATGATCCATGCACGCTCGCGCGAGGCGGCACTTGACGTGCTGGCCCAGGCCCGCGCGCTGCCCGAGTTGCGCGGCGTGCCCTGCAAGCCGCTGTTTTCGGTGCGCTGCTTTCGCCAGACCGGCGCGTTGATCAAGCCGCCCGTCAGACCGGTGCTGTCCGAAGGGGTTTCGCCATGACCCGCACCATCGACGACATCGACCGCAAGATCCTGAATGCCCTGCAAGAGGGGTTTCCCCTGTCGCCGCGCCCCTTCGAACAGGCAGCCCGTGAACTGGGCCTCAATGAGGGCGACCTGATCGCCCGCATCAAACGCCTGCGCGAAAGCGGCACCATCACCCGTTTCGGCCCCTTCTATGATGCCGAGGCCATGGGCGGCGCCTTTTGCCTGTGTGCCATGGCGGTGCCCATGGCCGATTTCGAGCGTGTTCTGACACAGGTCAATGCACACCCCGAAGTTGCCCATAATTATGAGCGCGACCACCGGCTGAACATGTGGTTCGTGCTGGCAACCGACAGCAGGGAACGCATTGCCGAGGTGGCCGACCGGATCGAAGCGCTCACTGGGCTGAAAGTGCTGCGCTTTCCCAAGGAACGCGAATTCTTTATCGGCTTCAGGGTAGCGGCATGAGCATCGACCAGACAGACAGGCAGATCATCAAGGCAACCCAGGCCGGCCTGCCACTGGTGCCCGCGCCCTATGCCGAGGTCGCGCGCCAGCTGGGCCTGAACGAGGCCGAGGTCATTACCCGCATGCAGGCCATGCTCGATCGCGGCATCATTCGCCGCATCGCGCTGGCGCCCAATCATTACGCGCTGGGGGTCAGGGCCAACGGCATGTCGGTCTGGGATGTCGCCGACGATCAGGCCGAAGAGATGGGCAAACGCGTCGGTGCGCTGCCCTATGTCTCGCACTGCTATCTGCGCCCGCGCGCCCTGCCGGACTGGCCCTACAACCTGTTTGCCATGCTGCACGGCAAGACCCGCGCCGAGGTCGAGGAAAAGCGTGCCGAGGTCGCCGCCCTGCTGGGCAATGCCTGCCGCGGCCACGACATCCTTTATTCGAAACGGATCCTGAAAAAGACCGGGCTGAGGCTCGGCAACCCGAAAGGCTGATGCCATGTTTCGCCTGACCCATTACATGAGCCAGCTGGTCAACCCGACACCGCTGCGCAAAGCGCACGGGCCGCAAAAACCGGTGGTGATCTGGAATCTCACCCGGCGCTGCAACCTGCGTTGCCGCCACTGCTATACGGTTTCGGCCGATGTGAACTTTCCGGGCGAGCTGTCCCACGAGCAGGCCATGGAGGTGGTCGAGGATCTGGGGCGCTTTCGCATCCCCGCGCTGATCCTGTCGGGGGGCGAGCCGCTGGACCGCCCCGACCTGTTCGACATTGCCGCGCGTGCCCGCCAGCTGGTGCCGGTGCTGGCGCTTTCCACCAATGGCACGCAGATCAATGACGAAAACGCCGACCGGATCAGGGAGATCGGCTTTGATTATGTGGGTATCTCGATCGACGGTATCGGCGAAACGAATGACTGGTTCCGTGGCGTGGACGGCGCTTTTGACACTGCCCTTGCCGGGGTGCGCGCCTGCCGCAAGCGCGGCATCAAGGTCGGGCTGCGTTTTACCCTGACCGAAAGCAACCAGCACCAGCTGGGCGACCTGCTGCAGCTGTGCGATGACGAGGGGGTCGAGAAATTCTATCTGTCGCATCTGGTATATGCCGGGCGCGGCGACAAGAACCGCGGCGAGGACGCAACCCGAAAACGCACCCGCAAGGCGCTGGACGAACTGATCGAACGCGCCTGGCTGGCGGTGGCCGAAGACATGCCGCTGGATATCGTCACCGGCAACAATGACGCCGATGCGGTCTATTTCCTGCGCTGGGCGGAGCGTCATTTCACGCCCGAAAAGATCGAGCATCTGCGCCAGCACCTGCGCGCCTGGGGGGGCAATGCCTCGGGGCTGGGGGTTGCCAATATCGACACGCAAGGCAAGGTGCACCCCGATACCTACTGGTCCGACTACACCATCGGGGATGTGCGCGAAAAACCGTTTTCCGAACTCTGGACCGGCACTGACCCGATCCTTGCCCAGCTCAGGTTGCGCCCGCGCCCCCTCAAGGGGCGCTGCGGGGCCTGCGCCTACAAGGAAATCTGCGGCGGCAACACCCGCATCCGCGCGCTGCAACTGACCGGAGATCCCTGGGCCGAGGATCCGGCCTGCTATCTGGACAATGTCGAGATCGGGCTGGAAGACGCCGCGCGCCTTGAACTGCGCCCGTTCCGCGGCAAAAGCCACGACCCCGCCCACCAGTTTCATTGAACGAGGGACGAAAGATGTTGGCCGCTCTGTTTTCTTCTTTGGTCAAATACTCCCGGCGAAGCCGGAAATGGCGCCTTGCAAAGGCGCCATGCCTGCGGCGCGAGTATTTCCGCAAAGAAGAAGCACTGGGCGCACTGGCCGTGGTGGCCGCGCTGGCCCAGCCCGTTCAAGCCGGGCCGGCCGAGGATTACGCGCAATACTGCGCCGCTTGCCACGGCGCCAACCGTCTGGGGGGACAGGGGCCGGCGCTGATCCCGCAATCGCTGGGCCGGATGCGCGGGCCGCATGTGGCCCAGGTCATCGCGAACGGGCGGGCGGCAACGCAGATGCCCGCCTTTGGCAAGGTTCTGGACAAGGCGCGCATCCAGGCGCTTGCCGAATATCTGCGCCAGCCGCTGGAACGCATCCCCCCCTGGGGCGCGGCCGAAATCATGGCCAGCCGCAAGATGAACCCGGCCTATGTTCCCGCCGACAAGCCGGTTTTCACGGGTGATCCCATGAACATCACCCTGGTGGTGGAAAAGGGCGATCATCATGTCAGCGTGCTGGATGGCGACAGTTTCAGGGTTCTTGACCGTTTCGCCACCCCGTTTGCCGTACATGGTGGCATCAAGTACACCCCCGACGGGCGCTATGCCTTTGTGGTGTCGCGCGATGGCTGGGTGCAGAAATACGATATCTGGTCGCTGCACGAGGTCGGGCGTATCCGCGCGGGACTCAACAGCCGCAATATCGCCATCAGCCATGACGGCAGGCATCTGGCCATTGCCAATTACCTGCCGACCACGCTGACCATCCTTTCGACAAGGGATCTGTCGGTGGAAAAGGTGTTTCAGGTGGTCGGGCGCGACGGCCGGCACTCGCGGGTTTCAGCCGTCTATCAGGCACCGCAGCGAAAAAGCTTTATCCTTGCGCTCAAGGACACGCCCGAGATCTGGGAAATCGCCACCGACCCCAATGCCGGCAAGGTGCATGAGGGCTTCGTTCATTCCTATGAAAAGGGCATGGAAGAGGCGTTGCCCGCATCCCAGGGGCTGTTCGCACGCCGCCGGATCGAGATTTCGGAACCTCTGGACGATTTCTTTTTCACCCCTGACTACCGCTTTCTGGTGGGGGCTGCGCGCGACCGCAAGCGGGGTGTTGTGGTCAATCTGAATGTGGGACGCGAAATTGCCACCCTGCCGCTGGCGGGCATGCCGCATCTGGGCTCTGGCATCAGTTGGGTATGGAAAGGGCGGCGGGTGATGGCGACCCCGCATCTGAAGGAGGGCAGGATTTCGGTCATCGACATCGCCGACTGGAAGGTCGTCGCCACGATCAGGACAGATGGCCCCGGCTTTTTCCTGCGCAGCCACGAAAACACGCCCTATATCTGGGCCGACGTGTTCTTTGGCCCCCACAAGGATGAAATGCACGTCATCGACAAGCAAAGCCTGAAGATCGTGAAAACCCTGCGCCCCATCCCCGGCGTGACGCTGGCGCATGTGGAATTCACCCGTGACGGAAAATACGCGATGGTTTCGGTGTGGGAAAACAAGGGCGCGCTGCTGATCTATGATGCCAGGACGCTGCAACTGGTCAAGCGCCTGCCGATGAAGAAACCTTCGGGGAAATACAATGTCTGGAACAAGATCACCTTCTCGGAAGGCACCAGCCACTGAAACCGACGCGGGCGATGGCGCAAGATGGCCGGTGTGGAAGCTGGCGTTGCTGCTTTACCCCTTTGCGGCCGCGGCGGTGGCGATCAACCTGTTCATGCTGGGGCTGGCGGGCCGCTATTTCGGCCTGCCGGCACTGTCGCCCTGGTGGGCGCTGGGGCTGTCGGTGCCGCTGGGCATACCGGCGGGCTGGGCGGCGGGGCGCTGGGTGCGGCGTCTGATGGACGAGGCCGAGCCGCCCTGAGCCCCCTCAGGACATGCTGTCAATCGTCGTGCACATCCCCTATGAAGGGTGAATGTTTCAAATCATTCCTTTTCTTCTTGTCAGCGCCGGCATTACCGCGGCCCTGCCCTTTGCCCTGATCCTTTCACAATATCCGGCAAAGGGGTTGGTTGCCGAAACCGGCGGGCTGGATTTCGCGCGCATCGGCGGAAATCAGGGCACGACGCGGGCCAGACTGCAGACATATCAGGCACGCGACGGGGCAGCGCTGGGGGTTCGGGTGTATCCGGCGCAGAACGCGCCATCAAGGCAGCCGCCCCTGATGGTCATGGTGCATGGATCGGGCTGGCACGGCCTGCAATTCGATGCTCTGGCGCGGCGCATTGCCGACAGCGGGCTGGCGGATGTCGTGGTGCCGGATCTGCGCGGCCACGGCCCCTCGCCGATCCGGCGCGGTGATATCGACCATATCGGCCAGTTCGAGGAAGATCTGGCAGACCTGATCGCGCTACATGCCCGCCCCGGACAAGAGGTCATCATGCTGGGCCATTCCTCGGGTGGGGGGCTGGTCGTGCGTTTTGCCGGCGGCGATTACGGGCATCTGCTGGGGCGCGCAATCCTTCTGGCCCCCTTTCTTGGCCATGATGCCCCGACAACCCGCAAGAATTCGGGCGGCTGGGCAAAGCCCCTTGTGCGGCGGATCATTGGCCTGAGCATGCTGAATGCCGTCGGCATCCGGGTGCTGAACGGGCTGACGGTGATCCAGTTCCGCTTTCCGCGCACGGTTCTTGACGGCCCCTTGGGTGAAACCGCGACGCGGGCCTATTCTTACCGGCTGAACCGATCCTATGCCCCCCGTCCCGGCCTGGCCGAGGATGCGGCAAGGCTGCCCGATTTCCTGCTGCTGGCCGGAACGCAGGACGAGGCCTTTCACGCAGATATGTATGAGCCGACCCTTGGCAAGCTGACCGAAAAGGGGGAATATGTGCCGGTCAAGGATACCGGACATCTTGATCTGGTGGATGCCCCCGCAACAGCCGATCGCATTGCCCGATGGCTGATCGGGAAATGATAGCACAAGACCGCTTCAACTTGCCCATTGCCATGACCAGCCGGTTTCAAATACGCTCTGCAAGGTCGTGCCCGCTCATGTGGTAGCGATCCTTGCGGCAACTTGCAGCTCAAGATATCAGGCGCGCAGATGAACAAGACGATCCGCATTCGAAAATCGGCCGACGACCGCAAGGCTGAAATCCTGAAGACCACCTTGCGGTTGGCCTTCGAGGTTGGCCCCGACATGGTGACAACAGGCATGATCGCGCGCGAGATGGGGGTCACGCAGCCCTCGCTGTACAAGCATTTCAGAAACAAGGAGACGATCTGGGCCGAGGTTGCCGGACATCTGGCATCACGGATCCAGCGTAACCTTGAGCGCTGTCGCGCCGCCGATATCGCACCTGTCGATCGCATTCGCATGCAGGTGATGGATCATCTGGATCTGGTCGAAGAAAACCCCGCCCTGCCGGAAATCATGGTGCTGCGCGACCTTCACAAAAGCCAAAGCGTGCTGCGCGACCAGATACTTGAAAGCATGACGACCTTTCATTCGGTACTGGTCGAGAATGTTCGCGCGGCGCAAGAGAAGGGTATCTTTCGCAAGGGCCTTGATGCCTCGGATGCCGCAAGCCTGATCCTGGGCATCATTCAAAGCCTGGTGCTGCGCATGATGCTAAGCCGCGATACATCCATATTGCGGCGCGAAGGCGAGCGTCTGCTTGAACTTCAGTTGGCGGGTTTCATGGCCGACAGGGCTGCCGCTGACTGAGCCGCGCCAGACGGATCGGGGAAACTGCCCCGCGAGCCACGATCCAGCCGGAACCCGCCATCAGCAGAGCGGCTGACCACCCATTCCCCCGGTGGCTGCATGCGGGCGCGCCGGCACGACAGGCGCCATGATACATGCCGGCCCGCGCGCGGTGCCATGTGCCAGCGGCTTTCCACCCCCGGCGCGCCGCCCTCGCCCGCCAGCAACACCACCCCCTGGGGCGCGCGACCCGTCCTCTCTCTGCCCTGTTCGGCGGCAAGGTGCAGGCGCCGCACCGGCGTCAGGCCGGGAATGCCGGGAAGCTCGCAGATCACCAGTGGCACGATGCCGGCACGCAGGGTTTCCTCCATCGCCCAGAGAAGATCGATAGCGCGATGCGGTGCAACAAAGGTAAAGCGGCCCGGCTTGACAAGCCCGGCCATCCCGTCGCCATGCAGGCGTTCAACCTGGCGCGCCGGGCTGATCCAGAACACCGGCCCCTCCATCGCGCGGGCCAGGATCACGGCAAGAAACCGGCGGGAAAACCCGCAGAATTCATGCAGCCGCCCCGGAGAAAGGGAAAGAGAGGGCAGAAATTCGACGCCCGGCAGACGGGTGGGAAGGGATTGGGCAAGCAGCTGATTCTTCATGTCCGCATCATTACATGTTCTTTTTATGTTCTCAATCCGCTGTTGTGAATGCACAAGGGTGAAAAAGACAAAACCGTTGCGCGCGGCATAATGACATGCTCTAATTCGTATATAAGAATAACAACCAGAACTACACCAACAGGGAACCGAAACATGAAAAAGATCATCGCCACGCTTGCAACCGCCATTGCCACCCTGCTTCTGATCGGACAGATGGCCTGGGCGCAGGGCAAGACCCATTATGTCGCCATCCATGTGGACACCTCCAACCCCAAGATTCAGAACATGGCCCTGAACAACGTCGTCAACATCACCAAATACTGGGAGGCCAAAGGCGACAAGGTTGTCATCGAAGTGGTCGCATACGGCCCCGGCCTGACCATGTACATCCCCGGCAAAAGCAAGGTCGCCGACCGCATCACGACCATGGCGCTTGGCATGGAGAACCTGTCATTCTCGGCCTGCGGCAACACCCGTCGCAAGATGAGCAAGAAGGCCGGCCACGAGATCCCGATCATGGAAGAGGCCACAGTCGTCCCCTCGGGCGTGGTGCGCCTGGTCGAGCTTCAGGAACAGGGCTATGCCTATGTAAGGCCGTAAGGCAAAACACATCCGCAACATATGCGCCCCTCTGCTTTTGGAGGGGCGTTTTTTATGCGGGCGGACATGCTGAATTTATCGCTTATTTTCAATAATATGAGGGAAACAGGCGCGATGCCGTTTCAACCCGTGTTAACCCGACGCGGGCAGCATTGACCCGTGGGGGCGTAAAGTGGGGAGCCAGGGGTGGCTTACTTTACGCATATCTCGACCATGCTCGGGGCGGGCTTTCCGCACACGCTCAGAGCCATCGACCTGAAGATCTGGCATGTCGGGGCCAGCTTTCGCCTTTACGTCGCCGATTCGACGGACAGCGGCATCAGCGCCTATACGCTGCGCCCCGGCATGGCCCCAAGTCTGATTGGCACGCTGGATTACCAGCCCGGGGCGGGCACCTTCAACCTTGTTGAAATAAGCATGGCCAGAATCGGAAACGGGCTGGATGTTCTCTTGCCTGCTGCGCGTTATGACATGAATGCCGTGCTGTACAAGCTGGACATCAATGGCAACATTCCCTCGCAAAATGGCACATTGCTGGACACGCCGCATCAGATTACCGGGCATCTCAGCCATACCGAAATGATCCAGGCAGGGCCGAACCAGTTTGCAATCACGACCGGGGTGCATTGGGATGGGCTCGATATCTACAATATCTCGGCCACCGGAAATGCCAGCTTTCTGCATCATGTTCAGGGCATCCATCCCCAGATGCTTTCGGGGATCTCGGACATGACCGAGATGAGTTTTGGCAAGCGCAGCTACCTGTTTGTAACGACCGGCCCCACCTCTATCCTTTCGAGCTATCGTATCGGCCCCAACGGGTGGCTCGACTTCCGCGACAGTGTCCTCCCCGGAGATGCCAGCGGCTTTGCCAATCCGACCTGCCTTGAAACCGCCGAGGTGGGCAACAACAAGTTCCTTCTGATGGGGGATTGGGGAACCAGTTCGATCACGGTCTATCATGTCTCGCGCACCGGAATGCTGACCGAGACCGACCATGTAATGGACACGACCAACACCTCTTTTTTCCATATCGGCGCGATGGCCACGCTGTCCTACAAGGGCCATGCCTATGTGATCGCCGGCGGCGCCGATTACGGGATCACGCTGTTCGAGCTCAACTCCGACGGCACGCTGTTTGCCCTCGACACCCTCGCCAACCAGCCCGGCATGAGTCTGCACAATGTCCAGACCATTACCGCCGCGGTCATGGGTTCCGAAATTCAGGTCTTTGCTTCGGGCGGAGACATGCCCGGCGTGACGCAGCTTTCGCTGAACCTCGCCCAAATTGGCGCGCCGGTGAACGGTTCACGCCGACGCGACCATCTGGTCGGCACGCCGGGTGATGACACGCTGGTCGGCAAGGGTGGCCGGGACCATCTCGATGGCGGGGCGGGCAACGATCATCTGATCGACGGGCGCGGACGGGATGTGCTGACCGGCGGGCCGGGAAATGATGTCTTCATCTTTCGCGAAGACTCTCAGCCCGACCGGATCGTCGATTTCACCTTCGGGCAGGACCGCATCGACCTGTCAGACTATTTCATGGTCCACAGCATGAATGACATCAATATCGTGCAGAAAAGCTGGGGCTATGCGATCCATGTGAACCAGGATGTTCTGTGGGTCACGCTGGCCGCATCGCAGGCCGGACAGACACATCATTTTGCTCCGTCCGATTTCATCTTCTGAGCGGCCCCGCGCATCGCGGCTTGCCCCATCGCCGCTGGACAAATCCGCGAAAAAATGGCCGACTGGCATGCAGGGCAGATCCGCAACCAGGGGGAAACCATGTTCGACCATATCATCGTCGGGGGCGGCTCGGCCGGTTGCGTGATGGCCGCGCGGCTGAGCGAGGATCCCGGGGTCAAGGTCTGCCTGATCGAGGCCGGCGGCGGCGGCAAATCCATCCTGACCCGCGCCCCGGCAGCGGCCGTGATCAC
>JAUZRU010000016.1 GCA_030950185.1 Paracoccaceae bacterium | reverse complement strand
CCAGAGGTTCCAGCCGCGCCAGTGCAGCCCGGGCATGTTCGACATCGGGGTCCGACATGGCCGGGTTTTCGCCCAGAATATACATGCCACGAATGTCGCCCGCATGGATGGCCTGCATGATCTCGACCACGGTCAGCCCCTTTTCGGCGCTGAAATCCTGGGTGCTGGACCAGATTTCGTTGAACCGGCCACGCACATTATCATCCGTCACGCTTTGATAATCGGGCAGGAACATCGGGATCAGCCCGGCGTCTGAGGCGCCCTGCACATTGTTCTGCCCCCGCAGCGGGTGCAGCCCCGTACCCGGCCGCCCCACATTACCCGTCATCAGGGCCAGGTTGATCAGGCAGCGCGCATTATCAGTGCCATGCACATGCTGGCTGATGCCCATGCCCCAGAAGATCATCCCCGCCTTGCCGGCAGCAAAGGTCCGGGCGACCGCGCGGATGGTATCGGCACTAACGCCACAGATCGGCGCCATGCGCTCGGGGCTGTACGCGCCAAGATGGGCGACCATCGCATCCCAGTTGTCGGTAAAGCGCGCGATATAGGCATCATCCTGCAACCCCTCATCCACGATCACATGCATGACCGCGTTCAGCAGCGCCACATCCGAGCCGGGG
The DNA here is from genome assembly GCA_030950185.1 of Paracoccaceae bacterium. GTDB lineage: Bacteria > Pseudomonadota > Alphaproteobacteria > Rhodobacterales > Rhodobacteraceae > UBA5972. Next base: position 1,481 of record JAUZRU010000016.1, on the reverse strand, counting down.
CGGAACTGCACCATATGCGCGGCAAACCGGCCCAGCGCCACGCCGCGCGGATCCATCACGATCAGCTTGCCGCCGCGCCGCGCGAACTGCTTGAAATAGGTGGCCGCCACAGGATGGTTTTCGACCGGGTTGCAGCCGATCACCAGCGCCACATCGGCATGTTCGATCTCGTTGAAGGTGGCTGTGACCGCACCGGATCCGATATTCTCGATCAACGCCGCGACCGAGCTTGCATGACACAGCCGCGTACAGTGATCGACATTGTTGTGCCCGAAACCCTGGCGGATCAGCTTCTGGAAAAGATAGGCCTCTTCATTGGTGCATTTGGCGCTACCGAATCCGGCAACGGCGCGCCCACCATGTTCGTCACGCAGAAAGGCCAGCCCCTCGGCGGCATAATCCAGCGCCTCGTCCCAGCTGGCCTCGCGGAAATGGGTCCACGGATTGGCGGGATCGACATTCATCCCCTTGGGCGGCGCATCGGCCCGCCGAATCAAGGGGCGCGTCAGACGGTGCGGGTGGTGGATATAATCAAACCCGAACCGCCCCTTGACGCACAACCTGCCCTCATTGGCTGGCCCGTTCAGCCCCTCGACCGCAACGATCCTGTCACCGCGCAGTTTCAGGTTGACCTGACATCCCACACCGCAGAACGGGCAGATGCTGGCAACCTCACGGTCGAAATCGGCGCTGTCCCCGCGCCCGGCCTCGTCAACCAGCGTCGCCGGCATCAACGCACCTGTCGGGCAGGCCTGCACACATTCGCCACAGGCCACGCAGGTGCTCTTGCCCATCGGATCGTTCAGATCGAACACCGGCCAGCTGTCATGCCCGCGCCCGCCCATGCCCAGCACGTCATTGACCTGCACCTCGCGACAGGCCCGAACACACAGGTTGCACTGGATGCAGGCATCCAGATTGACCTTCATCGCCACATGACTGTCATCCAGCAAGGGCACACGCGCGGCCTCGATCGGCGGAAAGCGGCTGCTGTCCACACCCACCTGCCGCGCCATCGCCGCAAAATGCGCGCTGCTGTCATGGGCCGCCTCTGGCTGGTCGGCCAGCAACATCTCGAACACCATCTGCCGGGCCTTTTGCGCGCGCGCGCTTTCGCTGCGCACGACCATCCCCTCGGCAGGCTTGCGAATGCAGGACGCCGCCAACACGCGCTCGCCCTCGACTTCAACCATGCAGGCCCGGCAATTCCCGTCCGCCCGATAGCCCGGCTCATCGCGATGACACAGATGCGCTATCACCTTGCCCTCGCGTCGCGCGACCTGCCAGATGGTCTCGTCCGGCCCGGCAGATACTTCCTTGCCGTCAAGGGTAAAGCGGATGCGGTTGCTCATGAACGTCTCTCCCATCGGTGCCCGCAAATCTTAGACCACAAAACCCGCCAGCCGCAAATCACCAAACCCGACAATCGCACGACTGATCCCGCCTTCTTCTTTGCCAAAATACTCCGGGGGGCCCGAAGG
>JAUZRU010000159.1 GCA_030950185.1 Paracoccaceae bacterium | reverse complement strand
TCTCGCGCCCCGTGCGTGCCTCGGCCAGCCAGCGTTCGACCACCGCCTGCGCTTCGCCGGGGCTCAGCACCAGCGGCATTTCGCTGCGGCTCACCGCGCGGGCCTCCTCGTCGGGCAATATCGCCTCGGCCGCGCCCGCCTCATAGGCCCCGTCCGCGCGCAGATAGTTCAGCTGCACCTTGCCGGCCATCTCGGCCTCGGGGGCGCGGCTGGCCTCGATACGCGGATCACTGCCCTGCCACACCAGGCGACCCGGATCCAGAACATGGCGCACCCGGCCCGCGCGGTTGGAAAAACGCATCACCCCGTCTTCTTCGACCGCATCCAGCCCATGGGCCAGCATCAGGGGCTGCAACGCGGCCCGCGCGCTGTCCAGCCCCGCGCGCCGATAGCCCCGCACCACACCGTGCAGGCCGCTGACATCAACCGCGCTCACACCCGCCTGCATGCAGATCTCGGCCACCACATCGGCCAGCGCCTGCGCCCCCAGACGCCCGTTCAGCCAGTGCCCGCGCGCATAGTTCTGGCCATCCGACCACACATCCGCGCGCCCCGGAAAGGCAGGCCAGGGGCGTGCATCCCAGCACCAGACATGACCGTGGTCCATATCCACCATCGGGCCGCCATAGACCGTTGACAGCGGGTTGTTTGCGGCATCGTTCCAATAGCCATACATCGCGCGCAGATATTGCGCCTGCATGTAATCGTCGCGTGTGCCGTCGGAAAAATAGGGCAGCTGCGATTCCGACGATTTAGCATCCCAGAACGCGTTGGGCTGGTTTGCCCCCTTGTCGATGGCGGCGCATCCCAGCTCGGTAAACCAGATCGGCTTGCTTTCCGGAACCCAGGCGGTGGGGTTGGCCTGCCGCACGCCACCGATGCGCTCGTGATGTTCCTGCGTCCACCAGCTGCGCAGATCCTTGACGCGAAAGATCCAGTCCTCGCCATGGGCGCTGTCGCGGATCGGGGTGCGGATCTGGAACTTGCGCGCCTGGTCGCTGGCATAATACCAGTCGAACCCCTCGCCACCCGCGACATTGCCCTTCAGATAGTCCAGATCGTAAATCGATTCCGCCACCTTTGCATCCAGGTGGTCGTCGCCATCGCGCCAGTCGGCCAGCGGCATGTAATTGTCGATGCCGATGAAATCGATGTTCTGATCCGCCCACAGGGGGTCGAGGTTGAAATACACGTCGCCCGAGCCATCCTCGGGGCGATAGCCGAAATATTCCGACCAGTCCGCCGCATAGCCGATCCTGACATCGGGCCCCAGGATCGCGCGCACATCCCCCGCCAGCGCCCTGAGCGCAGCCACCACCGCAAACCCGCTGGCGCCGCGAATCCGCGTCAGCCCCCGCAATTCCGAGCCGATGCAGAACGACTCCACCCCACCGGCCAGCGCGCACAGATGCGCATAATGCAGGATCATCCGCCGATACGACCACTCGGCCGGCCCGGTATAGGCAACGCCGGTGCCCGCGGGCACGAAATCCCCCGGCGCCGCCTGTCCGAAAAACACCGCCACCTCGGCATCCGCCGCCGCTGTCCCGTCGGGCGAGCCATCCCGCCCCGGCGCCACCGAAAGCGTGATCCGCCCGCGCCACGGAATGGCCGGCTGGTCGGTCGCCCCGCTCCAGGGGTCTGTCAGGCCGTTACCCTGCTGGATATCCATCAACAGGAACGGGTAGAACATCACCTCCTGCCCGCCTGCGTGAATGGCGCGAATCGCCTCGATCACCGATTCATCCGCGGGCGTGCCCCCAAAGACGGGCCGGCCATCCGCATCAAGGCTGACCGTTTCGGCCTGCCTCCGCGCCGTGCCCGAAACCTCCCACGCCATGTTGGCGGCATCCTGCGCGTTCTGCTCGACCTTGGGCAGCACCTGGCAGCTGCCGCAGCGCAGATCGTCGCCGAACCACGACACCACCAGCGAGACCGAGCCCACCTTTGGCGCCTCCTCGCGCAGATCGTCCAATGATGCCGAAAAATCGCTCTGCCCGCCGGGCACATGCAGGTTGACCGCGCGGTTCGCGCCGGGGCCCTCATTGAAATGCACAGGCGTCGTGGCCAGCGCATATTCGCCGGTGCCGGGGATCAGCGCGACACCGCGGATCAGCTCGGCCGGGTCCGAGGTCACACCGCCAGGGCGCGCGCGGCGCAGCACCTCGAAGCTGAACTGCGGTACCCGGTTGCCGAACGGCCCCAGATCCAGATCCTCGATCACCACATAGGCGGTGCCGCGATAGGCCGGTGCCTGGCCCGCGCCCTCGACCGCCTCGATCTTGGGGTCGGGCAGTTGTATCTCATTGCCGGGGTAAAGGCGCCAGTTCAGGCTGTCGCGCGAAATCTCGACCCCGTCGGCCCAGATCCGGGCGATGCGATCGACCACCCCCTCGCCCAGCGCGATCGCCAGGCTGACGGAATAGGCGTAATGGCTGCTCGCCCTGCGCGCGGTGCCCTTGCCTGTGCCGCTTGTCACCACCCGTTCAGTGAATCGCGAGGCCCAGATGACCTGCCCGCCAAGGCGGATCCGCCCATAGCTGGTGCCCACCGCGCCGCCTTCGCTGGCGCCGTTCAGATGGATGCGCTCGATCCGCCCCGTGGGCACGGCATCGGCGCCGCTGCCCAGCAGGCGCTGGTCGATCAGCCGGCCCAGCGTCGCCCCCACCGCGCGCCCGACCACCGCCGAGCCCAGCCCCAGAACCGAGCCCCCGATGGCCGAGCCCACCGAGGCCCCCACCGCCGACAGAACCAATGTGGCCATTCATTCCTCCATGAAAAATGCGCCGGGATTTGCGCGCCCCGGCGCGCCGCACCCGCGATCCGGTTCGCGCCCGACCCCGCACCTCAGCGCAGCGGATAGCAAAACCGCCCCACGATCCTGCGTGCCCAGGGCGCGCTCAGCGGGCTTTCGACCACCCCGTGGCGCTCGTAGGCGTGGATAAAGCGGGGCCGTGCGCCGGTTTCCGACTGAATCCCCAGATGCTTGGCAATCGCGCCGTCGCGCATCCTGAACAGGATCACATCACCCGCTGCGGCCCGGTCCAGCGGCTTTTCCAGCAAATGCCGCCGCGCCGCCTGCCACAGCAGTTCGCGCCCCGCCGGCTCGCCCCAGTCGCGCGTATAGGCGGGCAGCTCCTGCGGCAACCCGCCCACCACCGCCCGCCACACGCCGCAGATCAGCCCCAGGCAATCGGCCCCGACCCCGCGCCTTGAGGCCTGGTGCAGATAGGGCGTGCCCAGCCAGCGCCGGGCCTCGTCAACCACCGCGCTCATCGAAACAGGCTCCCACCGTCATTGCGGCCCGCGCGCGCAGGCGCGGTCAAT